>CAMPIM010000017.1 GCA_946886365.1 uncultured Novosphingobium sp.
TCGTCGACAAGCGCCGCGAGCGCGCGGGCGAATCGGAAGTGATGAACATCATCGGCGACGTGAAGGGCCGCTTTTGCGTCCTGATCGATGATATCGTCGATTCGGCCGGTACGCTGTGCAACGCGGCCGGAGCGCTGAAGGCCGCAGGGGCAGAGGATGTGGTCGCCTATGTGAGCCATGGCGTGCTGTCGGGCGGCGCGGTTGCGCGCGTCGAGGCGTCGGAACTCAAGGAACTCGTGATCACCGATTCGATCCAGGGCACGGACACGGTGTGCACCGCCAAGAGCATCCGTCACCTGCCGATTGCCCCGCTGCTGGGCGAAGCGATCAAGCGGATTGCGGACGAAAGCTCGGTTTCCAGCCTGTTCGACTGACAGGAGAAGTTGCGCCGCGCGACTTCTATTAGGCGCCCGGCAGCAACACTATGGGCAGGCAGAATAAAAGGATCAGTCCGCCAACGACCCTCTGAGCGCGGGAAATGCCAAGCGGCTTTTCCCGCCAGAGCATCGGGCAGGCGAGCAGCGCCAGCAGCAGGAGCATGTTGGAAAGGGTAGCTGACCCGCCGACGGGCGCGTCCTGCCGCATGGCGAGAGCGCCCAGCAAGGCCGCGAAACTCAAGATCCAGCCGATCAGCGCCACAACGATTCCCTTCCGATACGAAGCGATAAACGGCGCGGATTGACGAAGCTTAAACGGCGGCTGCCCAAGGATCATAGGTGCCGAAGCTCCAGAGATTCCCTTCCGGATCGAGCGCCTCATAACCGCGTCCGGGATAGCCCTGATTATCATGCGGCTCGTTCACCACCACCGCACCCTGATTGCGGGCATGCAGGCAGTGGGCGTCGGCATCCGGGACCACCACATAGATGCAGGTCGTGACACCGCCCAGATCGCGCGGCGTCGTCCAACTGTAGAGCGACTCGGCCTCGCCATCGCGCGCGCTACCCAGCATGATCATGCCCTCGCCCAATATGAGTTGCGCGTGGTGGATGATGTGCGGGTCCGCTTCGTCCTCATAACATGCGTGCAATGCAAAGCCGAAAGCGTCTTGCAGGAAGTTTATAGCCGCTGGAGCATCGGCATAGCGCAGGCCGGGGATCAGTGGGGAGCCAGGCATGTTTTCCCTCCTTCATCGCGATCAGGAACAGGTTGGCAAAGCCTAGCGCAGCAGGCGCTTTCCGGCTAGGCGGGAGCGATGACGACCCGCGATGACCTGACCCTTGCCCACCGCCTCGCCGACGCCGCGGCAGCGGCCATCCGGCCCTTTTTTCGCGCGCGATACGACATGGAATTCAAGTCGGACCGGTCGCCGGTGACCGAGGCGGATCGGGCGGCGGAAGCAGCGATCCGAGCCATATTGGAAAAGGAACGCCCCCAGGACGGCATCATCGGGGAGGAATATGGAGCGACACGCGAAGACGCGGAGCGAGTCTGGATCCTCGACCCGATCGACGGCACACGCAGCTTCATTGCGGGACGGCCGATCTTTGGCACGCTTATCGCGCTGACTGAGGCGGGATGGCCGACGGTCGGCATCATCGACCAGCCAATCGCGCAAGAGCGCTGGGCAGGTATGATGGGCCAGCCCACGACCTTCAACGGCGCACCGGTCACTGCCCGCAGTTGCCGGTCGCTTGAAGAAGCGATCGTCGCCAGCACTGGGCCGCAATATTTCCCGGGCTGTACCGGCGAGCATTTCTCGCAGCTGGCTGGTCAGTGCCGCGACACGGTGTGGGGCGGCGACTGTTATAATTACGGCCTTATCGCGTCGGGTCATGTCGATATCGTCGTGGAAGCCGGGTTGAAGCTGCACGACATTGCCGCGCTCGTCCCGGTCGTGGAAGGCGCAGGTGGGCGGATGTGCGATTGGGCGGGCGACCCCATCACGGCGAAAAGCGACGGACAGGTTATCGCGATCGGCGATCCTGCTCGGCTAGACGATGTGCTGGAAGCGCTCGCCGAGGGACATCACGCTCATTGATGTTTCAGGCATTGATGTTTTAGGCGGCCAGCGCCGTTACTGTTTCAGCATAGATACGCGCGCTCTCGTCATCGAAGCAGATGAACAGGATGAGGTCGAAGGCCGACGGGAAAGCAGCAAGCTGGCTCCGCACCGTCTGGGCTGCGATCCGAGAGGCCAGTTCTTTCGGATAGCCATAAATGCCGGTGGAGATGGCAGGGAAGGCTATACTGCGGAGGCTATGCTCCCGCGCCAGATCGAGCGATGATCGGTAGCAATTGGCGAGCAACCGGGGTTCGCCCGAAGCCCCGCCCCGCCATACCGGACCGACGGTATGAATGACATGGGCAACGGGCAGGCTGTAGCCGCGCGTGATCCGCGCCTCCCCCACTGGACAGCCGCCCAGCATACGGCATTCGGCGAGCAGTTCAGGCCCTGCCGCTCGATGGATCGCACCATCCACGCCGCCGCCCCCCAGCAGGGAACTATTGGCGGCGTTGACGATCGCTTCCGTTGCGCAACGGGTAATGTCGCCAGTTCCGATTTCCCAGCGGGCGGTGCCGAAGATCATATCGCAGCCCTCGCGATGAATTACGTTCGCAGCATTGCCCTAGAAAATCCCCAGAAACTTCTTTTTCTGCTTCTTTTCTTCCCTGGCGTTGGCCTTGCCGGACTCTTCTTTTGAGGTTGTGCCCCGGCCTACGTCATCTCGGGGCTTCCCACCTTTCGTCCTCTGCGCAGTGGCGGTCGCGCCAGCGAGAACGGGGCCACACGCGGCACTCTTGGCGTCGCCCACATCGACAAAGGCGAGCACGGCAGCGAGTGGGCTCGCCGCGATCCCCAGCGCCGCCGCCGCACCGCCGCGCGCGATCAGTTCAGGACTGATGACGTTGATGCCGGGCTTCGCGAAATAGCCTGTGATGCCGACCGGCGATTGGCCGGAAAACAGGCTGAACTTCTTGCCGTCAGCGCGGAAGGCGAGATCGAGGCTCTCATTACGGAAGGAAAAGCCGCCCCGCCCCAGCATGACGTTCTTCCTGGTATCGATGATGATCGGGTCCGCCGCCGCGATGCCGTTGCGAACGGTGAAGGCGATGAGTCCGCAATTGATCTGGACAGGTTCCTTCAGCTTCTTTTCGAACATCTTCGTGATGAAGGTGCCCACGTCCAGTTCAGCAAGCTGAACATTGCGTGCCCACATGGTGCCCGCAGGCAGGATGACCGCGATCCTGCCATTGGCGGTACTAAGCGAATCATGCACTGTATTGCCCGAACCTGTCATTTGCGCCCGCGCCTTGATGATGCCGGTGGTCCCAGATTCCTCAACACCCCAGCGGCCAAGCAGCTTGCCCATGGGAGTCGGCGACAGGCGCACATCATAGCGCGTACGCACCGGCTGATTCCGCGCGTTAATCTCTATGTCCGAACTGACATGCCCGCCGGACATGTCGAAAGTGAGAGGCGAAAGCGTCAAAAGGCTGCGCTCAAGCGCTAGCGTAAGGCCGATATTGGAAATGGGCACATTTGGCGCCCTGACCTGGCGCACGTCGTATCGAACATTGGCATCGAAGTTGCGCAGGGCCTCGACCCTCAGCGGTGCGTCCGGCAGGACGCGCGGCCTGCCACCGACATTCTCGATTGCGCCGCTGGCGCCCTGCGCTTCCAGCTTTTGGGGATTGTAGCCGATGAAGGGACCCACATCGACAATATCGAGGGTGCGGGTGGCGAGGTCAGCCTTCAGACGCAGGCGATTGTCAGGGAGCGACACGGTCATGCGTCCGGAAAGGTCGCTGTCTCCAAACCGGCCCTTCAAATGGGTGAAACGCCATTCTCCGCCCTGCTTGGTGAGCGCGGAGGTGAAGCGGTAGGTCCGGGTTTCGGGGATGGCGACGCCCAGAAAGTCGAACAGCAGCGCGAGATTGGGACCGCGCGTCAGCAGCCGCAAGTCCGCTCCCTCAATCTCAGTCGCGCCGGGCAAGGTTCCGCTGACCTCCAAAATTGTCGGCCCGGACTGTGCGTGGAGCGCGAGACTGTTCTTGCCGCCGGTGACGGTCTCATTGGGCGAGAGCAGTCCGCCACGCAGAGTGAAGGGACGGCTGCGCATCGTGCCGTCGCCGGAGAAACGGATGTCACTCGCGAAGCGCGTATCCTGCGCCTTCACCGTTTCGAATTTAATGTCGGTGGACAGCTGCATCCGGGGGTCGCGATAGCGCAAGGTCGTTCCGGCAAGCAGCGCCCGGCGCACGAGCGGCAGATTGAGCGGCTCTCCCTTCTTATTCGGGTCACCGAAGGTCCATGTGTTGCTCTTGCCATCCCTCGACCATTCGAGGTCCGCGGCGGCGTTGCGAAGCTCAAGCCAACGAACGCGATATTTGTCGCCGAAGATCAGGCTGATCGGCGCGATCCGCGTGTCGATAAGGTCGGAATGGAAGAAATGTGGCCTGCTCGCCCAGGGCGTGTTGGCGATCGTCATTCCCTCGGCGCGAAACTTGATCGTGATGGGCGTGAAATAGAGTTGGAAGTCACCACCGACCTTGACCGGGCGCTCCAGCCGACTTGTGAGGAATCGCTCGAACGGATGTTTGAGGAAACGGCCCTTCGTGATGAACAGGATCAACCACAGTAGGAAGATCAGCCCGACGATATAAGCGATGATACGCAGCGGCAGGGGAACATTCCGCCATTTCTGACGCGCAGCGGACCAATAATGGCCAATACCTCCCGCCCCGCTGTCGAGCGCAGGAGCCGATTTCGCCGGGGTGCCCGGCCGCAGGGGATCGGCGTCGGCCATGGCGCAAGAACGCCCTTCCCCTGCTTTAGGTCCGAATCACCTTGCTTTCCGGCGGCCGGCCGATTATGCGCGCCCCTTCGCGATATTTGGAAGGACCGCCCGGCTAACTAGGGCTGCCGTGGCTGTCCGTAATCGTCGCGCTGAAGAAGGAGACGAAAATGCCCAAGCTCAAGACCAAGAGCGGTGTGAAGAAGCGCTTCAAGTTCACCGCTTCCGGCAAGGTCAAGCACGGCGTCGCTGGCAAGCGTCACCGCCTGATCAGCCATAACGCAAAATATATCCGCCAGAACCGCGGCACGTCGGTATTGTCCGACGCCGATGTTTCGCACGTGCGCCTCTGGGCGCCCTACGGCCTGAAGTAAGGAGTAGAGGCACATGGCACGCGTAAAACGTGGTACGACCACCAAGGCGAAGCATAAGAGGATTTTGGATCAGGCGAAGGGCTATTATGGCCGTCGCAAGAATACGATCCGTATCGCTCGCCAGGCCGTCGAAAAGGCCGGCCAGTACGCTTATCGCGACCGCAAGGTCAAGAAGCGCACCTTCCGTGGCCTCTGGATCCAGCGCATCAACGCTGGTGTCCGCGCCGAGGGCCTGACCTATTCGCAGTTCATGCACGGCCTGAAGCTGGCTGGCGTCGATCTGGACCGGAAGGTTCTGGCCGACATTGCCATGCACGAAGGCGAGGCGTTTAGCGCCATCATCGCCCAGGCGAAGGCCGCGCTGCCCGCAGCCTGAGCATAGAACGGTCGAAAGATCGTCCAAGGGGCGCCGGGGCAGATGCTTCCGGCGCCCTTTTTGTTTTGGTTCCGCTCCCTTTCCGTTCGGGCTGAGCGAAGTCGAAGCCCAATGCTGAGCGGAGACGAAGCGCCTTTGCTCCGCTCAGGGCGAACGGAGAAATAGTCGAAGGAAGCCTCATGTCGCTGCATGTCTGGTGGCTCTATATCACTGCCGTCTTCCTGATCGCGGCGACGCCTGGCCCGAACATGCTGCACGTGATGAGCCAGAGTATCGCCCATGGACCGAACAAGGCCCTCGCCACCATGGCGGGGTTGATGAGCGCTGTTCTGCTGTGCCTGATTGCGTCGGCGCTGGGGCTGGGCGCCTTGCTGAAGGCGTCTCCGCTGTTATTCAATATATTGCGCTATGCCGGAGTGGCCTATCTGATCCTTCTCGGCATAAAGGTCTGGAAGGCTCCAATCGAGGTCAGTGGCGAAACCACAGGGACACCGCCTGTTCCAGTGCCCGCGCTTTACGCGACTGGATTGATAACCGGGCTATCCAACCCCAAGCTCATCATCTTCGCCGCTGCGCTGTTCCCGCAATTCATAGACACGGGGCGCCCCTTCGGCATCCAACTGGCGATCCTGGTGGCGAGCTTCGCCGCGATCGAGAGCTTCTGGTACGGCGCCTATGCTCTGGGGGGCATGAAGCTCAAACATTGGCTGGTGCCCATCAATCGGCAGCGGCTGTTCAACCGGGCTACCGGCCTGTTGTTCATCGGCTTTGGCGGCGCACTGTTGGGCGCGCGGGCCTAACCCTTTCCTTGCGCAGCGCGCCCCGCTAAGGCGCGCTCATATTGCGCCTTCGCGGGAATGATGAGAACCATGAGTGAGATTGCCAATCTAAAAACCGGCCTGGTGGCTGACATTGCCGCGGCCAATACTCTCGAAGCGCTCGAAGCCCTTCGCGTGGGCGCTATGGGTAAGAATGGGGTCGTGACTGGGCTGCTCAAGACTCTGGGCTCGATGAGCCCGGAGGATCGGCTGGAGAAAGGCCCACCGATTCAGGACTTGCGCGAGAGCGTGACTGCGGCGCTGGCCGAGAGGAAGGCGGCGCTTGAAACAGCCGCGCTCGACGCAAAGCTGGCGGCCGAGAAGATCGACATGACCTTGCCCGCTGATCTCGGTGCACAGGGGTCGGTGCATCCGGTGAGCCAGGTCATGGATGAACTGGCGGAGATTTTCGCGGATCTGGGCTTCTCCGTTGCGACCGGGCCGGAGATCGAGGACGACTGGCATAATTTCACCGCGCTCAACATTCCCGAGACGCATCCGGCGCGCGCGATGCACGACACCTTCTATTTCCCCGATGGCCCCGACCAGAATGGGGACGGGAAGAAGATGCTGCTGCGCACCCACACATCGCCGGTGCAGATTCGCACGATGATGAGTGGCGAGCCGCCGATCCGTATCATCGCGCCGGGCCGCGTTTACCGGTCGGACAGTGACGCAACGCATACGCCGATGTTCCATCAGATCGAGGGGCTGGTGATCGACAAGGGCATCACCCTTGGCCATCTCAAATGGACGTTGGAAACCTTCCTCAAGGCTTTCTTCGAGCGTGACGATATCGTTCTGCGCCTGCGGCCGAGCTACTTCCCCTTTACCGAACCTTCGGTCGAGGTGGATGTCGGCTACACGCTGGTGAGCGGCCAGCGGGTCATTGGCGGCGACGGCGATGCGCCCGGCGGCGGCTGGCTGGAAGTGCTGGGCAGCGGCATGGTCAATCGCCGGGTGATCGAAGCCTGCGGGCTGGACCCGGATGAGTGGCAGGGCTTTGCTTTCGGCACCGGGGTCGATCGGCTCGCCATGCTGAAATATGGGATGAACGACTTGCGCGCTTTCTTCGACGGCGATCTGCGCTGGCTGAAACATTACGGCTTCTCGGCGCTGGATGTGCCGACGCTGAGCGGAGGAGTGGGCGCATGAAGTTCACGCTGAGCTGGCTCAAGACGCATCTCAATACCGATGCCGACCTGCCGACGATCCTCAAAACGCTCAATGATATCGGCCTTGAGGTCGAGGGTGTGGAGAATCCGGCGGAAAAGCTCGCGCCCTTCCGCATCGCCAGGGTGTTGACCGCCGATCCGCATCCGCAGGCGGACAAGTTGCAGGTGCTGACCGTGGATGCAGGCGATGGCGCTTTGCAAGTGGTTTGCGGCGCGCCCAATGCGCGGGCGGGCCTCGTTGGCGTGTTCGGGACCGAGGGCGCGGTGGTGCCCGTCAATGGCATGGTGCTCAAGAAGACTGCCATTCGCGGGGTCGAATCCAACGGCATGATGTGTTCGTTCCGGGAACTGGAACTGGGCGAAGATCATGAAGGAATCATCGAATTAAACGCGGATGCGCCGGTGGGGCGGGTCTATGCCGAATGGGCCGGGCTGGATGACCCGGTGATTGATGTGAGTATAACACCTAATCGCCAGGACTGCATGGGCGTGCGCGGGATTGCGCGCGATCTGGCGGCGGCGGGATTGGGGACGCTGAACGCGATCGTCGTGCCGGAGATCGAGGGCATTGGGCCGGGGCCGGACGTGCGGATCGAGGATGCGGATGGCTGCCCGGCCTTCTTCGCGCGCACGGTCAGGGGCGTGACCAATGGCGCGTCGCCCGAATGGATGGCGCGACGGTTGAAGGCGATCGGGCAGAAGCCGATCAGCACGCTGGTCGATATCACCAACTATCTGATGATCGACCTGGGTCGACCGTTGCATGTCTACGACATGGCCAAGCTGAAAGGTCCGCTGACTGCCCGTCCGGGCAAGGCTGGCGAAGAGGTGCTGGCGCTCAATGGCAAGACCTATACGGTTGATGAGACGATGACGGTCATCGCCGACACGCAAGCAGTGCACGATATTGGCGGCATCATGGGCGGCGAGCATTCGGGTGCGAGCGAGGCGACGACCGATGTGTTGATCGAATGCGCCTATTTCACGCCCGAACGGATTGCGGTCACCGGACAGAAGCTGGGCCTGACCAGCGACGCGCGGGGGCGGTTCGAACGCGGGGTGGACCCGGCGTTCCTGGATGACGGATTGTCGATCGCGACCGACCTGGTGGTGAAGCTATGTGGCGGCAGCGCCAGCGAGGCGACGCGCAGCGGCATGCCACCCGTTGCGAACAAGATCGTCCGGTACGAACCGTCGCAATGCCTGACGCTGGCGGGTGTGTATGTGGGTGATCAGGAACAAAGGCGCGTTCTGGAAAGCCTGGGCTTTGGCGTCGAGGAACATGACAGCACGTTCGATTATGAAGACGGCGTGCCGGTGACGACGAGCGCCCATTGGTCGGTCAGCGTGCCCAGCTGGCGGCGCGATGTCGATGGCTGGCCCGATCTGGTCGAGGAGGTCGTGCGTATCGTGGGGCTGGATCAGGTCCCCTCCACCCCCCTGCCCCGCATTCCCGGCGTCGCCAAGCCGACGGCGACCAGCGAGCAGCTGATGGAGCGGCGGGTGCGGCGGACGGCGGCGGCCCGGGGCCTGGCCGAGGCGATCAACTGGTCGTTCATCTCGGAAAAGGAAGCGGCGTCGGTCGGCGGTGGCGACTGGACGCTGGCGAACCCGATTTCCGAGGATCTGAAGGTCATGCGGCCTTCGCTGCTGCCCGGCCTGCTGTCGGCCACGCGGCGGAACATGGACCGGAGCGCGACTTCGGTGCGGCTTTTCGAGGTCGGCCGTCGCTATTTCAGCGACAAGGAGCGGGCCACGGCCAGCTTCGTGCTGGCGGGCGAGAAAGTCGCGCGCGGATGGCAGACGGGCAAGGCGCAGACTTTCTCCGCCTTTGACGCGAAGGCCGAAGTGATCGCGCTGCTGGCCGCCGCAGGCGCGCCCGTGGCCAACCTGCAAAGCTTTGGCGAGGCATCGGGCGCCTACCATCCGGGTCAGTCGGGGACGTTGCGCCTTGGCCCCAAGGTGGTGCTGGCCGAATTTGGCGTGCTGCATCCTTCGCTGGCTAAGCAATTCGGCATCAGCGGCGCGGTAGTAGCAGGCGAGATTTTCCTGGATGCGATCCCGGCCAAGCGGAAGAGCGGCTTCATGCGCGCGCCCTATGCGCCACCCGCCTTGCAGGCGGTGAAGCGCGACTTTGCCTTTGTTGTCGATGAGGCCATCGAGGCGGACGCGCTGGTGCGCGCGGTCAAGGGCGCGGACAAGAAGAGCATCGTCGATGCGCGGTTGTTCGACGTGTTTGTCGGGCCGGGCGTGGATGAGGGCCGTAAGAGCCTGGCCATTGAGGTGACGTTGCAGCCGGGCGAGAAGAGCTTTTCCCAGGAGGAGCTGGACGCCATCAGCGCCGCTGTCGTGAAGGCGGCGGAGAAGCTGGGCGCGACTTTGCGGGGGTGAGGGAAACCTCGCCATTCACATTGGGGTCTGGCTGAACGATTCGGGGGGGGAGTAGCGAGGCTGGCTTTACTCCGTTGAAGAGAAGAGAAGGACTTCGACAAGCTCAGTCCGAACGGAAATAGTGGGCTGGACCGACAGGATCAAAAGTAGAGGGCTGATGGACGAGCTTGTAACGATCGCGTCGGACGGGCTGACCGCCGCCATCAACCCGCTGGGCGCGGAGCTTTGGTCGATAAAGGACGCTGCCGGGCGCGAACTCATGACCGATGCCGATCCGCGCTGGTGGACGGGGCATGCGCCCTTGCTGTTTCCTTTCGTCGGGCGGTCACGCAACGATGTGTATCGGCTGGACGGACATGATTATCCGATGCCGCAGCATGGTTTTGCCCGGCACATGACCTTCACGCAGGTGGAGCATCTGCCTGAATCGGTGGTCTTCCGGCTTGAGCCGGACGCAGCGACGCGGGCCGTCTATCCGTTCCATTTCCGGCTGGACATGCAGTTCGCCGTGGCTGGCGGCACGTTGATGATGACGGCGACGGTCATGAACCGGGGCGAGGCGGATATGCCCTTTTCCTTCGGCTATCATCCGGCCTTTGCCTGGCCGCTGCCCTTTGGGGGTTCGGCGGAAGATCATCGGATAGAGTTTGAGAAGGCGGAAACGGCGCCGCTGCGCAGGGTGGGGAACGAGCCGGGCCTGATCGCGCGGGAAAGCGTTGCATCGCCGGTGAAGGGCAAGGTCCTGCATCCCACCCATGCGATGTTCGAGGGCGATGCGCTGATCTGGGACGAGTTGGAGAGCGACAGCCTATATTGGGGCGTGCCGGGGCGGACGCGGCTGAAGATCGACTTTCCCGATACGCCATGGCTGGGGCTGTGGCAGAAGCCGGGGGCGCATTATCTGTGCGTCGAGCCTTGGGCAGGGATGGCCGACTTGGTCGGGTTCGAGGGGGGTGTCTGGGACAAGCAGGGTATCATGCGGCTGCTGCCGGGGGACGAGCGGCGGTTCCGCATGGACGTGACGGTCGTGGACGTGTAACGGCGGCTTCCATGATTCCGTTCGGGCTGAGCCTGTCGAAGCCTCTTCCCTGGAAGGAAGTGAAGCCCTTCGACAAGCTCAGGGCGAACGGTTGTTTTTATACCGAGCCCCCGACAGCATCATGACCATCCCATCCCGCCGCACCTTCGCGATCATTTCCCACCCTGACGCGGGTAAGACCACGCTGACCGAAAAGCTGCTGCTGGAAGGCGGCGCGATCCATCTGGCCGGTGAGGTCAAGGCGCGCGGGGCCAATCGGCGGGCGCGGTCGGACTGGATGAAGATCGAGCAACAGCGCGGCATTTCCGTGACCAGCTCGGTCATGACGTTCGAACGCGACGGCATCACCTTCAACCTGCTCGACACGCCGGGGCACGAGGATTTCTCGGAAGACACCTATCGCACGCTGACGGCGGTGGATTCGGCGGTCATGGTGATCGACGCCGCCAAGGGTATCGAACCGCAGACGCGCAAACTGTTCGAAGTGTGCCGGTTGCGCAACGTGCCGATCATCACCTTCGTGAACAAAGTGGACCGCGAAGGGCGCGACACCTTCGCCCTGCTGGACGAAGTGGCGGACGCGCTGGCGCTGGACGTGTGCCCGATGAGCTGGCCGGTCGGCATGGGCGGTGAGTTCGAAGGGATTTACGATTTCGCCAAGAACCGGCTGCGCCAGCCCAGCGGTCCGAGCAAGGAATTTGAGGGCAAGCAGGTGTTTGTCGAGGGCATCGATGATGATGCGCTGGCCGAACATATTTCCGCGCGGGGCCTCGAAAAGCTGCGCGAGGAAGCTGAGTTGGCGGTGGGCGGCTATGCCGATTTCGATCTGGCCGCCTATCGCCATGGCGACCTGACGCCGGTCTATTTCGGGTCGGCTTTGAAGCTGTTCGGAGTCACCGAGCTGATCGACGCGCTAGCCGCCCACGCACCGCCGCCGCGCGCGCAGCCTGCCGAGCCCGCGCCGGTGGAGCCCGAAAATGGCGAGGTCACCGGCTTCATCTTCAAGGTGCAGGCCAATATGGACCCGCAGCATCGCGATCGCATCGCCTTCATGCGGCTATGTTCGGGCAAGTTCCGCCGCGGCATGAAGCTGACGCCGAGCGGGTCTGGCAAGCCGATCGCGGTGCACTCGCCGATCCTCTTCTTCGCCCAGGACCGAGAGATTGCGGACGAGGCTTATCCCGGCGACATCATCGGCATCCCCAATCACGGCACGTTGCGGGTGGGAGATACACTGAGCGAGAAGGCGGCGGTGCGCTTCACGGGTTTGCCCAACTTCGCGCCCGAAATCTTGCGGCGAGTGGCGCTCAAGGACCCAACCAAGACGAAGCAGCTGCGCAAGGCATTGGACGACCTGTCCGAAGAAGGCGTGATCCAGGTCTTCTATCCCGAGATCGGCAGCAATTGGGTTGTTGGCGTAGTTGGGCAGTTGCAGCTGGACGTGCTGATTTCCCGGCTGGAGGCGGAGTATAAGGTGGCGGCGGGGCTGGAGGCTTCGCCCTTCGATACTGCACGTTGGATTTCCGGCGATGATGCGGCGGTCAAGGAACTGGTGTCCTTCAATGGCGCGAACATGGCCAAGGACCGGGACGGCAATCTCGTCTTCATGGCCAAAAGCGCCTGGGACGTGAACTATCAGCAGGAACGGCATCCAAAGGTGAAGTTCAGCGCCACCAGGGAGCGTTGACGCGTTGGCGGGCGCGAGATGACCGCCATTCTCTATAGCTTTCGGCGCTGTCCCTATGCCATGCGCGCGCGGATGGCGCTGGCCGTCAGCGGGCAACAGGCGGAGCTGCGCGAAGTTGTACTGCGCGACAAACCGGCCTCGATGATCGCCGCGTCGCCCAAGGGGACCGTGCCGGTCCTGATTCTGCCAAGTGGAGAGGTGATCGACGAGAGCCTCGACATCATGCGCTGGGCGCTTGGCCTGCATGATCCGGAAGGCTGGCTCGCTGGGGATGACAAGGCGCTGATTGCGGCGAATGATGGGCCGTTCAAGCAACATCTCGACCGCTATAAATATGCGACTCGCTTTGGATCGGACCCGCTGGAGCATCGCGCCGCAGGGATGGCATGGCTGTCCCAACTGGAGGCGCGGCTGGAGAGCAGCGATTTCCTGCGCGGAGCGCGCAGGACGCTTGCCGATATCGCGATCTTTCCGTTTGTGCGGCAGTTTGCGGCGGCTGATCAGGCGTGGTTTGACGCACAGCCCGTGCCGCGCGTGCAGGCATGGTTGCGCGCTTTGATCGGGTCGGAATTGTTTGACCGCGCCATGACGCGCAGAGCTGCATGGCAGCCGAATGACGCGGCGGTTTTTCTTTAGCGACGCAGCAGGAAGACAGCGTGTTCGGCGAACAGGTTGGCGTTCGCGTGGGTCGTTTCCTTGTCGCCCTTCAGGAACCATTGGCCATCAATCGTCCAGCCGCGATCCTTCACTAGCGCGCGGAAATCATCGACAGTGACATGGTGGATGTTGAGCGTGTCGTACCAGGTATCGGGCAGCAGCCGCGTCACCGGCATGCGCCCGCCCCACATCAGCGACAGCCGTCCGCGCCAATGCGCGAAATTGGGGAAGGAGACGAAGGCCTGACGGCCGATGCGCAGCAGTTCCTCCACCACCAGGTCCGGGCGGCGCGTGGTCTGTAGCGTCTGGCTCAAGATCGCATAGTCGAAGCTGGCGTCGGGATAATAGGTGAGGTCGGTGTCGGCGTCGCCCTGCACGACCGACAGGCCCCGGCCGACGGCGGCGGCGACATTGCCCGCGTCCAGTTCCAGCCCGCGCGCATCCACCTGTTTCTTGTCCCGCAGCGCGGCCATGAGCGCGCCGTCGCCGCAGCCCACGTCCAGCACGCGCGCGCCCGGCGTTACGGTGCGGGCGATCAGGGCGAGGTCCGGCCGAAGCGTCTCGCTCACGCGCGGCCGCCCTTGAGGAAGCCATCGACGACGCGGTTCAGTTCCGGGCATTCCAGCAGGAACGCGTCGTGGCCGAAGGGGCTGGATAGCTCAACGAAGCTGGCCTGCGCACCGCTGGCATTGAGGGCGTGGACGATGATGCGGGATTCGGCGGTGGGATAGAGCCAGTCGGTGTCGAAGCTCACGAGGCAGAAGCGGGCTTTGGACTGGGCGAAGGCGGTGGCGAGGCTGCCGCCATGATCCTCCGCAATGTCATAATAGTCCATGGCGCGGGTGATGTAGAGATAGGAGTTGGCGTCGAACCGCTCGACGAAACTCAGGCCCTGATGGCGGAGGTAGCTTTCCACCTGGAAGTCGGCGTCGAAGCCGAAGGTCTTGGCATCGCGCCCTTGCAGGCGGCGGCCGAATTTCTCGGTCAGGCCCGCTTCGGACAGATAGGTGATGTGCGCGGCCATGCGGGCGACAGCAAGGCCCGCGCTGGGCACCTGGGCGTCGGCATAATAGTCGCCGCCGCGCCAGTTGGGGTCCGCCATGATCGCTTGACGCCCAACTTCGTGGAAGGCGATGTTCTGGGCGCTGTGCCGGGCGGTCGAGGCGATGACGATGCAGCTTTCGACGCGATCCGGAAAGATGGTTGGCCAGCTAAGCGCCTGCATGCCGCCCATGGAGCCGCCGATGACGGCAGAGAGGCGATCGACGTCCAGATGGTTAAGCAGCAGCGCTTGGGCGCGCACCATGTCGGCGATGGTGAGCACCGGAAAGCGCATCGCATAGGGCGCGTTGCTAGACGGATCGACACTGGCGGGGCCGCTGGAGCCCATGCAGCTGCCGATGACGTTGGCGCAGACGATGAAATGGCGCGCCGGATCGATGGGCTTGCCTTCGCCCACCATGCGCCACCACCAGCCGGGCTTGCCGGTGACGGGGTGATCGGACGCCACATATTGGTCACCGGTCAGCGCATGGCAGATGAGGATGACGTTCGACTTGTCCGCGTTCATCCGCCCATAGGTTTCATAGGCGATGTCGACCGGCGCGAGCGCCGCGCCGCTGTCCAGCCGCAGGGGGCCGGACAGGCGGACCTGGCGGCGGAGGCCGAAACGGCTGTCGTCGGTGAAGGAGGCGCTGGCCATGGTGCAAGCGGGCTAGGACCGTGGAGGGGTGCTGTCAATCGGCGGGGGATGAGCTAGGACGGGTGCATGAGCCAGACCCGCATTCCGATCGTCATCTATGGTCCTGTGTCATCCTATCTGGAAGAGCAGCTAAAGGCCCGGTTCATCGTGCATAAGGTGGCGGCGGATGCCGATCCGAATGCGCTGCCCGAAGCTGTGCAGGAGGCCCAAGCGCTGGTGTCGTTCGGGGCGGTCGGCGCTTCTGCCGCGATCATGGATGCGCTGCCCCGGCTGGAGATGATCGGGCTGTTTTCGGTTGGCTATGACAAGGTCGATGTCGCGCACGCCAAGGCGAAGGGCATCAAGGTCAGCAACACGCCCGACGTCCTGACCGACGATGTGGCCGATCTGGCGGTGGGCCTGCTTTATGCGACCGTGCGCAATATCGCCGCCAACGATCGGATGGTGCGGTCTGGCGGTTGGGCGCGAGGTGGCGCGGTGCCGCTGAGCGGCAGCGTCACGGGGCGCAGGATCGGGATATTGGGACTGGGCCGGATCGGACGGGCGATCGCGCGGCGGCTGGAGCCAGTGGCAAGCGAGATCATTTATCATAACCGCAGACCTGCACCGGACGCACCCTATCGCTATGTGGCCGACCGCATCGCCTTCGCGCGGGAAAGCGAGGCGATGATCGTCGCGACATCGGGCGGGCCGGAAGCGCGTAAACTGGTCGATGCGGAGATGCTGGACGCGCTGGGGCCGCAGGGCGTGCTGATCAACATCAGCCGGGGGAGCGTGATTGACGAAGACGCGCTGGTCGCGGCGCTGACGGAAGGTCGGATCGGTGGCGCCGGGCTGGACGTATTCGCGCACGAGCCGCATGTGCCCGAGGCTTTGTTCGCCATGGATAATGTCGTCCTGCAACCGCATCAGGGCAGCGCCACGGTGAACACGCGCAGGGCAATGGCCGATCTGGTGCTCGCCAATCTGGACGCATGGGCGGCGGGCAAGCCGCTGATCACGCCGGTCGTATAGCAGCGCTTTGCCTTTGGTGCGGATGACGCTAAAGCCCGGCCATGACGAAACCAGCACCCAAGGAATGGATTCTGGGCATTTCGCCCTATGTGCCGGGCAAGGCGGCGGCCGATGACGGACGCCCGCTGATCAAGCTCAGCGCCAATGAAAACCCGCTGGGCACCGGCGAAGCGGCGCGGGCGGCGCTGATCGCGGCGACGGCAGACCTTGCGACCTACCCCGATCCGGGCGCGGCGAAGATGCGCGAGGCGATCGCGGCGGTGCATGGGCTTGATCCCGCTCGGGTGATCTACGGCACCGGATCGGACGAGCTGCTGCACATTGCGGCGAGCGCCTATGCCGGGCCGGGGGACGAGATACTTTACGTCCATTACGGCTTTTCGGTTTACGACATCGCCGCGCGCCGCGTCGGCGCGACGCCGGTGATCGCGCCGGACAAGGATTATGCGACCGACGTGGATGCGCTGCTCGCCTGCGTGACGGAAAAGACCAAGGTCGTTTTCCTCGCCAATCCCAACAATCCCACGGGCACCATGACGCCGCGCGAGGAGATTGCGCGGCTGCACGCGGCGCTGCGGCCAGACATATTGTTCGTGCTGGATCAGGCCTATGCCGAATATCTGGACCCGCAAGAGGACGATGACGGGCTAGAGCTGGCGAAGAACGCGGCCAATGTGCTGGTGACCCGCACCTTCTCCAAAATCTACGGCCTCGCCGCCGAACGAATTGGCTGGGGCTATGCCAGCGCGGAGATCATCGACGCGCTGCATCGCATCCGCGCGCCGTTCAATGTCACCACGGCCGGACAGGCGGCGGCGATCGCGGCGGTGAAGGATCAGGCGTGGGTGGATGCCAGCCGGGCGCATAACCGCAAGTGGCGCGAATGGCTGGCCGATGAGGTTGCTTCGCTGTCCAACCATGGGTTGCGGGCGGTGCCGAGCAAGGCCAATTTCCTGCTGATCCTGTTCAACGGCAAGCTGACGGCCGAAGCGGCGATGAAGGGGCTGTGGGACGAAGGCTTCGCGACCCGCTGGCTGCCCGGCCAGGGGCTGCCCAATGGCCTGCGCATCACCGTCGGCACCGAAGAACAGGTGCGCGCGGTCGCGGCGAAGCTGCGGGCGATGGCGGAGGCGGCCTGAACCATGCTGCCTTTCTCCCGCGTCACCATCATCGGCCTTGGCCTGATCGGCTCATCCCTCGCGCGGGCGATCCGCGAATATATGCCGACGGTTCGGGTGACGGGTCATGATGCCGATCCAAATGTGCGGCAGATCGCGCGGGCGATCGACCTGTGCGATGATGTGACCGACACGGCGGGCGCTAGCGTGACCGACGCCGATCTGGTCGTGCTGTGCGTGCCGGTGCGGGCCATGGGCGCGGCGGCGGCGGAGATTGCGGACGACCTGCCCGCCGATGCGATCGTGAGCGATGTGGGATCATGCAAGGCAGATGTGCTGGCGCAGCTGAACGCGGCCCTGCCCGGACGCGTCATCATCCCCGCACATCCGGTCGCCGGGACCGAAAATAGCGGACCTGAGGCGGGTTTCGCCAGCCTGTTCCAGGGTCGCTGGTGCATCATCACGCCGCCTGCCGGAGCCGATCCGGCCGCGGTCGAGCGCATTTCCGAACTATGGCATCGCGTCGGCGCGGACGTCGAGACGATGGACCCGCAGCATCATGACCTGGTGCTGGCCGTGACGAGCCATCTGCCGCACCTTATCGCCTATACGATCGTTGGTACGGCCAGCGATCTGGAAGATGTGACCCAGTCCGAGGTCATCAAATATTCCGCAGGCGGCTTTCGCGACTTCACCCGCATTGCTGCGTCCGATCCCACCATGTGGCGCGACGTGTTCCTGGCGAACAAGGATGCGGTGCTGGAGATGCTGCAACGTTTCTCCGAGGATCTGTCGGCTTTGCAGCGGGCCATCCGGTGGAATGACGGGGATGCGCTGTTCAATCTGTTTACGAAGACGCGGGCCATCCGGCGGTCTATCATCGAGCAGGGACAGGATGATCCCAAGCCCGACTTTGGGCGACGTCATTGATATAGTTGCTGGAGCCGCCTTCAAAATAAGTAGAGCCCTTCGACAGGCTCAGGGCGAACGGGGGTGGTGTTAGCGCGCCGACGGTTGGTTAAGTGCATTAATCGCAGCATGGACGCGCGCTTCGGCTTCGCGGCGATCGAGGCCCGCGGGGATGATCTCGCCCGCCTTGTAGGTGATCGTGCCCGCGCGCTTCATGAATTTGCCGCGCGGCGACAGGCGGCCGCTGTCGATCGCGATTGGAACGACTGGCAGGCGAAGGAGGGAATAGAGGCCCGCGAAGCCCGCACGCAGCGGTGGGGATTCGCCGTGAGGGACGCGCGTGCCTTCTGGAAAGAGGCAGACGGCGCGGCCCTGATCGGTTGCGGCGCGGGCGGCGGCTCGCAGGGTTCGCAGGGCACTGGCTCCAGCGGTGCGCTCAACCGGAATAAGGCCGTACAGCCGACCGATACGGCCCCACAAAGGAATGTCGAGCAGTTCGCGCTTGGCAGCGATGACCGGGCGATCGAAGATGCAGAGCAGGTCGATGGTTTCGAACATCGACTCATGCTTGACGATATAGAGATAGCTGCCGTGCGGCAGGTCGCCTTCAATCCGCACTTTTTGCCCGAGAATCCAGCGCGCGCAGAGGCGGTGGAAGCGGCCCCATGCCGTTGCCACGACCGGAACCCCAGCAGGCCATGGCCATGCCACAGCCAGAGCAGCAAGAACCAGCAGCAAGGAGCCGCTGTAGAATATCAGCGTGAAGACGAGCGAGCGCAGGGCGGTGATCATAAGGCCGTTCTTCAAATCCCGACGAGCGCGGCGGCGCGGCGGAGGAGATATTTATTATATTCCCGCATCAGCATCCTGAGGCTGGGCCTGCTGGGCACGGCGTCATAGACGATCGTCAGATTGCCGGGCACCGCCTGCCGCAGCTCAAGCGCGGCGCGGCGCATGTGCCAGTCCGTCGTGATGAGGCGGACGGTGCGGAAGTCCCTGCGCTCCAGCCAATGCGCGGTTTCGATGGCGTTGGAGCGGGTGTCGATCGCTTCACGGCCCAGGGTTATGCAGCAGGAAAATAGCCGTTCGGGCCTTTCATATTGCGCCGCCAGTTCCGCCGGGCGGACGGAGCGATCGACGCCCGAGATCAGCATTCGCTTCGCCGCACCCTCTTCAAGCAGGGCAAGGCCACGGTCGATCCGGCCCGCGCCGCCCGTCAGCACGACGATGGCGTCTGTCGGGCGGCCATCGAGCGGCTGGGGCAGGAAGATCGCGAACCAAGCGAAACCCAGCATCCAGGCGAGCAATGTCACCGCGAAGAGGCGGACGATCATAGCAACCGCCCCAGGGACCGCAGGACGGTCCACCGCGCGGCCAGCGTCGAGAGCAGGACGCCGCCTATGGGCAGGGTGGCAAGGATCAGCCAACTGCTCCACGGCAGGCTGATCGCCGCCAGCAGATCAGACCCTGTCGCCGCGAGCCGGGTGCCCAGCAGGATGATGACCAGCAACGCGGTGACGAAGCCCAGCAGGCCGCCGAACAGCGCGTCGAGGCCGATGCGCCGCTGAAATAGCCGGGCGATCTGCACATCGGTGGCGCCCATCAGGTGAAGTACGTCGATCGTGCCGCGATGGCTGTCATGCGCGGCGCGCGCGGCGAGAACAACGATGGCGGCGGTGGCGAGCGCCATCAGCAGGACAATGCCTGCGGCGAGCCCCCCCAACGCGGCAAGCAGGCTGCCGAGCGGCTGGAGGAAGGCGGCGTGGGGTTCGACGCGGATGTTCGGCGACAGGGTCGCGAGGACGCGGCCCAGCCGCTGCACTTTGGCTGCGGTCGCGCCGGGCGTCAGTTCAACATCGATCAGCGCGGGGATGGGCAGGTCGCCGCTCGCGGCATCCTGACCCAGCCAGGGACGGATCTGGTCGGCGAGGGTCGCGGGATCGACCGGATGAACCGCGCGCACGTCAGCGGATTTGCGCAGCAGGCGGGCGGCGGCCCCGCTCAGCGCCTCGCGCCGGTCGGCATTGGCCTCGACAATCTGGACCGTGGCGCGTCCGGCGAGGTCGGCGCCGACCGACTGCACCGCCGCTGCAAGGCCAAGGCCAGAGGCGGCGGCAAGGACGGTCAGGAACATCATGATCGCAATCACCCAGGGCATGGGTCCGGCGACGCGGCCTTCGGGCAGCAGCCGGTGGCGGGCGGCAGCGGCGGCGCGGCGATCGGCTGCGGTCATGACGCGGCCATGCCTTGCGATCGGGGCGGGTAGCGCAGCGATCCGGTGGGATCGGACAGCCGACCCTTGTCCAGCCGCATCATCTGCGCGCCTTCGACCTGACCGATCAGCGGCAGGTCGTGGGTCGCGACGACGATGGTGGTGCCGAGGCGGTTGAGCGCTTCGAACAGGGTGAGCAGACGGCGGGCCATGTCGGCATCGACGTTGCCGGTGGGCTCGTCCGCTACCAGGATTTCGGGCCGGGCGATGACCGCGCGGGCGATGGCGACGCGCTGCTGCTCTCCGCCCGAGAGTGTCGCCGGGCGCGCCTGCCCCCGGTCACCAAGGCCGACCCAGTTGAGCATTTCCGAGACCGAGGCGTCGATCTCGCTTTCCTCCATGCCCGCGACCCGCAGCGGCAGGGCGATATTGTCATAGGCGGACAGGTGCGCGACCAGCCGGAAGTCCTGGAAAACGACGCCGATGCGGCGGCGAAAGCCTGGCAGGCGCTTGCGGGGGAGCGTCACCACATCCTCCCCGAACAGCCGGATGACGCCGCG
The DNA here is from genome assembly GCA_946886365.1 of uncultured Novosphingobium sp. The sequence continues at coordinate 20,772 of CAMPIM010000017.1, forward strand.
ACTGGGGCGCTGGGCCAAGTAAAGGAGCTTCAGCAGCGACGTCTTGCCCGCGCCCGACGCGCCGGTCAGGAAATAGAAGCCGCCGCCATGCAGCGAGAAGCTGACGTCGGACAGCGTTTCGCTGTCCAGACCATAGCGCAGGCCGACATTTTCGAACTGGACGATCGCCGACATGTTTCGATGAATGCGCCCGCGCGCTCCCTGCTTCCCCTTGGGTACAGCCATGGCACAGCGGGCAGGCAGGCGTAAAGCGCCAAGCGCCATCATCCACCGAGTCGCGGCATCTTCGGCCTCCCCATTCAATGCCGCTTGCCCTCGAGTCCAAGCCATGGCTATGAAGCGTCATGATCCTGGTGTGTCCCAATTGCGCCACGCGCTATATTGTGCCGGACAGCGCCGTCGGCCCCGATGGCCGCCAGGTTCGCTGCGCCTCCTGCAAACATAGCTGGTTCCAGGAAGGTGCGGCTCTGCCGGTCAGGGAAAAGGCCGTGGAGATGGCGGAAGCGCCCGTCGCCGCCGAAGCGCGCCCTGCCCCGCCGCCGCCTGTTGCCTCTGCTCCGCCTCCTCCTGCTGCGCCTGTCGAGGCTCCGGCGGAGCCCGCTCGGGTAGTAGAAGCGGTAGCTGCGCCGATACCCGAGCCAGTGGCAGTCGCGCCGAGCATGTCAGCAGCGCAGACCGATAATAGCGTCGATGACATTTACGGCCGGCACCGCGAGGAACCTGCGGAAAGCTACGCCGCGCCGGTCAGGCCGCGCCGCAATCGCCTGAAGCTGTGGACCTATGCGGCAGTGCTTTTCTGCCTTGCGGTTGGCGGCATTGGGGGCGCGCTCTGGTATTTCGGCACGCCAAGCTGGGCGGTCAATCTGGGCTTTGTTTCGGAAGAGGGCGATCCGGACCTGCTATTCTACCTGTCCAAGCCCGCCGAGCGGCGCAAGCTGCCGACCGGGGAGGAATATTTCGCCTTTGGTGCGCGGATCGTGAACAGCGGGAAGCAGACTTTGCCGGTGCCGCCGGTGCTGGTGCAGTTGCGCGATCAGCAGAACAGGCTGGTGTTCAGCTGGACGACGAAGGCGGATCGCACCAGCCTGAAGCCCGGCGAGGAAGCGTCGATCAACGAAAGCCGGATCGACATTCCGAAAAATGCCGAGAATTTGTCGCTGACCTTCGTTCAGTAAGCGGCCAGCCTCCATTAGCCCATTTTCGTTCGGGCTGAGCCTGTCGAAGCCCCCTTCTTTTTCAAGAAAGTAAGCCCTTCGATACGCTCAGGGCGAACGGTCATTGTGGGGCGGATGATTTCACGGATAGCTCACCGTCTTGGGCCGCCCCTTCGGGATCGGGATGAATTCCTGATCATCGCCGGGGATCAGCGGGAAGCGCATCGCCTCCCAATCCTCGCGCGCCTGATAGAGGCGATCGGTCGAAGAGGAGACGAAATTCCACCATACATGGCGCGGCGTCTTGAACGCCTCGCCCCCGCAATACATCACGCGGCCGCCATCGACGCTCATCAATGTGGCACGGGTGCCGGGACGCAGGACGTAGAGCGTCTGGGGCAGCAACGCGACGCCATCGAGCGCCGCGTCTCCGCCAGCGACATAGATGGCGCGCTCATCTGCATCGGTGTCGATCGGCACGGTCCCGCCGGGTGACAGTTGAATATCGGCATAGATGGTGTCGGCATAAGTCGTGACCGGCGATGTCGCGCCCCAAAGGCTGCCCATGATCACGCGCGCGCTCGCCCGGCCGCAATCGATCACGGGCAAGCCGCCCTCGCTGACATGCTCGAAGGCTGGCGCCATTTCCTCGATGCCGTCCGGCAGGGCAAGCCATGTCTGAATGGCCGAGATTTTGGACTCACGCACGCGGTCACTATCGGGCGAGCGTTCGGAATGGACGATGCCGCTGCCTGCGGTCATCAGATTGACCGCGCCCGGCTCGATCAGTTGCTCCGTGCCCAAGGAGTCCCGATGCAGGAATGCGCCCTCGAACATATAGGTGACCGTGGAGAGATTGATGTGCGGGTGCGGGCGCACGTCGATGCCCTGCCCCGCACCGATCTTCGCGGGTCCGGCCTGATCGAAGAAGATGAAGGGGCCGACCATCGTCCGGCCCGGCGCGGGCAGTGAACGATGGACGCGGAAGTCGCCCAGATCATGGGTGGTCGGGCTAACGGTCTGGATGACGAGGTCGTCTAACGTCATGAGCTTTCCCCTGATCAGGCTTCGCCGGGCGCGCGGGCTTTGATCGCCAGCGCGTGAACCTTGTCGCGCAGCAGATCGGCGAGCGCGGCGTTGACCAGCCGCTGGCGGGCCACGCGGTTCTTGGCCGCGAACTCGGCCGAGACGATCTCCACCGTAAAATGGCTTTCGCCTGATCCGTCATGTCCCGCATGACCGCGATGCTTCTCGCTGTCGTCGATCACGGCGAGATGCTCTGGCGACAGGGCGGCGCGCAGCCGCTGTTCGATTTCCGTGGCCACCGGGCCTTTCAGTTGGGTGCTCATCGCCCCTATATAGGCCCTTTGTTCCATCATGCATCAGGGCAATCTTGTCTACCGACCCGTACTCGACCCGCCGTTTCAACCGCTTCCATGGCCGCGTGGAAAGTGATCGCCCCTGCGCGGTCAATGGGTGCGCCGAGCCCGGAGAGTTTCGCGCTCCGCCGCTGGAGGGCGCGTCACCCAATCAGGAAGGCCCGCGCTGGCGCTGGCTGTGCCTGGATCATGTGCGCGAATTCAACCAGGGCTATAATTTCTTCACGGGCATGAGCCCGGATGAAATCGCCGCCGCCCAACGGCCCTTTGCGGGGTGGGAGCGGGAGACGCGCGCCTTTTCATCGAACGCAACGAGCCCGCCGCCCAAATGGTCAGACTTTCAGGACCCGCTCGACGCGATCGGCGCGAAGTTCAAGGAGCGGGTGGCCAAGGCCCGCGCCGACAGCCAGATGCGGCAGGACGGCAAGTTCCTGTCCAATGACGACCGCAAGGCGCTGTCGGTAATGGGCCTGCCCATCGACGCGGATCGCAAGGCGTTGCGACAGCGTTATACCGAGCTGCTGCGGCGCTATCATCCCGATCATAATGGAGGCGACCGTAGCCACGAAAGCGCATTGCAGGGCGTGATCGAAGCCTATGGGCTGCTGCGCAAGGCGGCTGCCTTCGCGTTAATGGGCAGGCCGCGCCGGATGGATTGGCCACTCGACACCGGCCTTCGCCATGGGTTACGGCGGAGGAGAGCGAATAGAAAGAAGAGCAATGACCGACATTCCCAACGTCCAGCCCGATACCCGATCAGAGACGCTGCTGGCTGCGCCCGACCGTGAGGTGGATGCGCGGGAAGTGTTCGGCATTGACGTCGATCTGAAAATCCCGGCCTTTTCCGAAGCGGACGAGCGGGTGCCGGATCTCGACCCCGCTTATGTGTTCGACCCGGATACCACGCTCGCAATTCTGGCGGGTTTTGCCTATAACCGGCGCGTCATGGTGCAGGGCTATCATGGCACCGGCAAGTCGAGCCATATTGAGCAGGTTGCGGCGCGGCTGCGCTGGCCCTGCATCCGCATCAACCTGGACGCGCATATCAGCCGTATCGACCTGGTCGGCCGTGATGCGATCGTGCTGCGGGATGGACAGCAGGTGACGGAGTTCCGGGAGGGATTGCTGCCCTGGGCGTTGCAGCGCCCGGTAGCATTGGTGTTCGACGAGTATGATGCCGGGCGCCCCGATGTCATGTTCGTGATCCAGCGCGTACTGGAAACCGACGGCAAGATGACGCTACTCGACCAGAATCGGGTAATCCGACCCAACCCGCATTTCCGGCTTTTCGCCACGGCCAATACCGTGGGTCTGGGCGACACGACCGGCCTCTATCATGGTACGCAGCAGATCAACCAGGGCCAGATGGACCGGTGGAATCTGGTGGTGACGCTCAATTACCTGCCCGCCGCGACCGAAGCGCAGATCGTGCTCGCCAAGTCGGGCGAGTACGACCACGAAGGCGGCCGCAAGGAAGTCGAGAATATGATCAAGGTGGCGGAATTGACCCGCCAAGGCTTCATCAACGGCGACATTTCGACCGTGATGAGCCCCCGCACCGTGATCAGCTGGGCGCAGAATGCGTTGATCTTCAAGAATATCGGCTTTGCCTTCCGCCTGTCCTTCCTCAACAAATGCGATGAGGCGGAACGGCCGCTGGTGGCGGAATATTATCAGCGCGTGTTCGGCAAGGACCTGCCCGAAAGCGTCGCCCACCGGGCGGCCTGACGCAATGATAGTCGTAGAGCGCATCGCGCCGGATGGCAGCGCGCACCGGGTCAACATCCGGGGCCATGAGCTGATCGTCGATATGACGCCGCCTGACGGGCATGATGCCGGACCTGATCCGCATGACCTGTATGATTCGGCATTGGGTGCGTGCAAGGCGATGACGATGCTGTGGTATGCGCAGCGCAAGGGCATTCCGGTCGAGGGCATCCATGTTGGCGTCATCCGTGACGCGAGTGAGGAACGGGACGGCATCTACCGGCTGACGACGCGGATCGCGCTGAGCGGGCCGTTGTCGCAGGAGCAGCATGACACGCTGATCGGCGTCGCCGCGCGCTGCCCGGTTCACAAGCTGATGAGTGAACTCGAGACGCGGATCGAGACCATCGCCGTGCCGCCAGTTGGCGAGGGCGAACGGCCGTGACGGAAACCAGCGCCCTGGTCGGTGATCAGCGCCGCCTGCCGTTGGAGCGCGCGTTCAACCTGCGCGATTTCGGCGGCTATGCGACGGCGGATGGGCGCGTCGTTCGTCGGGGCGCGCTTTTTCGGTCGGGGACGATGGCGTTGCTGAGCGATGCGGACGCCGCGCATCTGCGGTCGCTGGGCATCCGGGCGATCTGCGATTTCCGCCGGGGCAATGAGCGCAGCGCGGAACCGACGATCTGGCATGGGGCGGAGGTCGATTATTTCTGCCGCGATTATAGCGAGAGCAGCGGCGTTCTGGGCGACATGCTGAAGCGGAAGGATGCGACCGCGCAGGACATGCGTGACGCGATGATCGCGCTGTATCGCGCCATTCCGGCGGACCACGCCGCATCCTATCGGGCGATGTTCGCGCAAATTGCTGCCGGACGCCTGCCGATCATTATCAACTGTTCAGCTGGCAAGGACCGCACCGGCGTTGGCGCGGCGCTGATCCTGGCGGCTTTGGGGGTGCCGCGTGAGACGATCGTCGAGGATTATCTGCTGACCAAAGAGCATGCCGATTGGCATTGGCTGCTGACCCAGCGCAACTCGCTGGTTGCGCGGGCATGGTCTGCCCGGGCGGAGGCGCTGGAGCCCGTACTGACGGTCGATGTGGCTTATCTGGACAGTCTGTTTGCAGAGCTGGATGCGAACCATGGCGGGATTGAGGGGTATCTGGCCGGATCGCTCGGTATTGACGAGGGCGCGCGCCACGTCCTGCGTGAAAGGCTGCTCGGCTGATGGCGGAGCGGTCGCCTCTGGATGCCTTCAAGGATGTGCTGTCGGGCGCGGCCCGGTCAATCGCGCGCGATGCCGAGGTGGAGGTAGGCTTCACCGCCGACGCGCCGCACATGGCGGGCAAGGCGATCAAGGTGCCGACACCGGGCCGGAACCTGCCGCCCGATCAGGTGGCGCTCGCTCGCGGTTTCGCTGACGCGAATGCGCTGCGCCTGCGTCACCATAATCTGCGCATGCATACGGCCGCTGCGCCAGCCGACGCGACCGCGCGCGCGGTCTATGACGCGGTCGAGCAGGCGCGGGTGGAGGCGATTGGATCGCGGGCGATGGAAGGCGTTCGGGACAACCTCAACCATGCGCTGGACTTGCGGCTGAAGTCAGACCCGCTGCGCCGGGCGCGATCCGCCGATGAAGTGCCGCTTTCGACTGCGCTGGCGTTGAAGGTGCGCGAGCGATTGACCGGCCAGCCGATCCCCAAGGATGCCGTCACTGGCATGGCGATGGTCGATGCGTGGATCGAGGAGAAGGCGGGCGCCGATCTCGATGCGTTGGGCCTCGCCATCGACGATCAGCGCGCCTTCCAGAAGCTGGCGCAGGCGATGCTGGAACATCTGCAACTCGTTGAAAGCGATGTGCCGCCTCAAACCGATGAAGAGGAGCCGCAGGACGAAGGCGAGGACGAAGAGGAACAGCAAGAAGAAGGCGACTCCGGCGAGGAGGACGCTGGCGACAGCGATATGAACGCCGAGGCGCGCGCCGAGGATCAGGGCGGCGACACCGAGGAAGGCGAAACCGAATATAGCGACGATTTCGACGCCGACAGCGATGAAGGCGCCGACGACATGGGCGATGAGGGCATGATGCCCGTGCGCCCCAACCGGCCGATGTCCGACTTGCCGCCCGGATTCGACTATAAGCCCTATACGGTCGCGCATGACGAGGTGGTGACCGCTGAGGACCTGTGCGACGAGGATGAGCTGAACCGCCTGCGCGGCTTCCTCGACCAGCAGCTCGTCAGCTTGCAGGGCGCGGTGACGAAACTCGCCAACCGGCTGCAACGGCGGTTGATGGCGCAGCAGTCGCGGTCATGGGACTTCGATCAGGAGGAAGGGATGCTCGATGCCGCGCGGCTGGCGCGGATCGTCATCGATCCCACCCGGTCGCTTTCCTACAAGATCGAGCGGGATACCGAGTTTCGCGATACGGTCGTCACGCTGCTGATCGACAATAGCGGTTCGATGCGCGGGCGGCCGATCAGCATCGCGGCGATCAGCGCAGACATCATGGCGCGGACGCTGGAGCGCTGTGGGGTCAAGACGGAGATATTGGGCTTCACGACGCGCGCCTGGAAGGGTGGGCAGAGCCGGGAAGCCTGGCTGGCCGCCGGACGGCCACCGATGCCGGGCCGCCTGAATGACCTGCGGCACATCATCTACAAGAAGGCCGACGAGCCGTGGCGTCGGGCGCGCCGCAATCTCGGCCTGATGATGCGCGAGGGGCTGCTGAAGGAGAATATCGACGGCGAGGCATTGCTGTGGGCGCATCAGCGGCTGATCGCGCGCAACGAAGAGCGCCGCATCCTGATGGTGATTTCCGACGGTGCCCCCGTCGATGATTCCACCCTATCGGTGAACAGCGGCACCTATCTGGAGCGCCATCTGCGTCAGGTGATCGAGTGGATCGAAAACCGGTCGCCGGTGCAGCTGGTGGCGATCGGCATCGGTCATGACGTCACCCGCTATTATCGGCGGGCCGTCACCATCATGGATGCCGAACAACTCGGTGGGACGATGGTGGAGCAGTTGGCCGGGCTGTTCGACGAAGATTAGGCCGAGACTGTCCCGGCTTGGCCATCTGAGCCCGGCCTTCCCTTGAAAAGAAGATCGGCGATCTCGACCTTGGGATAGGGGTGGGCAGGCGTTTTTGAGGAGTGTGCCATGAGTGTCGCCTTTCGCCGCGAGAGCGACGAGGAGCATCTGGAGCCGACGTTCGAGATTCCGATTCCACCTGGGCCCAATTGGGTGACGACGCGCGGGCTGCGGCTGACGCGCGAAAAGGTCGAGGCGCTGGAAGCGATTGATGCGGCGGCCATGGCTGAAGAGGATGCGAAGAAGCATAAGCGCGAGCTGCGCTACTGGCGCACGCGGCTGGCAACGGCGCATCTACAGCCAGCAGCGGCGGGGGACGCCGTGACCTTTGGCTCGCGCGTGACTTACCGGCTCAATGGCGCGGAAAAGCGGATCGACATTGTCGGCGATGACGAGGCGGAACCGGCGGAGGGGCGGATCGCCTTCACCGCACCGCTTGCGCGCGCGATGATGGATGCGGAAGTGGATGAGACAATCGACTTCGCTGGCAAGCCGGGCGCGATCACAATTCTCGCCATCGAGACGATCGACGGAGAATAGCGCCGGTCATCCAATGTCTTGCAGTAGAAAAGCCCTCCAGTTTTATGCTGGAGGGCTTTTTTATGTGTCAGCCGTTGCGGCCAGCTTCGAACAGGAACCAGGCGCGCTCTTCGGCCTGGTCGGTCCAGTCATCGACAATGCCTTCGGTCGCGTTGTCGCCCGCTTCGGTGGCGGCGGACTTGGCGGCGCGCAGCGATTCGACGAGGCGAAGATTATCCTCGCGCAGTTCGTTCAACATGTCGGCGGGGCTGACATATTCCGCGTCATTATCCTTGATCGACTGGTGACGGCCAATGTCGCCGATCGACCGCAGGGTGGTGTTGCCAGTCTTGCGCACGCGTTCCGCAATGGCATCGGTCACCGCTAGAATCTGCGCCGCCTGCTCATCGAACATCAGATGATAGTCGCGGAAATGCGGCCCCGACACATGCCAGTGAAAATTCTTGGTCTTGAAATATAGCGCATAGCTGTCCGCGAGCACGCCGTTGAGCGCTTGCGCCACGGACTTTGTGGCGTTGCTGCGCAGGTCGGTGGGCGTCTTGAGATCGGGGGCTGTCATGTCATGCTCCTGGCTCGTGAAAATGATTTCGGGGGTATAATGATCTGACGGCGATAAGGTGCCATCTCAGGGCGGGAATTACCCGACGAAATCATCGCTCAGACTGATCCACTCCGTCGATAAGTAGAGCGCCTATGCCAGGCCCATGGCGGTCACGCCCAGCATTAAGGCGATGATCAGCATCAGTGCAGCGGCGGTCAGGCGGATCGCCCTGACGGGCTTCGCAGGCAAGATGCGGTCGCGGAGCAAGACGACCGGAACGAGCGCCGCCGTCACACCGAGTGCGCCGCCAATTCCGGCCAGCAGCGGTTCTGCCGTCCGCGTGGCGATGCCCAGAATCAGGAATTGAGAGCCATCGCCAAAGCCAAGGATGAACAGCCCGAGTGCCGCGGTTAGAAACGGCCCTGTCGGCCATTCCGCGAGCGGATCGGGGGCTTTCACTCGCCAAAGAAGGCCTATGCCCAAAAACAGCACGGCCAGGGCCAGAAACAGCAGCCGCGCATTAGATCCCAGCATCGGCGCGAGAAACGCGCCCGCGACGGCAGCGATCGCCGCATTGGCGGCGGCGGCCAGCATGATGCCCGCAATGATCGCGCCATCGCGGCTGAAACGCGTCGCCAGCGCCAGCACCAGTAATTGATTCTTGTCGCCAATCTCAGCCAGGAAGCATCCGAGCAGCGCGGTCAGCAATGCATCCATCGGCAGGGACGGTCGTCAGCAGGAAAGCGGCGTTCCGGCGGTTGCTGCCGGTTTTGCTGCCATGAGGATCGGTATCACCTGCGCATCGGACATTTCGGCCGCGATGGCATCCCGCATGAGGTCGAGGTAGGACAGTATGACCGGCCCCGTGCCCTGCAAAGACAGCGCGGATTGCAGCGTGTCCGCCAACCCTTCGACGCTGTCGAGATGATAGGCGCGGGCGACATGGCGAATCTGGTCAACTTCATCGCTCAATCGCAGCAGGCTCACCTGCCCACGCTGCCCGGCAAGGCCGTCGACGCGGCGCAGCATGTCTGCAAGAATGGCCAGCATCGGATCATGTCGCATGGGAAGCATCCCCCTGTCCTGTCGCTCCGATGACAAGATGCATCGGAACCTGTTAAGGCCGCGTAAAGTCTAGCACGCGGCCCGGTCAGCCGCCACGCGCAGCTTGACATTATCCCGAATCTCCCTCATGGGCGACTGCTGAAACGGGGCGGCCCTTCACGGGGCCGCTTCTCTTTTTCACGATATTCACGACCAGGAACCAGGGCCATGGCCAAGCCAGCAACCGTCAAGATTCGCCTCGTCAGCTCGGCTGACACCGGATTCTTCTACGTTACGAAGAAGAACCCGCGCACGAAGACCGAGAAGCTGAGCTTCCGCAAATATGACCCGGTCGTGCGCAAGCATGTCGAGTTCAAGGAAGCCAAGATCAAGTGATCTGAAGGCGGCTTCGGTCGCTTCGATCCATTTGATGGCTTCGATGGAAAAGGCCCGCCCCTGTCAGGGAGCGGGCCTTTCCTTGTGTCATGGGAACCGTGCTTTTTGTTCGTTTCGAGCGTGTCGAGAAACGGTGTGTGAGGCTTCTCGACTTCGCTCGAAGCGAACGGAGGAGGGCGTAAAGCCCTCCCACCAATCAGTTGCCGACTGGCTGACCGTCGGTGCGCGTCACGACGATGGTCGATGAGCGCGGCTGCTGCCCCGCGACCGGCCAGTCACCCGTGGGATGCTGGATGTTGACGAAGAAGGTCTTGAGGTCCGGCGTGTAGGCGATGCCGGTGATCTCACAGCCAGCGGGGCCGACCAGGAAACGCTTGGACTGCTTGCTGGTCTGATCGACATAGAACATCGCGTTGTGGCCAAAGGCCTGATCGATGGTCGTGCCGGTCACGCCCGAATTGCCGGGCACGCTGTGGTCCGTCTGCACCCAGAGGCGACCCTGCGGATCGATGCGGATGCCGTCAGGGCTGGAGAAGGTGTCGCCATTGATATTGCCGACCAGATTGGCACCACCTGATGCGAGGCTGGGATCGCCCGCCGGCAGGAAGATTTCCCAGGTGAAGGTCGTCGCCAGCGGCGAATTGTCCTTCTCCTTGAACTTGATGATGTGACCGTGGAGGTTGCGCGTGCGCGGATTGGGCGCGTCGGTGACCTGACGGCCGCTATTGTTGGTCAGCGTGCAATAGATGGCGCTGTTGTCCGGCGCGACGGTGAGCCATTCCGGACGATCCATCACGGTGCCGCCCGCGACACGCGCAGCCGACTTGGTGTTGATCAGCACGTCCGCCTGACTGTTGAAGTTGACGATGACGGGCGTGGGCGGCGTCGTGCTCTGGCTGATGTTGCCGGGGTCCGAAGCGCCGGGCAGAAGGCCGTTCTGCCCCTGCACCAGAGCGCGCCATTCGCCCGTGCCATCGGCGTTGAAGCGGGCTACGTAGAGCGTGCCATAATCCAGCAGGCCGGTATTGGCGGCACGGTTGGATGTGCTGAAAGCGCGATCGGGCACGAATTTGTAGATGCAGCCCGGCGTGCTGTCGTCACCCATGTAAAAGGCAACGCGGTTGTTGCTGTCGGCCATATGCGCGACATTTTCATGGTCGAAACGGCCCATGGCTGTGCGCTTCGTCGGATCGGCCAGTTCCTGATAGGGGTCGATTTCAACTACCCAGCCGTAATTTTGCGCGGGCTGCGTCGGGTCGAGATAATTGTCCGTAGTTTCTTCGCAGGTCAGGTAAGTGCCCCAGGGCGTGCGGCCGGACGAGCAATTGTTGAGCATGCCCTTGATCGTGCCGGACAATTGGCCCGCAGCGGGGCCGCCCGCGCGATAGCTGCTGTTGCCGGTGTAGCGCTTGTTGAAACGCGAGCCTGCCTTCACCGTCCATTTGCCATCGCTACCCTTGGCGACTTCCACGACCGAGATGCCGACCGCCGAAAGCGCCAGTGCCTTCTGGTCGGCGGTTGCGGTGGCGGCATTGTAGCTGCCTGTGAACAGGATGTTGAAGTCGGGCAGTTCATGATTGATCGCGATCAGTCCGCCACTGTTGGCGTCGGTGCCAGACAGCGCGAAATATTCCATCCCGTCATGGTTGCCGCCCGCCCATTTTTCGGCGTCGGCTGGCGTCGGGAAGCTGCCCGAATAGGGGGTGCCAGTTTCAACGGAGTCGCCCGCTTTCAGCAGGATATCGACGGTGTAGCCAGCCGGGACCGTGACGGTATCATTCTGGTTGGCGGCGACCGGCGCGAAGGCGATCGCATAGCTGGGCGCGGGCGTCGGAGTAGGCGTGGGGCCGGGCGTGGGAGTCGGGAAGGCGGTATCCTCATCATCGCCGCAGGCCGCAAGCGTGCCGAGCATCGGCAGAATGGAAAGACCCAGCAATCCATTCTTCAGCACGGAACGGCGGCCGGGATTGGCGGCGACGATGGCTTCAAGGCAGTCGTTGCCTGCGTCGATTCTGGGTTCCGCATCGCGAAAAGGCGCGCGCGCCTCGTCGGTAAGGTGAGACATGAATTACCCCTGTTCCAGATCGGACTGTCGGCGGAATGCCGCGTCCCTGGGCCGGGGCTTGGCAGCGCTGCGTGAAATCAGCGCTTCATTTCAGGGACATGGGCATGAAAAGTCGATGACGATCTGATGACGGTCACAGATAGAGCGCGCTGCGTTTAATTGGACGCAGGTCGCGCGCTCTATTTTTTGTTTTCGCATCGTTGTAGGCGCAAAACCGGTTCCCACTTTTGCCCACGCTGCTCTAGCCGTTACAGCAGGGCATTCACCTGCTCGACGAAGCGCAGCACGGAAATGGGCTTTGACACATAGGCCTGCGCCCCCGCGCCGCGAATCCGGTCCTCGTCGCCCTTTCCAGCATAGGCGGTCACCGCCATGATCGGGACGGATGCCAAACGCGGATCGCGCTTCAACGACACGATCAGGTCAAGCCCGCTGACATGGGGCAGGTGGATGTCGGTGATCACCAGATCCGGGCGGAACTCCAGCGCTTGCGAAACGACGTCGCGCCCGTCCCGCAACGGCAGCACTTCATGGCCATGCGCGCGCAGAAGATCGCAAAAAAGTTTGAGATTGAGTTCGTTGTCCTCGACAACGAGCACGCGCTTTGCCACCAGTCACCCGCGTTAAATGATGCGCATTGTAAAAGCGCGCTGATACAATTGCCCCTTGCCGAGAATCAATCATGCGTTCCGACAGCCCCGATAGCAAGCAACTTGGCCCGGCCGATGGCGAAGAGGCCCTGACGCTGGCCTTGATGGCGCTTGCCTGGACGTTGGGCGATGAGCAGCGGGCGGATCGGCTGCTGGCGCTTACCGGACTGGACGCGGACGCGTTGCGCGCTGGCGTGAATAATCCTTCGGTGTTGCGGGCAGTGCTGGATTTTCTGGCCGATCATGAGCCGGATTTGATCGCCTGTGCCGAGGCGCTTGATACCAATGCAGCGGCGTTGATCACGGCGCGGCGGGAACTGGGCCGATGAGCCGTCCCCTGATCATAACGGATTGCGACGAGGTGCTGCTGCACATGGTCGTTCCCTTCCGCGAATGGCTGGACGAGCATCATGCCGTGCATTTCGATATGCGCGAGCGCGGCTTTGCCGAGGCGCTGCGCCACAAGGACAGCGGCATCCCGCTGGAGCGCGAACTCGTCTGGCAGCTGCTGGTGGGCTTTTTCGATACCGAGATGCACCGCCAGATGCCGATTGCCGGGGCCGTCGAAGCGATGGGCAGGCTGTCGCGCATGGCCGATATCGTCGTGCTCACCAATATCGGGGAGCGGCATCATCAGCAGCGCGTGGAGCAGCTGGCGGCGCATGGCCTCGATTTCCCGGTGCACTGGAACCATGGACCCAAGGGCGCGCCGCTGGCCGCGATCGTCGCCGAGCGGCGGCCGTCAGCCGCGCTGTTCATCGACGACCTGGCCGAGCATCATGAATCCGTAACCGAGCATGCGCCGGGCGTGTGGAGATTGCATATGGTAGGCGAGCCTGAAATTTCGGCTGATGTCGATGCCGCCCCCTATGCCCACGCCCGGATAGACGACTGGGCAACGGCGGAGAGGTGGATCGTCGATCGGCTTGCCGACGGCTCCGCACCATTAAACATTGATAACCCAGATGGAGTCCCAAATGAGCGTTGAAGCCCGCCTTGCCGAACTTGGCATCACCCTGCCCGCAGCAGCCGCGCCGGTGGCCGCTTATGTCGCAGCAGTGGAAGCCAATGGCCTGCTGCATATTTCCGGCCAGATTTCGCTTTCCGAAGGACAGTTGATGACGGGCCGTCTCGGCGAAGATCGCGACCTTGATTATGGCGTCAAGGCGGCGCGGGCCTGCGGCCTCAACCTCATTGCCCAGATCAAGGCAGCGCTGGGCAGCCTGGACCGGGTTGAGCGGATCGTGAAGCTGGGTGCTTTCATCAGCAGCGCCCCGAGCTTCACGGACCAGCCCAAGGTGGCTAATGGCGCGTCGGAACTGATGGTCGAGGTGTTCGGCGAGGCAGGCAAGCACGCCCGCAGCGCCGTGGGCGTGCCGGTGCTGCCGCTGGGCGCCGTGGTTGAGATCGACGCGGTCGTCCTTGTCCGGCCTGCGGCCTGATCTTTCCTTCCTGACCGCCCGCCCCTTCGCCCATCGCGGGCTGCATGGGGCGGGCATCAGTGAAAACGGTATGGCCGCTTTTCGCGCGGCCATTGCGCAAGGCTATGGCATCGAATGCGATGTCCGGCTGAGCGGGGATGGCGTCGCGATGGTCTTTCACGACGCCACCCTGGCACGAATGACCGGTGTCGAGGGGTTGCTATCGGACCACGCGACCGAACGCCTTGAGCAGATGAGACTGGCGGACGGCGGCGGCATTCCACGGCTGGAGACGCTGTTGCAGGCATGCGGGCAAACGGTCCCGCTGCTGATTGAATTGAAGGTCACGGGCCGCCATGTGGCGCCCCTCTGTGCAGCGGTAGCCAGCGATCTGGCAAAGCATCCGCACGCTCTGGCCGCTATCATGTCCTTCAACCCCATGGCAATGCGCTGGTTTGCCCGGCATATGCCGCAGGCGGTGCGAGGTCTGGTGGTGACGGAGCAAGATGACGCAGGATGGCGCAGCGCCGCCCGGCGCGGTCTTGCACTTTGGGTGGCAAGACCCGACTTTATCGCTTGTGATGTTCGTGACCTTCCTTCCCGTTTCGCGGCGCGGGTGCGTGTGCGCGGTCTGGCCGTGCTGACCTGGACGGTGCGCACGAAGGCCGATCATGCTGCCGCTGCGGCGCATGCGGACCAGATCATATTCGAGGTTCCGCGTGACTGAATGCCTCGTGCGGGTAGCTGGCGGGGTTGCGGAACTGCCTCGCGATCAGTGGGACGCCTGCGCCGGAACCGCCAACCCCTTCATGAGCTGGGATTTTCTGGCCGCGCTGGAACGATCGGGCAGCGTCGGCCCCGGAACCGGGTGGCAGCCCTTGCCGATGCTGATCGATGGAGCCGACGGACGGATCGGAGCCGCAGCGCCGCTGTACGGCAAGACCCATAGCCAGGGCGAATATGTGTTCGACCATGGCTGGGCCGACGCGTGGGAGCGCGCCGGGGGTCAATATTATCCCAAAATTCAGCTCGCCGCGCCCTTTTCCCCTGTGCCGGGGCCGCGATTGCTGCTGCGCGATGCCGCGCTGGCACCGGCGCTGATCGGGGGGATCGAAAGCCTTGTCGATAGCAACGGCCTGTCATCCGCCCATGCAACGTTCATCGAGCCAGCACAAGTTTCGTTGTTCGAAGCGGCGGGCTGGCTGATCCGCGAAGACAGCCAGTTCCACTGGATCAATCGCGGCTATCGCGACTTCGACGATTTTCTGAGCAGCCTGTCGAGCGCGAAGCGCAAGAACATCCGCAAGGAACGAGCGCGTGCGGTCGAGGGTCTGGAGATCGTCCACCTGACCGGCCGTGACCTCAAGGAAGCGCACTGGGACGCCTTCTGGCATTTTTACCAAGATACCGGATCGCGCAAATGGGGGCGGCCCTATCTGACGCGGGCCTTTTTCTCGATTCTGGGGGAAAATATGGCGGATCGGGTGCTGCTGATGCTCGCACAGCGTCACGGCAGGCCGATTGCGGGAGCGCTCAACCTGATTGGTGAGGAGGCGCTCTATGGCCGCTATTGGGGTTGCGCCGAGGACGTACCCAACCTGCATTTCGAGCTATGCTATTATCAGGCGATCGAGATTGCCATCGCGCTTGGGTTGTCCCGGGTCGAGGCCGGAGCCCAAGGGGGACATAAGCTGGCGCGGGGATATGGACCGGAGCCTACTTATTCAGCGCACTTCCTGCCCAATGCTTCGTTCCGCCGGGCCGTCGCTGAATTTCTCGCCGCCGAACGGACTGGCGTGCAACAGGACCGAATCTGGCTTAGCGAACGGGCGCCGTTCCGCAAGCAAGGCTGACGATCAGGCGGCGCGCAGTTGGTTTGCGGCAATCCAGGCGCGCGCCTGACGCTGCGCCTCGGCGATTTCGCGGGCCGTCATTTCTTCAGCTATCTCGGCGCGCATCACCTGCCCTTCCTCATTGCCACGCAGCGCGGCGAGGTTAAACCATTTATGCGCTTCGACCAGATCGACCGACTTGCCACCAGTTCCGCAGCTATAGGCGACGCCCAGATCGAAACAGGCCTCCGCCGATTCCCAGCCCGCCACTGGCAGGCGACTTTCCATCAGAAACTGAGCAGTTTTCAGACTGTTTGCCACGACCGAATCCCCCTGTGGATTTCGAGATAATGGATTTCAACAGCCACCACGGTGCACCGGCATGGGATAAAAAATGGTTAACGCGGATTTGAGGGTTTATGCATCAGCGCCCGAAAGTCCTGGATGGTACAAGGTTAATGCGGCGGGTTGCGTGATGTTAAGCTGGCATAGCAGCCGGATTGATCCCATAGCCGCGCCATGACCAACCCTTCTCCCCCGGTCGCCATCGGACAACCAAAGAAAGACATCGGCTTTCGCGAATTCGTGGTGCTGAGCGCTTGCCTGATGGCAATGAACGCGCTGTCGACCGACCCGATGCTGCCTGCCCTGCCCGCGATCGGGCACGATCTGGCGGTGGCAAATGCCAATGACCGGCAGTTGATTATCAGCGTCTATTTTCTGGGGCTGGGCGTGGGATCGCTGCTGTTCGGGATTTTGTCGGATCGCTTCGGCCGCAAACCCGTGATGGGCGGCGCGCTGGCGCTGTTCATTGTATCGACCATCGGCTGCGCGGTGGCGCAAAGCTTTCCTCTCATGCTGTTGGGCCGGGCGTCTGCGGGCTTTTTCGCCGGAGCGAGCCGGGTGATCGCCGTGGGCATCATCCGCGACCGGTTTAAGGGAGACGCGATGGCCAGGGTCATGTCGCTCATCCTCGCCGTATTCATGTTGATACCCGTGATGGCGCCCAGTTTTGGGCAGGCGATCCTCTGGTTCGCGCCATGGCGATGGATATTCTGGATCCTGGCTATTCAGGCGGCGCTGATCCTGATCTGGATGGTCATACGCATGCCCGAGACGCTGAAGCCCGAAAACAGGCTGCGGATGAACCCATCAACGATCTTTCGCACCATGGCGGTGGTGCTCACCAATCGCAGTTCGGCAGGCTATATGCTGGCGAGCGGCGTGGTGATGAGCGGGCTCATCGGCTTCATCCTTTCGGTACAGCAGATTTTCTTCGACCTGTTTCATGCCCAGTCTTTCTTCCCGATAGCTTTTGCGATCATGGCGGGCAGCATGGGGGTAGGCAGCCTGCTGAACAGCCGGCTTGTATCGCGATTCGGCGCGCGGCGGCTGAGCCAAGGTGCGGTTCTGTCCATGATCGCGACGAGCGCCGTCCATCTTGTCGTGATCGCATCCGGCCGGGAAAGCATGTTCACCTTCATGTTCTTCCAGTCGGCGACGATGATGGCCGTCGCTTTCACCGCGTCCAATTTCGGCGCGATTTCCATGGAGCCCTTTGCCAAGGGCGCGGGCGCGGCGTCTTCCTTTCAGGCGTTCCTGACCACGGCGCTGTCCAGTGCCTTGGGTAGCGTGGTCGGGCGGGCGTTCAACGGGACGACCATACCTCTGACGATCGGTATGCTGGCGTTCGGGATCGCGGCGCTTCTTATCGTGCTGTTCGCCGAACGCGGGAAGCTCTTCACCCGCCCGCATCATGGTGCGTTGCGAGAACCGGAATTCGACCCCGTCCACTAAAAAGGAAGGCGGCGATCACGCCGCCGCTTTCCTCAGTTGATCAGGCGTCGCGTCCGCCCGGCGTATGCGCACCGGGCATCGGTGGCACCGGCATCGGCGGGACATCGGCATCCTGCTCATGCGTCTCGACGAGGCCTCGCGCGACATGGCTCTTGCGATAGCCATAGAGGAAATAGAGCAGCAGCCCCAAGCCGCCCCAGACCGGAAGCACGAGCTGCGCATCCACAGGCAGGTTGAAGAAGAGGAAGAGACAGCCGAATGCCGCCATCGGCGCGATGAACCAGATGGCGGGCGTTCTGAAGGGGCGCGGACGATTGGGATCGCGTACGCGCAGCACCAGCACGGCGATTGCCACCATGAAGAAGGCAAAGAGCGTGCCGGAATTGGAAATGTCAGCCAACTGACCCACCGGCAGCAGCGCCGCGGCGATGGCGACAAAGACGCCCGTCACCATGGTTACGATGTGCGGCGTCTTGAAACGCGGATGGATGCTGGCAAGCTTTTCCGGCAACAGCCCGTCGCGCGCCATCACGAAGAAGATGCGGGTCTGGCCGAACATCATCATCAGGATGACCGACGGAAGCGCCAGATTGGCCGCGAGGCCCAGCGCGTTTCCGACCACGGTCCAGTTGATCGAGCGCAGGACATGGGCCAGCGCCTCATTCGAACAGACCAGATCCCCCGCATGGGCTGCGGTTGCGCAGGCCTGAGCGAAACCGACCGATCCAGGTGCGACGATCGAACCGTCCAGACCAAGAACCGGCTGAGCGCCAATGGCGCCAATCGCACCCGCAGCGACCAGCAAATAGAAGACGGTGCAAATCGCAAGGCTGCCGATAAGGCCTATGGGCACGTTGCGTTGGGGATTCTTG
Source organism: uncultured Novosphingobium sp. (assembly GCA_946886365.1). Next base: position 39,262 of record CAMPIM010000017.1, read on the forward strand.
GTCTCCTCCGCTGCGGTCGAAACGGCATCAAAGCCCACATAGGCGAAGAAGATGGAGGCCGCCGCACCGACAACGCCCATCCCGCTCGTCCCCTGAGGTCCGAACCACCCGTTGGGCGTGAAGGGGGAGAAATTGCCCTTGTCCAGCGCGGGCAGTGTCAGCGCGATAAAGGCGGTCAGGGCCGCGACCTTGATCGCGACCAGCACCGCATTGACCCGCGCGCTTTCCGTGGTGCCGATGACGAGCAAGGTGGTCACTGCCAGCGCGACGACGATGGCCGGAATGTTGATGACGCCATGCGAAAAATCGGCATGCGGGATGAAGCCGTTGAAGCTCCAGCCAGGCCCTGCTGACAGGGCGTGGGGTAGCTCCAGTCCCGTCATGCTTTTCATCAAACCCATGAAATAGCCGGACCAGCCCACCGAAACGGCGCTGGCGGCCACGGCATATTCCAGGATGAGCGCCCAACCCACCATCCAGGCGAGCAATTCGCCCACCACCGCATAGGTATAGGTATAGGCTGAGCCCGACACCGGCACCATCGAAGCCAGTTCCGAATAGCAAAGCGCGGCGAAGGCGCAGACTGCTCCGGCAATGACGAAGCTCCACATCATGCCCGGCCCGGCCTTTTGCGCGGCGGCGGCGGTCAGTACGAAAATGCCGGTCCCTATGATGGCACCGACACCCAGAAGCGTGAGCTGTATCGGCCCCAATGTCCGAACGAGCGACTTTTTTTCCGCGGTCGCCAATATGGCGTCCAATGGCTTGATGCGCCCGAAGATCATGCGTGGAGCCCTTTGCCTGTCATCTTGTCCCCGATCGGCCGCGAAGCCGACCCGTTATATCTGACGCAGAGACTATCGCCTATTATGGCCCGCGCAAGTATGTTGCGCGACTTCGGCACATTTGTCCAAGGGAGCTACTGATGATCGAACTGCTGCGCGCCGCCAGCCTGCACGATGTGCCGCATGGCTTTGCCGGGCGTCGTGGCGGTGTGTCGGGCGGGGTGCATGCTGGCTTGAACGTGGGCTTGGGTTCAATGGATGAGCGAGAGGCGATCCTGCGCAACCGCGACTTGGCGAGGGATGCGCTGCTGCCCGGCGCGGCGCTGGTGACCGTGCGGCAGGTCCATTCGCCGGACGTGGTGACCATCACCGGCGCAATAGATGAGGCGGATCGCCCGGCGGCCGATGCCATGGTGACGGATCGCCCCTGGCTTGTCCTCGGCATATTGACGGCCGATTGCGTGCCGGTACTGCTCGCGGACACCGAAGCCGGGGTGGTGGGCGCGGCACATGCGGGTTGGAAAGGCGCCATATCGGGAGTCACGGACAGTACACTGGTGGCGATGGAAAAACTGGGTGCCCGGCGTGAGCGGATTAGCGCCGCGATCGGCCCCTGTATCGGCCGCGCTTCTTATGAGGTCACAGTCGATTTCGCCCGCAATTTCGAGGAGGAAGATGTGGAAAATGGCCGCTTCTTCTCCGCTGGGCGCGAAGGCCATTGCCAGTTCGACATCGCGGCCTATGTCGCGGCGCGTTTGGCTCAGGCAGGGATCGGCCGGGTCGAGATGCTGGATGAGGACACCTATAGCCAGCCCGATCGCTTTTTCAGCTATCGCCGTTCCTGCCATCTGGGCGAGCCAAGCTATGGACGGCAGATTTCCATGATTGCCGTCGGCTGATGCAGCAGCCTGCGTCGGGTGGTCAGTCGGCCGGCAGTTGTGGATCGACCCCGGTCAGCTCAATCGAAAGATCCCAAAGCCGCCGGGCATCCTCAGTACCGCTGGCGCGCTTGTCGATCAGCGCAGGTCCTGACTCACCGCGCATTTCCCATCGCCCCTGAGGTCCGAAATAGTCACCACCCTTCGCGTTCGGATCGGTAGCAGCCTGAAGAGTCGGCCACGCTGCCGCCGCCACCGGATTGAAAAGCGGCCGCACAATCGGCAGCAACGGCTTTGTCCATCGGGGAAGATGGCGCATGAGTTCGGTCAGGGAAACGCCCGGATGGCAGCCGATGGCGCTCACCGGAGATGCCGCAGCCCGTAGCCTTCGGTCGAGTTCAAGGGCGAACAGCAGGTTGGCCAGCTTGCTTTGGGCATAATAGACGTTGGGACTATAGCCTTTCTCGGCGTTCCAATCGTCCCACAGCATGCGCCCCTGACGGTGTGCCAGGCTGGACGTAACGACCACCCGCGAACCGGCGGTTTCAGCGAGCTTCGGCAACAAAAGCGCCGTCAGCGCGAAGGTCCCCAAATGGTTCACGCCAAATTGAAGCTCGAACCCTTGGGCCGTGCGGGTAAGGGGCGGTATCATCACGCCCGCATTGTTGATCAGCACGTCGAGCCTGGGTTCGCTGGCGACCCTTTCGGCTGCAGCTCGGACGCTTCCCAGATCTGCCTGATCGAGTAGAATGAGATCCAGTTTCGCGCCTGGAGTTGCGGCCGCAATCTGCGCCATTGCATCGGCGCCTCTAGCTGCGTCGCGACAGCCGAGCAGCACCCGCGCGCCTTTCGCTGCCAAAAACTTGGCGGTCTCAAAGCCGATACCGGTGTTAGCGCCGGTGACCAGGATCGTGCGGCCGTCCTGACCCGACACCTGCTCATTGGTGAACCCCATTCCCGTCTCCCGCTTTTTCCGCCTTATCGATCCTTAGTCACCAATCGTGGGTGAGAAGACAAGGCTAATCAGCTTAGCGCATGGCATGGAGGTGTCGGCGTAGCAGCACCGCGAGTTAAGGAAGACGCTGGACGTTTCGGCATTGCTCGAGATGTTTGGAAAAACTTCTGTCGCCTTTGTGGTCGCGCGCCATATAAACGACAAAACCCCCGGCGTATTTCACGCTGGGCCTTTAAGTGGTACACCGTTGGTTGCGGGAGCAGGATTTGAACCTGCGACCTTCAGGTTATGAGCCTGACGA
>CAMPIM010000018.1 GCA_946886365.1 uncultured Novosphingobium sp.
ATGGAGGATGACCGACTGCTGGTCCTTGTCGAGGATGACGAAGCCTTCGCAAAAACCCTCAAACGCTCTTTTGAACGGCGCGGCTATCAGGTCCTGACCGCTGACAACCATGCCACCCTTCTTGCCGTCCTCGAGAAACACCGTCCCCACTATGCAGTAGTCGATCTCAAGCTCGCATCTGAGTCCGGCCTGGTTTGCGTCCAGACGCTTCATACCCATGATCCTGACATGCTGATCGTCGTCCTGACCGGCTTTGCAAGCATCGCGACCGCTGTCGAGGCGATCAAACTCGGCGCCTCGCATTATCTCGCCAAGCCTTCAAACACGGATGACATCGAAGCAGCATTCGCCCGGTCGACCGGCGACCCATCGACGCCCCTCGCCCCACGTCCGACATCGATCAAGACGCTCGAGTGGGAACATATTCATGAAGTGTTAAAGGACAGCGACTTCAACATATCCGAAGCAGCGCGTCGCCTCGGCATGCATCGCCGGACGTTGGCACGAAAGCTCGCCAAGCGGCAGGTCGGCTGATGCAGGAATGGAGCGGGTGAAGGGAATCGAACCCTCGTCACTTGCTTGGGAAGCAAAAGCTCTACCATTGAGCTACACCCGCGACGCCGCCGGGATTAGCGGCTGATCCGGCGAAGGTCAACGATCTCACTCAGCCCCGCTGAAAAGCTCCCCGCGTGGACTCTTTTCCTCAAACCCCTCAAAAATATGCTTTAGTTAATAGAGCGATATAGGCTGGGTGATAGATTGACAGCTCACCAACGGAACGATGAACCGTTCGGGGTGTTTGTCCGTTTTGATAAGATACAATAACTTAATGGGGAACTTATGAACACGGCGGCGCCGGAGGACTCTGGAAACCGCTTCGAATTGCTTGTCCAGAGCGTTACTGATTACGCGATCTACATGCTCTCAACCAATGGCACGATCGTTAGTTGGAACGCAGGAGCGCGCCGGTTCAAGGGATATGAGGCCGAAGAGATTGTCGGCCAACATTTCTCCCGCTTCTACACCCCGGAAGATCAGGCGGCGGGCATCCCTGCCCTTGCGCTCGAAACTGCGGAGCATGAAGGACGGTTCGAGGCCGAAGGATGGCGCGTGCGCAAGGATGGCGGGCGCTTTTGGGCAAGCGTCGTCATCGACCCCATCCGCGACCCCGCAGGCAAGTTGATTGGCTTTGCCAAGGTGACGCGCGACCTGACGGAACGGCGGGTGGCCGATGAAGCGCTACGGGCAAGCGAAGAGCGCTTCCGCCTGCTGGTGGAAAGCGTCACCGACTATGCGATTTATATGCTCGACCCCGTGGGCACCATCACAAGCTGGAACGCGGGCGCAGAGCGATTCAAGGGATACACCGCAGACGAGATACTCGGCCAGAATTTCTCCCGCTTCTATTCGGATGAAGACCGTATGGCCGGGATACCATCCCGCGCTCTTGAAACAGCGACCCGAGAAGGGCGGTTTGAAGCGGAAGGATGGCGCATTCGCAAGGACGGGTCGCGCTTCTGGGCCAATGTCGTCATCGACGCCATTCGCAACCCCATGGGCCACCTCATAGGCTTCGCCAAGATCACGCGCGATTTGACCGAGCGGCGGGAATCTCAACTGGCACTGGAAGAAGCGCGCGAAGCCATTTTTCAGTCGCAGAAGATGGACGCCATCGGCAAGCTGACGGGCGGGGTCGCTCATGATTTCAACAACCTGCTCGCCGTCATCATGGGAAGCCTGGACCTTGCAAGGCAGCGGCTGCAAACCGGAGCCGACATTTCGCGCTATATCGACAATGCGATGACAGCGGCCGATCGCGGGGCCATATTGACCCAGCGCATGCTGGCCTTTGCCCGGCGTCAGGAGTTGAAACTGGCCAGCATCGATTGCATCGCCCTGGTGCGAAACATGGCCGGGCTGCTTAAATCGACCTTGGGCTCCACTGTGACAATAGAGACCCGTTTCCCCCTATCCCTCAGCGCCGCGCATGCAGACCCGGCGCAGCTGGAACTGGCGCTGCTGAACCTAGCTGTAAACGCTCGGGATGCGATGCCGGGCGGCGGCCGGATCATTGTCGAAGGCGCCGAGGCTCATCTTACGGCGGAACAGCGGCCTGATTTGCCCTGTGGTCATTATGTCCGCCTTTCAGTCATCGACGAGGGGGAAGGCATGGATGAACATACCCTCGCGCGGGCTCGTGAGCCGTTCTTCACCACCAAAGGCGTAGGCAAGGGCACTGGCCTCGGTCTTTCCATGGTCCACGGCTTTGCCCAGCAGTGCGGCGGGTCGCTGATCATTTCAAGCGAGCCGGGACAGGGCTCGACTGTCTCGCTCTGGCTTCCAGTGGCTGCTGATGAGACTGACGCTGAGGAGGACGAGCGCCAGAACCTGACCATCGTTGAGCCCACCGATCAGCCGCTCGTCATATTGGCGGTCGATGACGATGACTTGGTTCTCACAAACACGGCGGGCATGCTCGAGGAATTGGGACATACCGTATTTCAGGCGGGGTCAGGAGCGGATGCTCTACGGATGTTGACCGAGGGTGACGTTGATCTCGTCATCACCGACCATGCAATGCCCCATATGACGGGAGCGCAACTGGCAGATGCCCTGACTGAAAGCCATCCCGGCTTGCCCGTCATCATTATCACCGGATATGCCGAACTGCCCCCCGGCATCACAAAACGGCTGAGGCTCGACAAGCCATTCAAACAGGCCGATCTGGCACGCATGGTGGCCTTGGCCCATCATGATCGGGCCGCTGACCGAGTGATTCCGTTTGGGCAATCAGAAGGCTTTTGATCGACCCAATCATTTCTTCAGCATCTCCCACTTTGGCACGTTAAGGGCGGGCACCCCGCTCACTATCACCATCAATTTTCTCAAAAATGCTGCTATAATGATTAAGTTATGATGCTGGCCGTCCAGAATCGCGGAGTGCGCCCGAGGACATGAATATCACCCCAAATTTTGCCAGTCCGCTTGGCGAATGTCCGGACAACGTCGCCACCTTAAGCCCGACATCGCATTTCTTCACTTCACTGCGTACCCGCCTGCATTATGTCGATTGGGGAAACCGCTCCGCGCCCACATTGATCCTGTTGCATGGCGCCCTGGATCATGCGCGTAGTTGGGATTGGACGGCCCGCGCGCTTGCGCATGACTACCATGTCGTGGCTCCTGATCTTAGGGGCCATGGCGACAGCGCCTGGTCTACCGAGGGCACCTATCTGACGGCGGACTTTGTCTACGACCTCGGGCAGCTTGTGGAGTTAGTGGGACGGGACAAGGTTGTTCTGGTGGGCCATTCGTTGGGCGGATCCATCGCCTTGCGCTATGCGGGGCTGTTCCCGGAACGCGTGGACCGCCTGGTCGCGATCGAGGGGCTGGGCCTTTCCCCGGAGAGGCTTAAGGACAAGGCAGCCCATCCCGCACCCGATCGCTGGCGCGAATGGATCGAGCAGCGCCGCGCGAGCGCTCGCAAGCAGCCGCGTCATTATCCCACGCTCGAAGCGGCAGTTGCGCGCATGCGGGAACGGAATGACCACCTGTCAGGAGAACAAGCGCTGCATCTGACGGTTCATGGCGTGAACCGCAATGAAGATGGCAGCTATGATTGGAAGTTCGATCCATATCTCCGCCAAACGCCGCCGCAAGACATGGTTGGGGATGATCTACCGCAGTTCTGGTCGCGGGTTCACTGCCCCGTACTCCTTTGCCTGGGTCTGGACAGCTGGGCATCGAATCCGGTGAATGACGGCAGGGCGGCACACTTCCGTGATGCGCGACTGGTGGAATTTGGTGAAGCCGGACATTGGTTGCACCACGACCAGTTTGACGCATTCCTTGCAGAACTACGCGCCTTCCTTTGATTGGAAGGATGCAATGGCATCAAGATACTGCGCCTTCAATTGCTCTATAAATGAAGCGGCGAGCTGAATTTTCTCGATCGCGCCTATGCCTTGGCCCGCCCCCCAAATGTCGCGCCAGGCCTTTTTCTCATCCTCCGCCATAGCGGCGATATCCATGCCGGCGGCATTCGCCAGCTTGTCGGGGTCCAGCCCGGCTGCCGTAATGCTCGGTCTCAGGTAATTGCCATGAACGCCGGTGAAGTGATCCGAATAGACGATGTCGGCAGCGCTGCTGTCTACGATCATTTGCTTATATTTGGGGTCAGCGTTCGCTTCTTCGGTCGCGATGAAAGCAGAGCCCATATAAGCCAGATCAGCCCCCATCATGCGGGCGGCCGCAATGGATCGGCCGGTTGCGATCGCACCTGACAGGATCAAAGGGCCGTCAAACCATGCGCGGATTTCTTCCACCAGCGCGAACGGCGACAATGTGCCAGCATGGCCCCCTGCCCCTGCGGCAACCGCAATCAGGCCGTCTGCTCCCTTTTCGATCGCCTTCCTCGCGAACATGTTGTTGATGACATCGTGGAACACAAGGCCACCATAGCTGTGGACCGCTTCGTTGACGTCGGCGCGAGCGCCCAGCGAGGTAATCACGATCGGGACGCGATATTTCACGCAGAGAGCAAGGTCCTCCTCCAACCGGGCATTTGTCTTGTGAACGATAAGGTTGACCGCGAAAGGCGCGTCATCCTCAGTCAACTCCCGGCGGAGAAGTTGAAGCCACTCTTCGAACACGCCTGAAGGCCGTGCGTTGAGCGAAGGGAAGGAACCCACGATGCCAGCGCGACATTGAGCGATCACAAGCGCGGGCCGAGAAACGATAAACATTGGAGACGCTATCAGCGGCAAGGATAAACGATCTTCAAGCAGCTTCGGCAAAGTCATCAATCGGCCTTATTCGTCATTGGCTCTGGCCCCTTATCGGCTGCCATCTTTGGTCTTCGCGATATCGGACACTCGCAATCAGAAACATCGCTAATCCCGCACAATCTTAAGCAATCTGCGTTCGACGGGCGCAAGAATGCCCTGAAGTTCAGCACCTCGTTTTAGGATGCCCCCGGCCTCCCCGATCAGCGCCCACATTCCTTGCCGGTGACGGAGCGAAGGTCGCTTCTCGATGCGATATTCCGGGCGTTCGGCGGCCCGCCGAAAAGCGGAAAAAACAGCTGCGTCATGGCCAAGATCAATCGCATAGTCCCGCCAATGACCGGCGGACACCATCCGGCCGTAAAGATCCATGATGCGCTGCAATTCCAGTCGGTCGAACCCCGTCTGCCCCGCCAGATTAGCTGGAGATGGGAACGGGGTCACATTGCTCATCAGGCGCGACCACGCTCCTGGAACAAGGGAATGTCGTCATCATGAGGCTCATTAGAGCCTTCCTGCCGCTGCTCCAGCAGCTCTGCCAGACGCTTCTGCAACTGCTCGATTTCCTGCTGAAGCTGTTCCAACTTATATTTTTCCGGATCATGGCAGTCGCTACAAGGCGTGCCATAGGGCAGGAATTCGCGCTGATAAGCGGTGACATCGACAACCATTTGCCGAGCCGGAATACCGACCATGGTTGCGCCATCGGGCACATTTTTCGTGACCACTGCGTTAGCACCCACGCGCGCGCGAGCGCCGACATGTACAGGACCAAGCACCTGCGCACCCGATCCCACGATTACTCCATCGGCCAGGGTTGGGTGCCGCTTGCCTGCAATGCCGTTCGCGGGATCGGTGCCGCCAAGTGTCACATTCTGATAAAGAGTGACATCGTCACCGATTTCAGCCGTTTCACCAATCACTGTGAAGCCATGATCAATGAAGAACCGCTTGCCGATGCGCGCACCGGGATGGATGTCGTTGCCGGTGAGAAAGCGGGAAAAATGATTGACCGCGCGCGCCATGAAATAGAGCCGAAGGCCGTAGAGCCTGTGCGCAACGCGATGAAACCCAAGAGCCCAAACCCCCGGATACAGCAGGATTTCAGCCCGTGAGCGCGGAGCCGGGTCACGCGATTTGATCGAGTCCAAATAGCCAATAAGATTGCGCAGCATGCAGCGGCCCCTGAAAACCGAAGGCTACTACATAGGCCCGCGATAATCCATTTTCCAGATGCGTGGCTATTTCGGCTTCTCACCATAAAACAGAATGTTTCTTGGAGAGCTATGATATACCAAGCAATGCGGTAGACAATCAACAGGGGCCTTTGAATGACCGATCCCATCCTCGCTCATCTCAGCGAACTTCTACCCTTTATCCTGATCGGTTTCGGAGCCCAAATGATCGATGGGGCTTTGGGAATGGCGTACGGCGTGATTTCCAGCACCCTGCTTCTCGCATTGGGCGTGCCGCCCAGCCGGGCGTCCGCCAGCGTACACGCCGCGGAAACTTTCACGACAGCTGTCTCGGCCGTAAGCCACATCGCCCACCGGAACGTGGATTGGCGGCTATTTTCACGCCTCATCATTCCCGGGGTCATTGGCGGCGTGACGGGAGCCTACATTCTTTCGAACATTGATGGATCAGTGATCAAGCCTTTCGTTCAACTCTACCTGACCGCAATCGGCGTTTATCTGATCTGGCGCGGCTTTCATCTGCCGCCTCATCCAAGAGACCCGAAGTGGGTGGCACCACTTGGCCTCGTCGGCGGTTTCATGGATGCCTCAGGCGGCGGCGGCTGGGGACCGATCGTCACTTCGAACCTCCTTATCCAAGGCTCCAGTCCTCGTCACACGATCGGCACGGTCAACACCGTCGAGTTCGTGCTGACGCTGGCGATCAGCCTCACCTTCATGCTCCATCTGGGCTGGCAGGCGTTCACGACCTACACCGTCGGCCTGTTACTCGGCGGCATAGTAGCGGCACCCTTTGGCGCAATGCTTGCCCGTCACGTCGCACCTCGGATGCTATTCACAGCGGTTGGTACAATCCTGACGCTTACATCCCTGTTCGGCGTGGCCAAATGGCTTGGATATATCGGCTGACGCTTTTATCTTCGACTTTCTAATCGAGAAAGGCGATCGATGTCGAATTACATGCCCACGCTGAAGCAGCTGCAATATCTTGTTGCGCTGAAGCAGCATGGGCATTTCGGCAAGGCGGCCGACAGCTGCTATGTCACGCAATCCACGCTTTCGGCGGGAATCCGCGAACTGGAATCGCTGATCGGAGTGACGCTGGTTGAACGGACGCGAAGGGTGGTGCGCTTCACGGCGCTGGGCGACCGTATCGTGGAGAAAGCGCATCGCGTTCTGCGCGAAGCGGAGGAACTTGCGGCTATTGCCGAAGCCTCGGGCAAGCCGCTCACCGGCGAGTTGCGCATGAGCGTGATCCCGACGATCGCGCCCTTCCTGCTGCCTCGGCTGCTCCCCCGCCTGAGAGCAGACAGGCCCGAGCTCAAGCTCTACTTGCGGGAGGAGACGACGCAGACGGCGATCGAGTCACTTCGTCACGGCAGCGTGGACTGCGTCCTCCTTGCCCTGCCCTTTCCCACCGGGGAGTTGGACAGCGAGCTGCTGTTCCAAGACCGGCTATATGTCGCATTTCCTCAAGACGATCCCCGTGACCCGCCTGAGTGGGTAGCGCCTGATATGATCGATGAGACGAAGCTGCTTCTACTGGAAGATGGTCATTGTCTGAAGGACCATGCTCTTGCCGCGTGCAACCGCCCCGAAATCCGTTCGAGCGCGATGATGATGGGCACATCCTTGCATACGCTGGTTCAAATGGTCGATAATGGGCTTGGTATGACTATCATGCCGGAAATGGCCATTACTGGCGGCATATTGGATCACACTCAAATCGTTGCCCGGCCGTTGCGTTCTGACTGGTCGCACCGAGACATTGCTCTGGTCTGGCGCAGGAATAGTCCGAGGGAAAAGGAGTTTCGACTGCTCGCCGAGCTTCTGCGCGATGCCGCCGATTTGCCGCAATCCAGTGTAGCCGCCTGATCTTCAGCGGGTCCAATCGCGCGCCTTCGCCTCATCCTCGACGCGCGCCTCCACCCAGGCGGCCGCCCCATTAGCAAAATGCTCCTTCTTCCAGAAAGGCGCTTCAGACTTCAGCCAATCGATCAAAAAAGCGCAGCTTTCCAGCGCGGCCGCCCTATGTCGCGATGCCGTACCGACAAAAACGATGTGTTCGCCTGGCTTGAGCTTTCCAAAGCGATGGATCACGCGCACGGCCAAAAGCGGCCAACGCGCAGTCGCTGCGTCGACTATTCGTTCCACCTGTCCAGCTGTCATAGCCGGATAATGCTGAAGCTCGAGCGAGACTAGCGCATTATCACCGCGCACGACCCCTGTGAAACTGGCAACGGCGCCACTCCCGGCGGCTTCCAGCAAGGCCAGCTCGGCGCCGATGTCGAAATCCTCCGTCTGGATGGAAACACGGTTCATCCGCCAGTGACCGGCGGAAAGATCGCTAGCTCTTTCGCTTCCCCGATCACTGTTTCGAGCGGCACAAAGTGCTGATCCAACGCTGCGCGCAGCCGCCCGGTATCACCCAAAGCTTCAGCATAGCGGCCTCCACGTTCCGCAAGCTGCGCAATCAGATTTGCGACACTCATATCGGCGCTAGGCCGATCGACCTGCTCACCATCGCAGCCGATGATTTCTCGCACCCAGGCGAAATAGAGGATTTCGAGTTTAACCACGCATCAGTCCATATGCTTGATACCGACCCGCAGATAGTCCCAACCGGTGATCAAAGTCAGTATTGCTGCGGCCCAGAGGGTCACGATACCCAGCGACTGAACCAGGGGAAATGCGGGCACCGCGCCCGCCAGGATCAGGGCACCCAAGGCTATCAGCTGAAAGGTGGTTTTCCACTTGGCCAAGCGGGACACCGGCACCGAAACCTGAAGTCCTGCCAGAAACTCACGCAGCCCCGACACGGCGATTTCACGCAGTAGAATGATCATGGCGGCAGCAATGTGGATACCCGCGATGTCCCGAGTGGCGGCCAACATCAAGATGACTGCGCCAACCATGATCTTGTCGGCGATGGGATCCAGAAAGACGCCCAGCTTCGAAACGGTCCCTTGGGCTCGCGCCAGATAGCCATCGAAATAGTCCGTGATGCCCATCAAACAATAAAGCCCAAAAGCAAAGGCATAGCCGGTCGTCCAGCGAGCACCGACCTCTGCGGGCCAGAGCAACGCGACAAGCAACGGGACGGTCAGTATCCGCGAAAGCGTCAGCAGATTGGGCAGCGTCAGCATGGCGGCGGACTGCCACAGTCCGCCGCATAGCACAAGCAGCCGTGATGAGGGACCGCTTCTCATTCGGATGCGTTGGACAGCCGACGCGGCAGCCGCTAGACCCCGCTCCGCTCGTCCACAGCGAAGAAGACCTTCTTGCCTATGCAAGCCTCACTCAGGCTCCTTAACAAGCGACGTTTCCTGCCGCTTTTCATCACTCAATTGCTCGGGGCCTTTAACGACAACCTGTTCAAAAATGCGATGGTGCTGTTCGTCGTGTACAGCGTCTATAATGACGAACGGTCGGAAACCTGGTTCAGCGCATTGGCGACGGGCATATTCATCCTGCCATTTTTCCTTCTGTCCGCGCTGTCCGGCCAACTCGCCGATCAGCGGGACAAGGCCGTCATCATACGATATGTAAAAGCAGCCGAGATCGCCATAATGCTGGTGGGCGCCATTGGCCTGGGGCTAATCTGGAGCGGCATAGCGATCCATGGCGTGGCCATTCCGCTGTTGCTTTGCGCACTCTTTGCGATGGGCGTCCATTCCACTTTCTTCGGCCCGATCAAATACGCCATCCTGCCTCAGCACCTGCATGATGACGAAGTGCTTGGCGGCACAGGCCTGGTAGAGGCTGGAACTTATATCGCCATCCTTGCCGGAACGATCCTGGCGGGCCTGATTCCCGTGGAGGTCGCAGCCATCGGCATCGTCGTGACAGCTGCGATCGGCTATGTGGCAGGCCGGGAAGTTCCACCCGCGCCTTCATTGCTCGAACGGCAGCCGATCGACTTCCACATCATCCGGTCTTCGATCGCGCTGGTGCGGGGTACAATGCATATCCGGCGCCTCTATCTGGCCATCATGGCAATCAGCGTCTTCTGGGCCGTCGGGTCAATCCTGTTCATCCAGTTCCCGCCGCTCGTCAAAAATGTGCTGGCGGCGGACAAGTCGGTGGCCAGCTTGTTCCTGGCGATCTTTTCCGTGGGCATCGCGATTGGGTCGATCGCGATCAACCGGCTGCTGCAGGGGCATGTGTCGGCGCGTTACGCACCCGCGTCCGTTATTGGCATGGGCCTGTGCATCGTCGCGTTTCACATTGTGTGTGATCTATGGACGCCTGACGGAAGCGGCGCGATGCTCTCGCTCAAGGGCTTTCTTGCCCATCCCCTGGCGCTAGCATTATCGGCATGCCTGCTTGGTGTGGCGACATTCGGCGGCATGTTCGTGGTGCCGCTTTATGCATTCCTCACGACGACGGTCGAAAAGTGCGAGGCTGCCCGCACCGTAGCCGCTAACAACATCGTCAATTCAGGGGCCATGGTTCTGGGATCATTTTTTGCCATTGGCCTCAGCATCGCAGGCATGTCTGTCATCGACCAGCTTTTGCTGGTGGCGGCGCTATGCCTCCCCTGCGCCTGGATCGCATGGACGCTTCACAAAGCCTGCGACTGAGGACCCCGGATCAGAAGATGAAGCTGTAGAAGGCCGTAAAAAATGCGCAGAAGCTCAAAACAAACAGCTTCCAGTCACTCTCATCTGAGGTAGTGGGCGAAGCGTCCTTCACCGTCAGGACGTGACGAGGAAACCGCTGACGAAAGGGATGGCGGGCAGCTTCGTTCGTAAGGATAAGCGGACGTGTTCGCATGGAATCGAGTTAACGCCTGATTCACCATTTCGGCCACCCATTATCGTGGTTAACACGAGAGTGTCCCGAGACAGGACGCTATTGACTGTATCAATCTGATAATACAGCATACTGGAGCCAATGAAAGATCCCCTGCCCGCGCCTCAGCCCGATCAGCCACCCCGCGAGTTCGGAGCAGGGCCACCCAGCGCCTTCGCTCCATCCACGCCATGGCGAAGGCGGCTGCATGTCACAGGATGGATCGTCGCTGGACTGCTCGCACTGCTGATGCTCGTGATAGCCTGGCTGGCAGTCACCGCACCGCTTTCGCGATCGTTGAAGCCGATCGCGCCGCCAAGCGTCAGCCTCATGTCGGCCGACGGCCATCTCATCGCCCGGCGCGGCGCGATAATCGATCGCCCCGTTTCGATGGCAGATCTGCCCAAACATGTCCCCCAAGCCTTCATGGCGATCGAAGACAGGCGCTTTTACAGCCATTGGGGCGTCGATCCGAGAGGCATAGTACGAGCCGCCTGGCATAATCTATGGTCGGACGGTTCGTCGCAGGGCGGGAGCACCATCACCCAGCAGCTTGCCAAGGGTGTATTCCTTTCCAGCGACAGAACTTTCGGACGAAAAGCGCGGGAGGCGCTGATTGCCTTCTGGCTGGAAGCATGGCTGACCAAGGATCAGATTTTCGAACGCTATCTGTCGAACGTTTATTTCGGCGACAATGTCTATGGATTGCGCGCGGCTTCGCTGCACTATTTCAGCCGCCAGCCCGAACGGCTCACCATTCCGCAGGCCGCAATGCTCGCGGGATTGCTGAAGGCGCCCTCTCGCCTTGCGCCGACTACAAATCTGAAAGGAGCACGGGAGCGCGCCGCCCTGGTGACGCAGGCGATGGTGGACGCTGGCTATATCAGCAAGGCCGAACGCAACGGGCTGCGCCCAGCGCGGCTGGACGTGCGCGAAACGCCCGATCCGACGACCGGCACCTATTTCGCCGACTGGGTGCTGCCCGAGGCGCGTGACCGCGCGGGCGCGGTTTATGGAGCACAGACTGTTCCAACGACGCTCGACTGGCGGGTCCAGCGCCTGGCCGAAGCGGCAATCCGCCGGGCACCTCTAGGCCAAGCCGAAGCAGCTCTGGTGGCGATGAAGCCCGACGGCAGCGTCGTGGCCATGGTCGGCGGCAAAAATTATCGCGCCAGCAGCTTCAACCGGGCCGTGCAAGCAAAGCGGCAGCCCGGATCGACCTTCAAGCTCTTCGTATATCTGGCCGCATTCCGATCCGGAATGACGCCGGAGGATTTTATCGAGGACACGCCGATCACCAGCGGGACCTATCGGCCCGCCAACCACGGCGGCAAATATCGCGGGCGCATCACCTTGCGTCAGGCATTCGCGGCGTCGAGCAATGTGGCGGCAGTTAGATTGACACAAAAGGTGGGCGTCGATGCTGTCATAAAGGTGGCGCGCGACCTGGGCATCACGGCGCCGCTGACAGAAAATCTCAGCCTTGCGCTGGGCACGTCCGAAATTCCGCTCATCCAGCTCGCGCAGGCTTATGCCACCGTAGCTGCGGGTGCCTATCCCGTCATCGCCCACGGCCTGCCTCCCGAAGAACAGGGGTGGTTCGGCCGCCTAATGAGCCGTCAGCGTCACTTCAGCCAGGATCAGCTTGAAATGATCCGCGATCTGTTGTCGTCAGCCGCAAACCGGGGAACGGGCAGTGCAGCGGCACTTCGCACCAGCACATTCGGCAAGACGGGAACCACCCAGGATAGCCGTGACGCGATCTTCGTGGGTTATGCCGGTGGGCTGGTGACGGCCGTCTGGATCGGCAATGATGATAATGCCCCGCTCCCCGGCGGCGCGGCAGGCGGCGGCGTTCCTGCGCGCATCTGGCGAAACTTCATGGCCGGAGCAATCAACGAACCTGTCGAAACACCGCCCGAACAACAGGATAGCGACCTCGTCAACGCAATCGCGAATGTGACGGTGGAAGGGGGCCTGGGCAATATGAGCCTGGGGGTCGATGACAATGGTGTGTCGGTCAACATAGGCCCCAATCAGCTGCGCCTGCCCATCGGCCAGCCTGAAGCGCCACCCTCCCCCGCCGTCCCCGCTACGCCGCCGCCGCGGATCGTGCCGACACAGCCGACCGATGAAGGCCAGGAACCTTGACGTGATTGACGGGTGAACTCGGCTGACGGCATGCCCGGCGCGACGACATGCCGCCAATGCCGCAGCCAAACTGCGAATAATCTACCGATGATATCTGCGGCCTTTCTCAGGCGGCCTAGCTGCACTACAGGGGAAGCATGAGCGCCCCCCTCTACAACAAGGACATATTGCGCCTCGCCGCCAGTATCCCGCATCACCGGCGACTGGCACAGCCGCAGGCAACCGCAGAAAAACGATCGCCCACTTGCGGATCACGAGTGACAGCTGACGTAAGAATGGAAGGTGGGAAGCTGGTCGAGCTAGGTCTGGACGTTAAAGCCTGCGCACTCGGCCAGGCTTCGGCTGCGCTTATGTCGGCTCAGGCAATTGGCCTGACAGCAGCCGAACTCGAGACCGCGCGAGACAAGTTGACTGCGTATCTCGCTGGCGAAGGCGATGATCTGAATTTCTGGCCGGGGTTGACCGTCCTCGCTCCAGCCCGTGGATATTCGGCGCGTCACGCCTCCATCCGGCTTAGTTTCGAGGCGGTGGCAGAAGCCGCACGCGCGGCGGAGGCCTGATGCCTACTCCCCCTGCGGCGGCGGCGCACGCGCCCCTCAACGCAACCGACCTCCTCCTGTCCGAAGGCGTAATCCTGCTGGGTGCGGCGGTGCTGTTCGTCATGCTGTTTCGCCGTTTCGGCCTTGGCGCAGTGCTAGGCTATCTGGTTGCCGGAGCGTTGGTCGGCCCACAAGGGCTTGGCCTCGTAGGCGGGGCGGAATCGAAGCTGGCGATTGCCGAAATCGGCATCGTCCTGCTGCTTTTCCTCGTCGGCCTTGAACTTCATCCGGCACGGCTCTGGCGATTGAAACGCGACATCTTTGCCCTTGGCCTTGCCCAGGTGGTGATGTGCGGTTTGGCTTTGACCGCGATCATCTATTTTTCGACCGGCTTCACCTGGGGCGCAGCTATTGCGCTCGGCCTCCCCCTGGCGCTGTCTTCCACGGCACAGGTTCTGCCCAGCCTTAAAAGCAGTGGACGCATCAACTCTCCTTTTGGTGAGAAAGTCTTTTCGATCCTGCTTTTTCAGGATTTGTCGATCGTCCCGCTGATCACCATTGTGGCGGCATTGTCACGCAACCCCGCGGATGTTGGAGGCCCGCCCGGCATCCAGCTTGCGGGCTATACGGTTGCTGCCATTGCGGGACTGGTACTGGCTGGGCGTTTCATCCTTCGCCCTCTGCTTCAGCTAGTGGGACGGTTGGGCGAGCGTGAATTGTTCGTGGCAGTCGGATTGTTCACGGTTCTTGCCGCCGCTGCCCTCATGCATGCGCTTCACCTGTCCACGGCGCTGGGCGCGTTCGTCGCAGGCGTGATGCTGGCCGACTCTCCTTATCGGCATGAGATCGAAGCGGATGTAGAACCATTCCGGTCGATCCTGCTGGGTCTGTTCTTCCTCGCGGTCGGGATGGTGCTGGATTTGCATGCCGTCGCGGCGAACCCCTTGTTCGTCATCGGCATGGCGGCGATGCTCGTCATGACAAAGGCATTGCTGATCACCGGCCTTGCCCGGCTGTTCGGCATGGAATGGACGCAGGCGATCGGCGCGGGCCTATTGCTCAGCCAGGGCGGCGAGTTCGGATTTGTTCTTTTCGCCCAGGCGCAAAACGCCCTTTTGATAGCTCCTCAGGGCGCAAGCCTGTTCAGCGCGATTGTGACCTTTTCCATGGCCACGACGCCATTTCTCATGCTCTTTGCCCGAAGGCTGGAGTTCGCGCAGCCGAAAGGTCAGCAGAATCCCGTCGGCCCGGACGAGGCAACGCGCGGAACCGCGATCATCGTGGGCTATGGGCGTTTCGGACAAACTGTCGCCCAGATGCTGATGGGGCACGGGTTCGAGGTCGTACTGATCGACAAGAAGCCCGCCCAGATCGAGGTGTCGAGCCGGTTCGACATGAAAGTCTATTATGGCGATGGCACGCGAATCGATTTGCTCCGCCGTTCCGGAGCCGAGGAAGCCCGCTTGATCGCTTTCTGCCATGATGATCCGTCGCTGGACAGCCGGATACTGGAACCTATCGCCGAGGCATTCCCTCAGGCCGCACTGCTCGTTCGCGCCTTCGATCGGCGGCAGTTGCTCGCATTGAAAGACATGGATCTTGCGGGAGTGGTTCGTGAGGTTTTCGAATCCGCCATTTGCATGGGGATCCAGGCGATGGACACGCTGGGCGTGCCACAGGCGGAAATAGAAGAGGTTGAACGCAAATATCGTGAAAATGACGATCAGCGGCTGACGGTCCAGGGCGAGCAAGGAACGTTGCTGGCCGCCAAGGAACTGATGTTCAGGCCCGGCAGGCGGATGCGCCTGATGGCTCGGGGAGAAGAAGAGGAAAACGCATGATCCCGGTCCTGGCCTCGCTTTCAGCGGCGCTCGCCATCGCTGCAGGCGCTTTCGGCGCCCATGGTGCATCCAGCCACGAAGCAGCCGAATGGTTGCGGACTGGCGGCTTGTATCAGTTGATCCACGCGGTTGCCGCGTTGACGCTGGCCAATGGCGCGCGCGGGCCGGCGTTGCTGCTTCTGGCGGGCGCCGCGATCTTCGCATTCACCCTCTATGCCATGGCCATGGGAGGTCCGCGTTGGCTAGGCGCTGTGACGCCTATTGGTGGCACGTTGATGATTGCGGGTTGGTTGTGGGCGGCTTGGGCCTATTGGCGCGGCTGACAGGCCGCCCTTGCCCCCAAACCCGCCCACGCATAGATTGACCCATATGGCCGAACACCATCATCATCACGAACCCACTGGCGCAAGCCTGGCCGACGCAGCCCGCAACGCGCTGGAAGCGCAGAACGAGCAGTGGACGCCCATGCGCGCTGCGATATTCGATGCGCTCGCCGCCGAAGAAAAGCCGACGTCGGCCTATGACATTGCCGACAGCGTCTCCAAGGTTCGCGGAAAGCGAGTGGCGCCGAACAGCGTCTATCGTATCCTCGACCTGTTCGTGGCGAACAACATTGCCATGCGCGTGGAAAGCGCGAACGCCTATATCGCCAACGCACATCCGGGCTGCCATCATGATTGCATCTTCCTCGTCTGCCGCAACTGCAAGGAAGCGACCCATGTCGATAACGATGTGGTGACGAACAACGTTCGCGCCGTGGCGGAACATCAAGGATTCCGGGCAGAACGGCCCGTGATCGAGATACTCGGAACCTGCGCCAAGTGCGTGGCATGAAGCAGGCGTTGCGCTTTGGTCAGGAACGGCTTAGCGCGCTTGGGAGTCTATGCCTTTAATGAATGACAGTCCCACAACGCCGCTGCTCGACCAGGTCACCTGGCCCGCGGATCTGCGCACGCTCAAGCCCGAGCAGCTCCCTCAGCTTGCCGACGAACTCCGGCAGGAGGTGATTTCTGCCGTCGGGGTGACTGGCGGCCACCTGGGGTCAGGGCTGGGAGTGGTCGAACTCACCACCGCCATCCATTATGTTTTCGACACGCCCAATGACAAGCTGGTCTGGGATGTGGGCCACCAATGCTATCCGCATAAGGTCCTGACCGGTCGGCGCGACCGCATCCGTACCCTTCGCCAGGGCGGCGGCCTTTCGGGCTTCACCAAGCGGGCCGAAAGTGAATATGACCCCTTCGGCGCGGCCCATAGTTCGACATCCATCAGCGCGGCACTGGGTTTTGCCGTGGCCAGCAAGCTCGCAGGCAAGCCGGGCAAGGGCATAGCAGTGATCGGCGACGGCGCCATGTCCGCGGGCATGGCGTATGAAGCGATGAACAACGCGCGCGAGGCCGGAAACAGGCTGATCGTGATCCTGAACGACAATGACATGTCGATAGCACCTCCGGTGGGTGGCCTTTCCGCCTACCTCGCTCGCCTGGTATCGAGCCGCGAATTTCTGGGCCTGCGCGACCTAGCCAAGCGGCTCGCGCGCAAATTGCCCCGCCCTCTCCACAATGCCGCCCGCAAAACCGATGAGTTTGCCCGCGGCATGGCGATGGGTGGGACCTTGTTCGAGGAACTGGGCTTCTACTATGTTGGCCCTGTCGACGGCCATAATCTCGATCAGCTAATACCCGTTCTGGAAAATGTTCGCGATGCCGCCGAAGGGCCGTGCCTCGTTCATGTCGTGACCCAGAAAGGCAAAGGCTACGCTCCAGCGGAAGCGGCAGCAGACAAATATCATGGCGTCCAAAAGTTCGACGTCATCACCGGGGCGCAAGCAAAGGCACCTCCGGGGCCGCCCAGCTATACTGCGGTGTTTGCCAACGCCCTGGTCGCCGAGGCCCGGCGCGATAGCACTATCTGCGCGATTACCGCTGCCATGCCGTCGGGCACGGGTCTCGACAAGTTCGCGGAGGCTTTCCCTGAACGTTCCTTCGACGTGGGGATTGCCGAACAGCATGCGGTGACCTTCGCTGCTGGGCTTGCGGCACAGGGCATGCGGCCTTTCTGCGCGATCTATTCGACCTTTCTCCAGCGCGCCTATGACCAGGTCGTGCATGATGTCGCGATCCAGAATCTCCCGGTGCGCTTTGCTATCGATCGGGCCGGGCTGGTGGGTGCAGACGGTTCGACTCATGCGGGCAGCTTCGACATTACCTACCTCGCCACGCTTCCCAATATGGTCGTTATGGCCGCTTCCGACGAAGCAGAGCTGGTCCACATGGTCCACACTTGCGCCACTCATGACAGCGGGCCGATCGCCGTCCGTTATCCACGTGGCAATGGCGTGGGCGTGCCGTTACCCGCGGCGCCCGAGAAGCTGGAGATCGGCAAGGGACGAATCGTCCGGGACGGCCGACAGGTCGCCATATTGTCACTTGGCACCCGTCTGGAGGAAGCGCTGCGCGCCGCTGAAGCGTTGGAAGCGAAGGGCTTGTCCACCACTGTAGTCGATTTGCGGTTCGCCAAGCCATTGGACGAAGCGATGATCCGTCGCCTGCTCACGACGCACGAAGTTGCCGTGACGATTGAGGAAGGCGCCATCGGGGGCTTGGGCGCCCATGTATTGACGCTGGCGAGTGATCTGGGGCTGATCGACAATGGCCTGAAGCTGCGTACGTTGCGCCTGCCGGATGTTTTCCAGGATCAGGACAAGCCGGAACTGCAATATGCAGACGCGCGGCTGGATGCGGCGGCGATCATCGACACCGTACTGACGGCGTTACGGCATAACAGCGCCGGGATAGCGACTGAAGCCCGGGCCTAGAAGCAACCAAATGGTTGCATATCATGAAGCAAAACGCATATAAGCAACCTGGAGGTTGCTTATATGGTGGATTCTATCAGTAGAAGCATAGAAATCGCCGCGTCGGTCGAACGAGTTTGGGACGCGCTGATTAATCATGAAAAGTTCGGAGCCTGGTTCCAGGTAGCCTTGGATCAGCCTTTTGTCGCGGGTCAGGCATCGACAGGGCATATGACCTATCCCGGTTTTGAAGAATATCGCTGGGAAGCACGGGTCGTTGCAATCGAGCCCATGAGACGCTTCGCTTTTGAATGGCCTGCGACTGGCGGTGACAAGCAGTTGATGGACAGTGGCGTACCGGTGCCGGAATGGACATTGGTCGAGTTTCTGCTTGAACCCGCTGGCAGCGGCACATTGCTGACGGTCACGGAAAGCGGGTTCGACAAGGTGCCTGAGCCGCGCAGGAGCAATGTCATGCGCTCCAACGATGGTGGTTGGGCAGAGCAGGTGAAGAATATCCGAGAATATGTTGAAGGTTGAGGAAGCACCGGCGCGGCTGTTTGCCGCATTGGGTGACGTCACACGCTTAGGGCTGATTGGGCGACTTTCCGAGGGGACGGGACGATCGATCGCGCAATTAGGCGATGGCCTGCCGATCAGCCGTCAAGCGGTGTCGAAGCATCTCGACGTCCTGCTGGGCGCGGGACTGGTGCGCCGCACACGATCCGGGCGTGAGGTGCTTTTCACCCTCGAGCCTGAGGCGATCGCGGACGCGCGGGATTGGCTTGCTCAGGTCTCAAGCCAGTGGGACGAGACTTTGGGCAGGCTCAAGAACTTCGTCGAGAGCCAGCCCTAGTTTCTTACTGCCTTACTGCTGCGGGATCGCAGCGCGGGCGTCCTGCCCGTCACCTTCCGGCGCGGCGATGATTTCGCGGGTCGCGGCGCCCTTGTCGACGACTTCCGTGCCCGGATCGCCAACGGAGGAGCGGATGCCTGCCGCCGCATTGGCACGGCCTGCTTCGTTCAACGCCGCGCTTTCAGCCGCGCTGCGCTGGGCAGGACCGCCGAACATGGTTTCCATGGCAGCACGGCTCGAATCAACCGACGCAGCGGCAGGCGTACCCGGCGCAGGCGGGACCAACGCATAATCAGGCGGGATCACGAGCGGCGCCTGACGCGAGACGGCGAACTCATCGGGGCGAGCCCGATTAAACAGGCCGCCGCCGCCACCGCAGGCGGACAGCATGGAAATCAGGCCAGCGGCGAGGATCAGTTTACGCATCAGTTCAGTGACTCCGTCTTTGCGCTCTTCTCGCGCAGCAGCAACGCCCGTGCAAGCAGGATCAGCACGCCGATCGTGATCGCGGCGTCGGCCAGGTTGAATATGAGAAATGGCCGCCATTCGCCAAAGTGCAGATCGGCATAATCGACAACATAGCCCAAGCGAACACGATCAACGATATTTCCAATGGCACCCCCGAGGACCAACCCAAGGGCCGCGACATCCTGCCGCGCCTTTTCCCGCCACATCCACACGCCGACAAAGCCAGCGATCAGCATCGTCATGCCCACGAGAAGCCAGCGCATCATGTTCGTGTCGGCATGGAAGAAGCCCATCGAAACCCCACGATTTTCCAGCCAGCGCAGGCGGAAGATCGGCAGGATCTCGATTCCTTCGTCCATCCGGCTCTTAAGCGCGAGCGGATAGGTGACGGTATATTTGATGAGCTGGTCCAGCGCGAGCGTGACGATCGCGACGATCAGGCCGAGCGGGCGGTGATTGACAGTTGCCATCAGTGGCGCACCACATGCTTTTTTGGTGATGAAGGTGACACGAACATATCCCTGAAAAGCGCCATCATAATATTGTTACCTGCCGCCGGGCGGTAGGCCGTGGGCTATAGCCGAAGCCTGCGCCTGTAGGACAGCAGGTTTTCAACCTGCCAGCACTTCGTCGCAGCGGTTGCAGAGCGTGCCGTCCTCTTCGACTTCGGGCAGCAGACGCCAGCAGCGACCGCAGTTGTGCCACTCGCTCGGCTTGACCACGATGCCGTCCCCGACACCCGTTTCGATGCGGGCGACGATGGCGATTTCGGCGAAGTTCACACCGTCGCTGGGAACCTCCATTCCCATGGCCACATCGGCTTCAAGGCTGGAGCGGATGACCTTTTCGCGGCGGAGGGGTTCGATGGCTTCGTTGACCTGATCGCGCTGGTTGCGGATTTCGGTCCATTTGTCGTTCAGGACTTGGTTGAGCCAAGTCGCGTCAACCTCTGGCCATTCCAGGAAATGCACGCTTTCTTCGTTGTTTGGGTAGCGACTTTGCCAAACTTCCTCAGCCGTGAAGGGGATGATTGGCGCGGCGTAGCGGACGAGCGCGTGGAAGAGCGTGTCGAGCACGGTGCGGTAGGCGCGACGCTTGGGATCGGTCTTCGCGTCGCAGTAGAGGCAGTCCTTGCGGATGTCGAAGAAGAAGGCCGACAGGTCGCTATTGGCGAAGTCGAATAGCGCGCGGGTGTAACGGCTGAACTCCAGCCAGTTTTCGCTTCCCGCAGCCTTTTCGACCACGCCCTTAAGCTCTGCGTCGAGAGCCGCGAGGCGGTGGAGCATGTAGCGCTCCAACTCCGGCATTTCGGTGACGGGCAACCTCTCTTCTTCCGAAAAATCCGAAAGAGCGCCAAGCAAGTAACGGAAACTATTGCGAAGTTTGCGATAGGCATCGGACGATCCGGCCAACACTTCCTTGCCGATGCGGACATCATCGAAATAATCGGTGCTAGCGACCCAGACGCGCAGGATGTCGGAGCCGGACTCCGCAATGACCTTCAGCGGATCGACCACGTTGCCGAGGCTCTTGGACATTTTGCGCCCCTGCCCGTCCAGCGCGAAGCCGTGGGTTAGGACGGCGTCATAGGGCGCGCGGCCACGGGTGCCGCTGCTTTCGAGCAGCGAGGACTGGAACCAGCCGCGATGCTGGTCGGACCCTTCGAGGTACAGATCGGCGCGGACGCCTTCGCCATAGCGGCTTTCGACAACGAAGCTGTGGGTCGAACCACTGTCGAACCAGACGTCGAGAATGTCGTTCACCACCTCATAGTCGTTGAGGTCGTAGTCGGGGCCAAGCAGCGCCTGATGGTCAGCGCCGAACCAGGCATCCGCGCCGCCAGCTTTGAAAGCTTCGACGATGCGCTGATTTACAGCCTTATCAACGAGATATTCGCCGGTCTTACGATGAACGTAGAGAGCGATGGGCACGCCCCATGCGCGCTGGCGGCTGATGACCCAGTCGGGGCGGCCTTCGACCATTGAGCGAATGCGGTTGATCGAGCGCTCGGGAACCCAGCGGGTGTTCTCGATCGCGTCGAGCGCCGTGCCGCGCAGGGTTGCGCCATTGCCTTGGCGGGCGAGGATGGCTTCCTCCTCGGCGCAGCGGGGAATGACGCCGTCACTAATCGCGCGATCCATGGGGATGAACCATTGGGGTGTGCAGCGAAAGATGATCTTCGCCTTGGAGCGCCAGCTGTGGGGATAGCTGTGCTTGAAGTCGTCGGACGCGGCGAGCAGGCCGCCCGCTTCCCGCAGATCGGAGCAGATGGGGCCGTCCTTGCTGACGAACTTCGGGTTGATGACGCTTCCCTGGCCGCCGAGCCAGAGCCAGTCCTCGCGATATTTGCCGTCATTCTCAACAGCGAACACCGGGTTGATGCCGTTCGCCTTGCAGAGCGCGAAGTCGTCTTCGCCATGGTCGGGCGCCATGTGGACGAGGCCGGTGCCTGCGTCGGTGGTGACGAAATCGCCTGCTAAGAACGGACGGGGCTTGGCGAAGAAGCCGCCGAGGGCGTGCATCGGGTGGCGGGCGACGGCCCCAGCGAGTTGAGAGCCTGCAATTTGTCGATCACCTACCTGATCGATCTGTTCCGATGCACTTTCGCCAGCAAAAATCCCGCGTTTAAAGCTCAATCCAGTACGTGCGAGAAACTGTTCAACGAGATCGAATGCGATCACATATCTGCGACCGTCATTCGCTTCGAAGTGCAGATAGGTGACCTCCGGCCCATAAGCCAAAGCCTGATTAACCGGGATCGTCCAGGGCGTCGTCGTCCAGATCACCGCATGCGCACCAACCAACTCCGGCGCGTTTAGCGCCTCGACAATCTCGAACGCCACGTCGATCTGCGTCGAGACGATATCCTCATATTCGACTTCCGCCTCGGCCAGCGCGGTTTTTTCGACCGGGGACCACATGACGGGCTTGGCGCCGCGATAGAGCTGGCCGCTCTCAGCGAACTTCAGCAGTTCAGACACGATGGTAGCTTCGGCATCGAACTTCATGGTGAGATAGGGATCGTTCCAGTCGCCCATGACACCAAGGCGCTTGAACTGCTCCTTCTGAACGCCGACCCATTTGTCCGCGTAAGCGCGGCACTGGGCGCGGAATTCCTGTGCTGGAACCTCGTCCTTATTCTGCTTCTTCTTGCGATATTCCTCCTCGATCTTCCATTCGATCGGAAGGCCATGGCAGTCCCATCCCGGGACATAGGGCGCATCCTTGCCAAGGAGCGACTGGCTGCGGACGATGATGTCCTTCAGCACCTTGTTCATCGCATGGCCCATATGAATATCGCCATTGGCGTAGGGCGGGCCGTCGTGGAGGATGAAGCGTTCGCGGCCCTTCCGCCGTTCGCGCAGCTTGCCGTACAGGTCCATTTCTTCCCAGCGCGCGAGGATCGCCGGTTCCTTTTGCGCAAGGCCCGCCTTCATCGGGAAGTCGGTTACGGGAAGGAATACGGTGCTTTTATAGTCGGGCTGGTCGGTCATGTGGGACTATCTACAGACTTCCGTTCGTTTCGAGCGCAGTCGAGAAACGCGGCGCTGCATATCTGCTTCTCGACTTCGCTCGAAGCGAACGGGGTTGGAAATGAATGGGCGGGCATTAGGCGAGGTGCGGCGTTCTCGCAAGGATTTGCCGCGCGGCGTCGCAGTCCCTGGCGATCTGGGCGGTGAGGGCTTCGAGCCCTTCATATTTCGCTTCGGGCCGGAGGAATTCGATCAACTGCACCTCGATGCAGTGGTCGTAGAGGCTTTCGGAGAAATCGAAGAAGTGCGGCTCCAGCAATTCCTTCGGCGGATCGAAGCTGGGGCGGATGCCGAGATTGGCCGCGCCATCGAGGACACGGCCATCGGGCAGCAGGCCGCGTACCGCATAGATGCCATAGGCCGGGCGGATGTAATGGCCGAGATCGACATTGGCGGTGGGGAAGCCGATCGTGCGGCCGACCTTGTCGCCATGCTGGACCAGCCCTTGCACCGCGAAGGGGCGTGTCAACAGCCGCGTTGCCGTGGCGCAGTCTCCGGCTTTCAGCGCGGTACGGATGCGGCTGGAGGAGACCACCTCCCCGCCTTCGTCCGTGATCGGCGCGACGGCTTCGGCGCTCATGCCCCGCGCGGCGCCGAGTTCGGCAAGCGTGGCGACAGTGCCGGTGCGGCCGTGGCCAAAGGTGAAATCCTGTCCCGTGACCACACCCGCGACGCCCATGCCGTCTACCAGCAGATCGACGAAATCCTGAGGACTCAAGGCGGCGAGTTGGCGGGTGAAGGCGAATACCAACATCGCGTCGGCACCGGCGGCGGCGAACAGGCGCTGCCGCTGGTCCAGGCTGGTGAGGCGGAACCACGGGTTTTCCGGGCGAAACAGGCGCATCGGATGCGGGTCGAATGTTGCAACGATGACGGGACGGCCTTCCGCGCGGGCACGGTCCACCGCGCGGCCGACGACCGCCTGATGACCGAGGTGAAATCCGTCAAAATTGCCCAGCGCCATGATGCTCCCGCGCAAATGGGCAGGGATCGGGACGCCGCTTTCCAGCCGCTCCATGGCGCTGGCTATAGGGAGATGGTCGGGCGCTGGCAATGCGACATCATGGCGCAGCGCGGCGGCGGAAAGTGACGAAGCTGTAGGCGGGATAGGCGCCCTCCGCCGGATGATCGGCGCGGGCTGCTTCCTCCCACCGCGTCGTGTCGGGATAAGGGATCACGGCGTCGCCGGGGGCGTCGAAATGCACTTCGGTCAGTTCAATGCGGTCGGCGTGGGGCAGATAGAGCTGATAGACCTCTGCCCCGCCAATCACCATGGCGGCGGGACCGTCGGCGAGACGAAGGGCGGACGTGACGTCATGCGCGATTTCTGCCCCCTCCCCGATCCAGCCAGTATCGCGGGTCAGGACGATGTGGCGGCGGCCGGGTAACAAGCCGGGCAGACTGTCGAACGTCTTGCGCCCCATGATCATTGGGTGGCCGATGGTCAGCGCCTTGAAATGCTTGAGGTCGGCGGGCAACCGCCAAGGCAGCCCCCCGTCCTTGCCGATCACGCCATTGTCGGCGCGGGCGAGGACCAGGACGACTTCTTGGGCCTCGCTCACAGGGTCAGCCGGGTGACGTGGCCCATCTTGCGACCGGGGCGAGCCTCATGCTTGCCATAGAGATGCAGGTGGGCGGCGGGATCGGACAGGATCGCAGCCCAAGCGTCGGCTTCTTCGCCGATGAGGTTGTGCATCTGCACTCGCCGTGCCGCCAGCCTGGTGTCGCCCAATGGGAGGCCGCAAATGGCGCGGACATGGTTTTCGAACTGGCTGGTGACTGCGCCCTCGATCGTCCAGTGGCCGCTATTGTGGACGCGTGGCGCCATTTCGTTGAAGACGGGGCCATCGGCGCTGGCGAAGAATTCGAGGGTCAGGACGCCGACATAACCGAGCGCTTGCGCTACCTGCGCAGCCAGGGCGCGCGCTGCTTCAACTTGTGCCTCTATGCGGGGGCCAGCGGGGGCAGTGGAGGTGGAGAGGATGCCATCAACATGGACGTTGGCGGGTGAGTCCCAGAAGCGGACTTCGCCATCTGCGCCGCGCACGAGGATGACGGAAAACTCCTCCTCGAAGGTCACGAAACCTTCCAGGATCGCGCTTTGCCGACCGATGGCGTCCCAGGCGGCGGGAGCGTCCGCCGGATCGTTGAGGCGCGCCTGACCCTTGCCGTCATAGCCCATGCGGTTGGTCTTCAGGATCGCACGGCTGCCGATCGTGGCGATCGCCTGATGGAGATCATCGAGGCTTTCGACCGACGCGAAAGGCGCGGTGAGGCCGCCGAGGTCTCGCACGAAATTCTTCTCGGCGAGCCTGTCCTGCGCCACGCGGAGCGCCTGCGCGCCGGGGCGGACTAGGCCATGCGTGGAGAGGACTTCGACGGCAGAAGGGTCGATATTCTCGAACTCATAGGTGACGACGTCGACGCTGTCGGCAAAGGCGGCGAGCGCTGCGGTATCCTCATAGGCGCCGCGGGTCCAGCAGCGTGACACGTCTGCGGCGGGGCCGCTTTCTTCCGGCGCATAGATATGCGTGCGGTAGCCAAGCTGCGCGGCGGCGATCGCGATCATCCGGCCGAGCTGGCCGCCGCCAAGGATGCCGATGGTGGAACCGGGCGCGATGGTCGTCATCTTATTCGGGCGTCTCCGCGACATCGTCGGTCTGCTTTTCGCGCCACATGTCCAGCCGTTCGGCCAGCGCGTCGTCGGTGGTGGCGAGGATGGAAGCTGCCAGCAGCGCCGCATTGATCGCGCCGGGCTTGCCGATGGCGAGGGTGCCGACAGGGATGCCGCCGGGCATCTGAACGATAGACAAAAGGGAATCCATGCCCTTCAGAGCCTTCGACTCAACGGGGACGCCCAGGACAGGCAGACGGGTCATCGACGCGGTCATGCCGGGAAGATGGGCAGCGCCCCCTGCCCCGGCGATGATGACCTTCAGACCACGGGAAACCGCGCCGGTGGCATAGTCATAGAGACGCTGCGGCGTGCGGTGAGCGGACACGACCTTGCATTCGTGCGGGATGCCAAGCGCGCTCAGCGTCTCGGCCGCGTGGCGCATGGTTTCCCAATCGGATCGCGATCCCATGATAATGCCGACGGTGGCGGCGGTCGCTCCGGTCATTCGCCTGACTTCCCCTGATGGCGCGGAAAGCAAAGCCCCTTAGCCGGACGACCGGCAAGGGGCAATGCGGGATTTGCGGACTTAACGCTCCGACAGATAATAGCGGTCCTTTGCGGTCAGATCGTCGGCGAGGTCATAGACGATCGGCTGGCCGGTCGGGATTTCCAGTTCCGTGATCTCATCGTCGGGAATGCCCGACAGATGCTTCACCAGCGCGCGCAGAGAATTGCCGTGAGCAGAGATGAGGACGCGCTTGCCAGCCTTCAGCTCCGGCACGATGCGGCTTTCCCAATAGGGCAAGACGCGGGCGATCGTGTCCTTCAGGGACTCCGTCGAGGGGATGGCGATGCCGTCATAGCGGCGGTCCTTCGACAGGTCGAACTCGCCGCCCGGTTCCAGCACCGGCGGCGGAATGTCGAAGCTGCGGCGCCAGATCTTCACCTGTGCATCGCCGTGCTTGGCGGCGGTCTCTGCCTTGTTGAGGCCGGTAAGCCCCCCATAATGACGTTCATTGAGGCGCCAGTCCTTTTCGACCGGCAGCCAGAGGCGGCCCATTTCCTCAAGCGCTAGGTTCAGCGTCTTGATCGCCCGGGTCTGAACCGAGGTGAAGCAGCGGTCGAAGTCGAGGCCCTTGGCCGACATCAACTGACCGGCAGCCCGCGCTTCCTCCACCCCCTTTTCCGTCAGGTCCACGTCCCACCAGCCGGTGAAGCGGTTTTCCAGGTTCCAGGCCGATTGGCCATGACGGATCAGAACGAGTGTGGGCATGAAACGCTTCTCCTGCACATAAGCGCGAATGTTGGCGCCTCCCATAACGCCGGAAATGACGGGCGCAAGCTTGTGCGCCCGGCGGAGCGTCCCACATTGCAGTCGGCCGGACGATCGGATAGCTCGGACAAGCAAGCATAAGGAAGCGGCAATTTGGCATTTGTGAAGGGCGTCTGGCGCATATTGGTCGCGGTCAAGGACGGGCTGGTTCTGCTGTTCCTGCTCGGCTTCTTCGGCCTGCTTTATGCGGCGCTGTCATGGTCGCCCAAGCCCGCGCGCAGCGTGAGCAGTGGCGCACTGCTGCTGAAGCTGGACGGCACCATTGTCGAGCAACCGGCAGAGGTGGACCCCGTTTCGTTGCTGACATCGTCCGGGCCGCAGACGAAGGAATATCGCCTTTCCGAGATCGTGGACGCGCTGGATGCGGCCAAGACAGATGGCAAGGTCAAGGCGGTTGTGCTGAACCTCGACGGGTTCCTGGGCGGCGGCCAGGTGGCGCTTTCCCGCGTGGGCAAGGCGCTGGATGCCGTTCGTGCAGCAAAGAAGCCGGTCTTCGCCTTTGCCACCATCTACAGTGACGACAGCTATCAACTGGCCGCCCATGCCAGCGAGGCATGGGTCGATCCCCTTGGCGGCGTAGCGATCCTCGGGCGCGGCGGCTCTGGCCTGTATTACAAGGGGCTAATCGATAAGCTCGGCGTCAACACGCATGTCTATCGCGTCGGCACCTACAAGAGCTTCGTCGAACCCTTTATCCGCACGGATCAATCGCCCGAAGCCCGACAAGCCAATCAGGCGCTGGCCGATGCCTTGTGGCAGGATTGGCAGGAGGAAGTTGGCAAGGCACGGCCGCGCGCGAAGCTGGCCGCCTATGCCGCCAATCCTGCGGGTGCGGCGGAAGCTGCGCGCGGCAATCTCGCCAAGGCGGCGCAGAGTGCCGGGCTGGTCGACAAACTGGGCGACGAAGCTGCGTTCGGCAAGCGCGTCGCGGAGGTGGCGGGCGAACCCTCCGACGATCGCGTGGGTGATTTTGCCAGCATCGACCTCAGAAGCTATGCGAAGGCCCACCGCGCGCCCAATGATGGCCAGATCGGCGTGATTACCGTGGCGGGCGACATCGTCGATGGAGATGGTGGGCCGGGTAGCGCAGCCGGTGATACGATTTCGGCTCTTCTCTACAAGGCGCTGTCGGAAAAGGACCTGAAAGCGCTGGTCGTCCGGGTCGATTCCCCCGGCGGTTCGGTCATGGCGTCGGAAAAGATTCGGCAGGCCATCATGGAAGCAAAACGCGAGGGGCTGCCGATCGTAGTATCCATGGGCAATGTCGCGGCGAGTGGCGGCTATTGGATTTCCACGCCCGCCGACCTGATCTTTGCCGAACCGGACACGATTACCGGCTCCATCGGGGTGTTCGGGATATTGCCGAGCTTTGAAGGAACGTTGGCGAAGCTAGGCATCACGACCGATGGCGTGCGGACCACGCCGCTGTCAGGGCAGCCGGACATTGCGGGCGGCACGACGCCTGAATTCGATCGCATCATGCAGATGGGGATCGAGGATATCTATGGCCGTTTCGTGGGGCTGGTCGCGCAGGCACGGCGTAAATCGCCTCAGCAGATCGACGCCATTGCTCAAGGCCGCGTGTGGGACGGCGGCACGGCGCGGCAGATCGGGCTGGTCGATCGCTTCGGCGGGTTGGAGGAAGCCGTCGCCGAAGCGGCGAAGATGGCCAAGATCGATCCTGCCAAGGCGAAGGTTTACCGTATCGAGAAGGAGCCCGACAAGTTCGCCGAGCTCATCAAGTCGATGTCAGAACGGGACGATGAGGATGTGGATGCTCCCCGCGACATGTTGAGCAGGCAGGCGATGATCCAGCGGCGTTGGGCCATGCAGGCTGTCGCGGATATGCGTGGACTGATCAGTGGCGCGGGTGTGCGGGCCGATTGTCTGGAATGCCGTGGCTATGGCGCGCCCCGGCGGGTGAGTGCCGCCGATGAGCGGGGGCTGATGGGGGTGCTTGCCAGCCTTTGGCGGTGATGTAGCGCTTTTTCCCCTCCACCACCTCCGGCGGTCCCCCTCCCCATCTGCGATGGGGAGGATTTATGCGTTCTGAACTGTTAACGATCAGCTTTGTAGGTGGGGAGGCCAATGCTTCGCCAGATCGCGAAGGCGCGCAAAAGGAAGCCTAGCAGCGCCGCGACGACGCCCGCTACCGGCACGTCCAGCCCCCACCAGCGCAGCATGACGAACAAGCCGGAAGCGAGGGCCGCTGCCGTTACATAAAGTTCGGGGCGCAACAATATGGACGGCTCATGGGCGAGGAGATCACGCAAGATGCCGCCGACGCAGCCGGTGACCACGCCCATCAGGGCGGCAACGAAGGGCGGAATGCCGTAGCTCATCGCCTTGGCGGCTCCGAACACGGCAAAGGAGACGAGGCCGATGGCGTCGAGCCAATCGAGCGCGCGATCGCTCCACAAGCGGCGCGGCGTGAACCAGATCAGGAGCGCCGCGACCATGCATGTGATTGCCGGAACGGGATCATGCACCCAGAAAACCGGTGCGCCGATCAGCAGGTCGCGAAGGGTGCCGCCCCCTACCCCGGTCACCAGCGCGAAAAACGCAAAGGTCACTAGCGTCTGCCCCAGCCGGGCCGCCGCCAGCGCCCCAGACGCCGCAAACACGAAAATCCCCACGATGCTGAGCGTTTCCAGCACCGGGCCGATCTGTTGAAAGGCGGTGGCGGGCGAAAGCATGAGGCGACCAGCACGGCGAGACATCGGAACCGGCGCCGTGAACGGCGCCGATCCCCATGTCCGTCCCTTATTTCGCCAGTTCAGCCTCAATCGCCGACACCAGCGCCGGATCATCAGGCGTGGTGCCGGGTGCGAAGCGCGCCGCGACCGAACCGTCCTTGGCGATCAGGAACTTTTCGAAATTCCAGAGCACTTCGGGCTCTTCGGTCGGCGTCATGCCATAGCCGCGGAGCTTTTCGCGAAACTCATCACCCTCCCCCGCAGCCTTGGGCTGTGCGCTGGTCAGCGCCGCGTAAAGCGGATGCTTTTCCGGGCCGGTCACCACGATCTTTTCGAACATCGGGAAGTCGACACCGAAATTAGTCGTGCAGAATTCCGCGATCTCGTCATTGCTGCCCGGTTCCTGACCAGCAAAGTCATTGGCAGGGAAGCCGGCAACCACCAGCCCCTTGTCCTTATAGTCGCGATAGAGCTTCTCGAGCCCTTCATATTGCGGCGTCAGGCCGCACTTGGAAGCGACATTGACGGCCAGCACCACCTTCCCCGCATAGTTGGCGAGGCTGGCGTCGGCGCCCTTGATCGTCTTGAGCGGAATTTGCTGGATCGCAGTCATGATCTTCTCCTTGGGAATGCGGATGGCGCGGACCTTGCCATCATATCGCCGCGCCGAAAAGCCTGCCTGCACCTGCCGTGATCGCCATTGCGAGTACGCCCCAGAACAGCACCCGGCCGACCGACCGGCCTAACTTACCTCCACCCAGCCGCGCGCCTGCATAGCCCAGCAGGGCAAGACAGATTAGCGAGGTTACGACGACGCTCGCCAGCGCATGGGGCGCCGGGCTGACCGCCGCCGCGATGACCGGAGCGATCGCACCGACGGAAAAGGTCGCTGCCGAAGTCAGTGCCGCCTGAACCGGCCGCGCCGTGCTGATATCCGAAATGCCGAGTTCATCGCGAGCGTGGGCGGCAAGCGCGTCGGCGTCCATCAATTGTCGCGCGACCTCTCCAGCCAGTTCGGGGGTGAGGCCGCGCTCTACGTAGATGCCGCGCAGCTCCTGCCATTCCACATCCGGCTGCTGAGCTATCGCATGTTTCTCCTTGGCGAGATCGGCCCGTTCCGTGTCCGATTGCGCGCTGACCGACACATATTCTCCCGCCGCCATCGACATGGCGCCAGCAAACAGGGCCGCTATGCCGGACAGCAGAATGGTTTCGCGCGACGCGCCCGACGCGGCGATACCCGCAAGCAGACTGGCGGTCGATACGATGCCGTCATTCGCGCCGAGAACAGCCGCGCGCAGCCAGCCGACGCGATTGACATAATGAACGGCATGATGCGAGCGCGCTTGGTCAAGAGCGCCTGAAGCTGATCCGTCCATCGCCGCCATTCCTATTCCCCTTCGTTCAGCCGCTCAGTCCCTCGGCCTTTTCCGCGAGTTCCAGCCAGCGTTCCTCGGCCGAATCCTTGTCGGCGCGCGCCTGTTCAATCGCCTTTGTCAGCGCCGCGAACCGCTGGGGATCGCGAGTGTAGAGCGATGGGTCGGCCAACGCCTCCTCATCGCGAACAATGTCCTGTTCCAGCTTTTCGATGGTTTTGGGCAGCAAGTCGAGATCCCGCTGATCCTTGTAGCTGAGCTTGGTCGACGCGGATTTTGGCGGGGGCGGAGCGGCGGCAGCCTTCTTCTCCGTCCGGGGCGCATTCCTGGGCTGACGCTTGGCGACCCAGTCCGCATAGCCGCCGACGATCACATCGACTTGCCCCGAACCATCCAGACCAAGCGTCACCGTCACCGTGCGATCCAGAAAGTCGCGGTCATGGCTGACGATCAGCACTGTGCCGTCATAGTCGGCGATCACTTCCTGCAACAGGTCGAGCGTTTCGAGGTCGAGGTCGTTGGTCGGCTCGTCGAGCACCAGCAGATTCGATTCGCGGGCGAACTCACGGGCAAAGAGCAGGCGTGAACGCTCGCCGCCCGACAGCGTGCCCGCGCGCGCCTCGGCCAGCGAGGGGTCGAAGAGAAATTCCTTGAGATAGCCGTGAACATGTTTGCGGACCCCGCGCACGTCGATCCAGTCGCCGCCCTCCGCCAGCACGTCGCGGACGCGCTTGTCGGGCTGCATCAGGCTGCGCTGCTGGTCGATGAAGATCATGTCGAGCGACTTGGCCTGCTTGACCGCGCCACTGTCGGGCGCGAGTTCGCCGGTCAAGAGCTTCAGGAGCGTCGTCTTACCAGCGCCGTTGCCGCCGACGATGCCGATCCGGTCGCCGCGCTGGATGCGTAGGGAGAAGTCATTGATGATCGTGCGGTCGCCGAAGCTTTTCGTCGCATGTTCAGCGGTGATGACGCTCTTGGTCTAGCTGTCGTCGGCAGCGACGGCGATCTTCGCGACGCCTTGGGGGCCGACCATGGCCGCACGCTGCGCCCGCATTTCCCAAAGCTTGGCGAGACGCCCCTGATTGCGCTTGCGGCGCGCGGTTACGCCGCGTTCCAGCCAGTGCGCCTCGATCTTTAGCTTGGCGTCGAGCTTTTCGGCGGCACGGCTTTCCTCCGCATAGACGGCCTCCATCCACTCTTCGAAACCCCCAAAACCGATCTCGCTGCGGCGGATCGACCCGCGATCCAGCCACAGGGTCTGGCGCGTCAGGCGTGTCAGGAAAGCGCGGTCGTGGCTGATGACGATGAAGGCGCCCGAATAACGGGCAAGCCAGCCTTCCAACCAATCGATGGCGTCGATGTCGAGATGGTTGGTCGGCTCGTCCAGCAACAACAGGTCGGGCTCGCTCGCCAGCGCGCGGGCAATGGCTGCGCGGCGGCGCTCGCCCCCGCTGGCGGTCGCGGCCTCGCGCGACAGGTCGATGCCAAGCTGGCTGGCGATCGCCTCCACCTCATGCGCGGGGGGCGCATATTCGCCCGCCAGCGCGAAATCATGCAGGGTGGCGAAGCTGCTGACGTCGGGGTCCTGCTCCAGCATGATGACGCGCGCGCCCGGACGAACCGACCGCGTCCCTTCGTCAGGCTCGATCTGCGCCGCGATCAGCTTCAGCAGCGTGGTCTTGCCCGCGCCATTGCGGCCGATCAGCGCCAGCCGGTCACGATCGCCGACAAAAATGTCGAGATGACGGAAAAGCCAATGGCTTCCTTGGCTGAGACCAAGATTTTCGAAAGAGAATATAGGGGCGGCCATGGCCGTGCAGCTAGGACTTCCGGCGCGCCGGGGCAAGAGCGCGTGGAACCGGATGCTGTCTGACGGCTTTCAACGCCTGTCAGCGTCCATTCATCGCAGCCGTTACAAACGGGCTGCATCGCTTTTCAAGGAGATACGCTCATGAAGTCCGCCCTGGCCCTGATGGCCGCCGCCGCCGCTGTATCGATTCCTGCCATGGCGGTCGCGCAGACCAACGTGACCATCGCCGAGACCGCTCCTGTCGTGACGCTCAACGTAACCGAGACGGTCGAGGCGGCGCCGGATCAGGTCGTGGTCGGCACGGGCGTCCAGACTCGCGCGCCCACAGCCGCGCAGGCTATGCGCGAGAATGCGGTGAAGATGGACCGGCTGATCGCCACCCTTGCCAAAGCCGGGATCCCAAAGAAGGATATCCAGACGAGCGGCATTAATCTCAGCGCCCAATATGACTACAGCAATCAGAACGGTCAGCCTGCCGGGCCTCGTTTCATTGGTTATGAAGCGTCGAACCAGCTGACGATCAAGCTGCGCGACATCAAGAAGACGGGGCAACTGCTCGACACTTTGGTCGAGGCGGGCGCGACCAACGTCAACGGCCCGTCCTTCTCCATCGAGGACCCAACCCCGATGCTGGTCCAGGCGCGCGGGGCTGCGTTGAAGAGCGCCAAGGCGCAGGCGGATTTCTATGCGCAGGCGGCCGGCTACCGTACCGCGCGGCTCGTCTCCATCGCGGAGAGCAACAGCGGCGGCCGTCCGCCGATGCCGATGATGACAGCACGCTTCAAGGCAGACGCGGCGGAAGCTACGCCGGTCGAACCGGGCCAAGTCGGATCGTCCGTGACCCTGACCGTCCAATATGCGCTGGAACGCTGACCAGCACCTGTCACCGCGCTGACGCCACCATTCACCACCTGTTCAATGCTTGTCGCCTATGGCATGCCACATGACGATGAAGCTTAGCAGCCTGATTGCGGGTATGGCCGCCATCGCCGCGATGGTGGCCGTGCCCTCCTCCGCTGAGGCCGGTCAGCGTGGCGAGCAGGACGCTGCGCGCCGGGCTATGCTGGACGGGCAGACCATGCCATTTTCCCTCATCAAGCGGCGCGTAGATGCCGCCATGGGCGGGGCGACCTACCTCGGCGCGGAATTCAATCCATCCTCCAACCGCTATCGCCTGAAATATGTGAAGGACGGCAAAGTGGTTTGGGTTGATGCGGACGGGCGCACAGGCGATATAACCGGCTGGGCGCACTGACGCGCCAATGGGCAAAATACACAGAAACGGAGCCATATGCGTCTGCTGATCGTCGAAGATGAACCAAGCCTTGGGCAACAGCTCCGCAACACGTTGGAGGGCGCAGGCTATGCCGTCGACCTTGCGACCGATGGCGAGGATGGACACTTCCTGGGCACGACGGAAAGCTATGATGCCGTGGTCCTCGACCTTGGCCTGCCGACCATTGACGGGCTGACGGTGCTGGACCGCTGGCGCAAGGAGGGACGAAGCTTCCCGGTACTGGTGCTGACGGCGCGCGACAGCTGGTCCGACAAGGTCGCAGGGCTGGACGCTGGCGCGGACGATTACCTGGCCAAGCCGTTCCAAAGTGAGGAGCTGATCGCGCGGTTGCGCGCGCTCATCCGCCGCGCTTCGGGCAATGCATCGAGCGAACTGATCGCGGGCGACGTCCGGCTGGACACGCGCTCGGGCAAGGTCACGCTGAAGGGCGAGCCGGTAAAACTGACTGCGCAGGAATATAAGCTGCTGTCCTACCTTCTCCACCATAAGGGCAAGGTGGTGAGCCGCACCGAGTTGATCGAGCATATCTACGATCAGGATTTCGACCGCGATTCCAACACGATCGAAGTGTTCGTTACCCGCATCCGCAAGAAGCTGGGCGCGGACGTCATCACGACGATACGCGGTCTTGGCTACAGCCTGGACGAGCCCGCCCGCTAAGGTCTCAAATTCTGCCCGGGCTGGTTCCGCCAAAGCCCCCTTTTCTGCCGGGACGATCTTCGGCAAGCCCGGGCGAACGGAGTGGGCAACAGACAGCTGTAATGACCAGTCCAGCCTCCCCTCCCACGGTCCATTCGACCGGGTCGCTCAGTCGGCGCATGATCGGCATCGCGGCGCTGTGGATCAGCATCCTGCTGCTGGGTGGCGGACTGGCGCTTGACCGTGTCCTGTCGCAGGCAATCACACGCAATTTCGACGACGGGCTCAATTATGTTCTGACGGCGATGATCGCTTCGGCCGAGATCGGGCCGGATGGCGAAGTGCTGTTCAATCGCCCGCTTGCCGATCAGCGCTTTCTGGAGCCCAACAGCGGTCTCTATTACCAGATCAGCGCCAAGGGGCATGAGGATTGGCGATCGCGCTCGCTATGGGACCGGGCACTGAGGGTCCTGCCCGAGCATGATGATCGCAGCTTCCACGCTTATGACAGCAAGCAGTTTCCGGGCGAAGACTTGCGGATCATGGAGCGGACCATCGTTCTGCCGGGTTCGAATACGCGCTGGATGTTCATGGTCGCGGCTGCCCGTGCCGGGCTGGACGACCAGATCACCACGTTGCGATCCACGCTGACCCAGAGTTTTGCGCTTCTCGCGCTCGGCCTGATCGTACTGACGACACTTCAGACCCTTTACGGGCTGCGGCCACTGCGCCGGGTGCGCAAGGAAATCGTCAGGATGCGGGCGGGCGAAAAGAGCCGCGTCACCGAACCGATGCCGTCCGAAGTGCTACCCATGGTCGAGGAACTGAACGCCCTTCTCGCTCATAATGAGCGGCAGGCGGAAGAGGCGCGAACCCATGCGGGCAATCTTGCCCACGCGCTGAAAACGCCGCTGACCGTCATCATGAACGCCGCGACCGCGCAATCGGCGGACCTTGGGGAAACCGTCATTCGGGAAGCCACGACGATGCGCAGGCAGGTCGATCACCATCTGGCACGCGCCCGCGCGGTTGGGCGGCGCGGCGCGGCGCAAAGCCGGGCGGAAGTATGGACAAGCCTGCAAGCGGTCGAGCGCGCCGTCCAGCGCCTCTATCCCGAAGCGCGGATCGACATGGATGGCGACAAGGAGGTTGCCGTCCGGGTTGAGCGTCAGGACCTAGACGAGATGCTGGGCAACCTTATCGAAAACGCGGCAAAATATGGTGGCGGCAGTGTGTTCGCCACGGTTGGCCGCGCCGGAACCATGGTCGAGATATTGGTCGAGGATGACGGCCTGGGTATCCCGCAGGAGGAACGGACCCGCATCTTCGACCGTGGCGTCCGGCTGGATTCCGGTAAGCCTGGCACCGGCCTTGGCCTGGCCATCGTGCGCGACGTCGCGGAAATCTATGGCGGATCGGTGGCGATGGAGGAAAGTGAGGATCTGGGCGGGCTGATGGTGCGGCTGCGACTGCCCGCCGCCTGATGAGGCGGGCGCTCTATCTAGCGGTGGGATTTATTTCGCTGGGCCTTGGCGCGCTGGGCATTGTCCTTCCCCTGCTGCCCACGGTGCCCTTCATGATATTGGCGGCATTCTGCTTCGCCCGGTCAAGCCCGACGCTGGAGGCGAGGCTGCTCGATCATCGGCATTTCGGGCCGCATATTCGCCGTTGGCGCGACAAGGGTGCGATCAGCCGCCGGGGAAAGCAGGCGGCGCTTGCGGCTTTCACGTTCAGCACAGTGCTGGCGCTGTTCCTGATGTCTTTCCCTTGGTTCCTGATTCCCGTGGCGGCCGCACTAATCGGCGGAACATGGATATGGTCGCGACCGGAGGGCGAGGCTTAATCCTCGGTCAGTTCATTGCCAGGATCATGTTGCGGACCTGCGGAAAAACTTCCTTTTCCCACTTGCTACCCGAGAACACGCCATAATGGCCCGCGCCGATTTGCAGGTGATGGCGCTTCAGATGAGGCCGCAAACCCGTGCAAAGCGCATGCGCCGCCGCCGTTTGCCCGACCGCGCAGATATCGTCCTTCTCTCCCTCGACCGTCAGCAGCGCCGTCTTGCGAATGGCACCCGGATTGACGAGTCGACCGCGGTGCTTGAGTTCGCCCTTCGCGAGAAGAGTCCGCTGAAACACGCGCTCAACCGTCTCCAGGTAGAATTCGGCAGTCATGTCCAGAACCGCGAAATATTCCTGATAGAAATCCTTGATCTTCTCGGCCTCTTCTTCCTTCCCATCCGCCAGCAACTGATAAAGCTCGCGATGTTGGGCACCGTGGCGTTCCAGGTTCATCGACAGGAAGGCGGACAGTTGCAGGAAGCCCGGATAGACCCGCCGCCCGGCACCGCGATAACGCATCGGGACGGAAGTGATGAGTTGCCGTTCGAACCACTCGATCGGCCGCTCATTGGACAATTCATTGACGACGGTCGGCGCCGCACGCGGGTCGATGGGGCCGCCCATCAGCGTCATGGATCGTGGTGCCGCGGCATCGCCATCTTCGGCCATC
This sequence comes from uncultured Novosphingobium sp., assembly GCA_946886365.1. Next base: position 37,239 of record CAMPIM010000018.1, read on the forward strand.
AGCGCGACAGCGGCAAAGGCCGGTACGCAGGGCTGGCAAACGGACAGCATGTGTGCGCCCGGACCAAGCTCCTGCATGAAGGTGATGACATAATCGACATAATCGTCAAAACCGAAGCGCCCTGCCGACAAGGGAACGTCGCGCGCATTCTTCCAATCGGTGATGTACACGTCATGGTCGCGTAACAAGGTCCGCACGGTGTTACGCAATAGGGTAGAAAAATGGCCCGACATCGGCGCCACGAGCAGCACGCGGGGCTGTTCCGTTTCGACATCGTCCTTCGCAAAGTGAAGCAGGTTGCCGAAGGGCAGGTCAAGGACCACTTCTTCCCGCACCGCAACAAGGGCGTTGCCGCTGCGGACTTCGTTGACGCCATAGGCGCGACGCTTGTGCGTGAGCCGGGCACCTTGGAATACGTCCATTAGCGCGAACATGCGGCGCGGTATGGGCCAATCAGCCACCGGACCCATCTTGTCGCGGAGATTCAGGGCCAGTTCGGCGCCGAAGCGCGCGGGAGCCAGCATGTCTTCCATAGCCTGATAGCCACTATACAGCATCGTCATAATATGAACGGCGCCCCAAAATGTTCCCCCGGCCGATTCGGCCGCCGTCGTTCGTTATACTGATTTTTCCGTATTGCGCTGCATCATGTTTGATGGAAAACTATAAACATCGGGAGGATCGTCATGGCCGTTGCGGAATTGACCATATCGAGCAAGATCTATTCCTCTTGGTCGCTGCGGGGCTGGCTGCTGTGCCGCCTCGCCGGACTACGCGTCACCGAGAAGATGATCGCCCTTGAAAATCTGGAAAACCGCGCCGAGCTTCTACTGCTGACGCCTTCCGTGCTGGTGCCGCGCCTCACTCATGAAGGTGCGAGCGTTTGGGACACGCTGGCTATCGCAGAATATCTGCATGAACTATATCCGAACGCAGGCATGTACCCCAAGGATCGCATCGCACGCGCCCATTGCCGTTCGATATCGGGTGAAATCCATTCCGGTTTCGCCAACCTGAGATCTGCCCTGCCGATGAACCTGAAAGTCCGGCACAAGAAGTTCCCGATCTTTTCAGGGGCCAAGCCGGATATTGAGCGGGTCGAGGCGATCTGGACCGAATGCCTGGGTTCCTACGGCGGCCCTTGGCTGTTCGGCGACAGCCCCACGGTGGCGGATGCCATGTTCGCGCCAGTCGTGCAGCGGTTCCTGACTTATGCCGTGGCGTTGCAAGGCCCGGCGGCCGCCTATTGCGACACGGTCAACAGCTGGGACCTGATGCGCGAGTGGATCGACGATGCCCGGAAAGAACCGGATGAGGTCGAGGAACTGGACGTCGAATTCTAAATTACGCCCCAGCCCGTCAGCCGCTTACCTTCGCCAGCCAATCGCCGATCATGGCGCGGCCTGCCGCCACCGCTCCCGGCCCATGTTCATCATGGTCACGCCGCAGGGCCACGCCGCATTGTTTGGCGATGTCCAGATCGGCCCAGAAATGGGTCAACCAATCCTCGAAGCGCGGGTCCTCGCCCATCTCGGCATGGAATTGCAGCGCCAGCAGATTACGGCCCCGGCGGAATGCCTGATGCGCGTACGCATCGGTTGAGGCCAGCAGTTCGACGCCGCGCGGCAGCTCAAACGTATCGCTATGCCAGTGCAGCACTGGCACGTCCTGAATATGCCGCAAAGGCGAATCCGCGCCCGCGCCGGTCAGCGTGACAGGTGCGAAGCCGAGTTCCATCGCCTCACCGGGATAGACGCGCGCGCCGAGCGCCGCCGCAATCATCTGGCTGCCCAAACATACGCCAAGCGTTGGCAGGTCCTGCTCCAGCCGTGCGGCGAGCTTGTCGATCTGCACCGGAATCCAGGGATGAATGTCATGCTCATAAACGCCCATTGGGCCGCCCATCATGATCAGCAGATCGGGCGTACACAAATTCACATGGGCGAATTCGGGGCTGGCGACATCGATCCGCTCAATCTCATAGCCAGCCGCCTCGATCGGCTGGAGAAACCCGGCCGCTCCCTCTCGCGGCACATGACGGACGATCAGTGCTTTTTTCATTGCTGATGAGATGCCTAATCGATCGAACGCGCGCCCGCCACCCCAGCCTTTCTTGAGGAGGCGATAACCCTCCTATCGGCCATCCGCCGTCTTGCCGCGCCAGATACGCCACAGGGTCGTAAAACCGATAGCGCTCCAGACGATGTTGAGCACCATGGAAGGGATGGCGCCATGCCACCAGGTGTTGAGCACGAAGAAGGCTGCGCCGAGCGCGTTCATCCACTGGAAAACCGCTGAGCTGCCCGACAGTCTCCCGGCCGAAACGAGGATATAGGCGCCCAGAACCAGAAGCGCGCCGAGCCAGCCGACCAGTTCGATGAAAATTGTCATGCCGACCCATTATCAGCGACTTGGGCAAGGCGTGAATAGTTTTCGCGGTGGCGGAGAGGCCGCAGAGATGCCCATAAAAAAAGGCTCCCTCCTTTCGGAGAGAGCCTTCTTCTCTAGCAATTATCCCCGGCTGATCAGGCAGCCAGCTTGCGCAGGACGTACTGGAGGATGCCGCCGTTCATGAAATATTCCAGCTCGTTGACGGTATCGATCCGGCAGAGCGCGGTGAAGGTGAAGGTCGAGCCATCGGCGCGCTTCACGATCACGTCCACATCCTGACGCGGCTTCAGGCCCGCGACATTCTGGATGGTGAAGGTTTCATCGCCGGTGAAGCCGAACGTGTCCTTGCTCTCGCCATTCTTGAACTGGAGCGGCAACACGCCCATGCCGACCAGGTTCGAACGGTGGATGCGCTCGAAGCTTTCGACGATCACGGCGCGAACGCCGAGCAGGTTGGTGCCCTTCGCCGCCCAGTCGCGCGAGGATCCGGTGCCATATTCCTTGCCACCGATGACGACCAGCGAAGTACCGTCCGCCTTGTGCTTCATCGCCGCGTCGTAGATCGGCATGACTTCGCCGTCATAGCGGGTCATGCCGCCTTCAACGCCGTCCAGCATCAGGTTCTTGATGCGGATGTTGGCGAAGGTGCCGCGCATCATCACTTCATGATGGCCGCGACGCGCGCCGTAGCTGTTGTAGTCGGCCTGCGCGACCTGATGCTCGCTCAGCCACTTGCCAGCGGGCGAGGTCGCCTTGATCGAACCGGCCGGCGAGATGTGGTCGGTGGTGATTGAGTCGCCGAAAATCGCCAGCGGCTTGGCCTCGACAATGTCGGTGACCGGCGCCGGGGTCATGCTCAGCCCTTCGAAATAGGGCGGGTTGGCGACATAAGTAGAACCAGCCTGCCAGCTATACGTGGCCGAACCCGTGACGTCGATCGCCTGCCAGTGCGCATCGCCCTTGTAGACGTCGGCATAGCGCGCCTGGAACATCGGGCGGTCCATGCAGCCCGCCATGGTGGTGGCGACTTCGTCATTGGTCGGCCAGATGTCCTTCAGATATACATCCTGACCGTCCTTGCCCTGGCCGATCGGCGTGGTGATGAAGTCCTCGATCACCGTGCCCTTGAGCGCATAAGCGACGACCAGCGGCGGCGAGGCGAGGAAGTTGGCGCGAACGTCGGGCGACACGCGGCCTTCAAAGTTGCGGTTGCCGGAGATCACGGCTGCGGCGACGAGGCCGTTGTCGTTGATCGCCTTGCTGATCGGCTCAGCCAGCGGGCCGGAGTTGCCGATGCAGGTGGTGCAGCCATAGCCGACGAGGTTGAAGCCGACAGCGTCGAGGTGCTCCTGAAGGCCAGCCTTAGCGAAATAATCGGTAACCACTTGGCTACCGGGTGCAAGCGATGTCTTGACCCAAGGCTTGGGCTTCAGGCCCAGTTCGTTCGCCTTCTTGGCCACCAGACCAGCGGCGACCATGACGCCGGGGTTCGACGTGTTGGTGCAGCTCGTGATCGCGGCGATGGTAACGTCGCCGTCACCAATGTCGAAATCCTTGCCTTCAACCGGAACCCGCTGCTGCGCCTTCTTGTAGACGTTCGCCAGGTCGGCGTTGAACACATCATCAACTTCGGGCAGCGAAACCCGATCCTGCGGACGCTTCGGCCCGGCGAGGCTGGGGACCACGGTGGCGAGGTCCAGTTCCAGCGTGTCGGTGAAGACCGGCTCGACGGCGGGGTCGATCCAGAAGCCCTGCTCCTTGGCATAAGCCTCGACCAGCGCGATATTCTCTTCGGTACGGCCGGTCAGGCG
>CAMPIM010000019.1 GCA_946886365.1 uncultured Novosphingobium sp.
GTCGGGGGCGACTTGTTTCAAGAGCGGCGCGGGAAGGGTCGCGGACTTTTCGATGGTTTGCGGTGAGGCTTCGACATCGGCGGCGTGGTTGAGGGTGATGCCGGTGAAGGCAAAGAGCAACAGGCCGATGAGGCTGATCGCGGAACTGATCCAGTGCCAGCTATGCAGTTGCTTCAGCCAGAAGGTCTTCTTCTTTTTCTTGGGCTGGAGACGGGCAGGGGCGTGCATTGGGAGGGTCGGTCCTGATGATGAGGTGGACCGGATAACGCGAACGACTCGCAATTGCAAACGTCGAGAGGGCGGAAATTGTATTAAAGTGTAGGGGTTGGGGTGGGATAGGGCATCGGGCCTTTAATCTGAATCGCCCAGCCCCGTTCGGGCTGTTTGAACGAGTCACTTGCCTCGTTCAAATGTCGAAGCCCCCATCTTCCTAAAAAGAAGTAGAACCCTTCGACAGGCGCAGGGCGAACGGCATTAATAGGGGTGGAGCCGATATAAAGCACGAAGCTCTAGGGCGCGTGGCGGGGCACGAGATCCCAGCTTTCGCTGGGATGACGGTAGAGGCTGGGATGAAATGCTGTTGAGGGGGGGGGCGCTATTAGCGCCCCAATAGCCCCCTTGCTTGCCCCGCTATTTCGGCGAGCATGGCGACGTTGGGTGCCGCAGCCGCCTTGGCGCGGTGGACGAGGGCGCGGAATTGGGTGATGCGGGGCTGCTTTTCGGCGAGCCATGCGTCGACATGGGCGAGGATGTCCTTGCCGTTGGATTTGCCGCCCTGTTCCAGGAAGTCGAGACGGACCTGCTGCATGTCTCGGGCGACGCCGGAGATGAGCAACCTTTCCCATGGATCGCTGGGGGCCATGCGGGCGGCGGTTGACTGCACCCAGTCGATGCCGACCGTTTCGCCCAGATGGGTGAAGGCGCGGGTAAGGGCGACTTCATCGACCTTTAGCCGCACCGCAAGCGCGGCGATGCCGACGGCGCCGTCCAGCTTGAACAGACCGGCGGTGCGGCGCACGAGATCCTCTGGCGCGCCCAGTGCGAGGAGGCGGTCGATGACGGCATTGGTGCGGCGCAGGGCTTCGCTGGTGAGGAGGTCATCGACATCGCGGGCCAGCTTTTCGACGCCGCTGGCGAGCAGGGCGTGACCGGCGCCGGGCAGCGTTCCGGTGGGGAGGCTGCGCAAAATGTCGGCAATCTGTATCCGTACGCCATTGGCGACGTCGGCGAACAGGGCGAGGCGCGCCGCTTCCGACATGGCGGCGGCGTCGATGTCGGCCCAGAGGGTGCCGATGTCATAGAGACGCTCCGCGATCAGGAACGCGCTGGCCAGATCGGCAAGCGAGCAGCCTTCCTCTTCGGCGAGTTCGAAGGGGTGGATGAGGCCTAGGCGATTGACGATGCGGTTGGCGACTTTGGTCGCGACGATTTCCTTTGCAAGAGCGTGGGCGGCAATGGCGTCCGCCTCCTTCTTTTGCATGGCGGGCGGGAAGGCCGCAGCGAGTTCAGGACCCATGCTGGGGTCGAGGGCAAGTTGCCCCTGTTCGATGGCATCCTGTAGCGCGAGCTTGGCCGTGGAGAGGAGGACGGCCAGTTCGGGACGGGTAAGGCCAAGGCCATCCTGTCCGCGCCGGAGCAGCATGTCATTGGCGGCAAGCCCCTCCACCTGTCGGTCGAGCCGACCGCTTTCCTCGAAGGTTTCGATCAGCCGGACATAGCTGGCGAGGTCTGCCGTTCCACCCGATTCGGCGATGGACAGGCCCAGCACCTGAAGGCGGTTATCCTCCAGCACGATGTCGGCCACGGCATCGGTCATGCTTTCGAGCAGTTTGTTGCGCGCGTCGAAGGCCAGGCGGCCTTCCGCCATTTCCTGGTTTAGCGCGATCTTGATGTTCACTTCATTGTCCGAACAATCGACGCCCGCCGAATTGTCGATGAAGTCCGTATTTATCCGGCCCCCGCGCAGCGAAAAGGCGATGCGCGCGGTCTGGGTGACGCCGAGATTGGCGCCTTCGCCCACGACCTTGACGCGCAGATCCTCCGCATTGACGCGCAGGCGGTCATTGGCGGGATCGCCCACATCGCCATGGCTTTGCGCAGCGGACTTCACATAGGTGCCGATACCGCCAAACCACAAAAGGTCGGCAGGGCTTTTGAGGATGGCGCTGACGAGAGCCGCCGGTTCCATTTCGGTTTCCGTAACGCCCAGCATCGCCTGAACCTGGGCGCTGAGGGGGATGCTTTTCAATGTGCGGGGAAATACGCCGCCGCCTTTTGAGATCAGCGACTTGTCATAATCGTCCCAGCTGGACCGGGGCAGTTGAAACAGGCGGTCGCGTTCCTTCCAGCTGTTCGCCGGATCGGGGTCCGGATCGATGAAGATGTGGCGGTGGTCGAAGGCGGCGAGCAGGCGGATGGATTTGGACAGCAGCATGCCGTTGCCGAATACGTCGCCCGACATGTCGCCGCAGCCGACGACGCTGACCGGCTCGCTTTGCACATCGATGCCCATTTCAGCAAAGTGCCGCCGCACGCTGATCCACGCGCCGCGCGCGGTGATGCCCATCGCCTTGTGATCATAGCCATGCGATCCGCCGCTGGCGAAGGCGTCGCCCAGCCAGAAGTCGTGATCCAGCGCGATGGCGTTGGCGACGTCGCTGAAGGTGGCCGTGCCCTTGTCCGCCGCGACCACGAAATAGGGATCGTCGCCGTCGTGAATGACGGTTTGCGCGGGATGGCGGACCTTGCCCTTCACGATATTGTCGGTGACCGACAGCAGCGCGCGGATGAAGATGCGGTAGCTTTCCGTGCCCTCCGCCATCCATGCGTCGCGATCGACCTGCGGGTTGGGAAGCTGCTTGGGATAGAAGCCGCCCTTTGCGCCTGTTGGCACGATGACGGCGTTCTTCACCCGCTGCGCCTTCATGAGGCCGAGAATTTCCGTGCGGAAATCGTCGCGCCGGTCGGACCAGCGCAGGCCGCCGCGTGCGATCGGCCCCGCGCGCAGGTGAATGCCCTCCACGCGGGGGGAGTAGACCCAGATTTCGCGCCAAGGCAGCGGTGCGGGCAGGCCGGGCACCTGCGCGCTGTCGAGTTTGAAAGCGAGCGCTTCGGCGGCGGCGTTGCTGAAGAAATTAGTGCGCAGGGTAGCCGTGATGACGGCGCGCAGCAGGCGCAGCACACGGTCTTCGTCAATCGCGCTGACCTTTTCGAGGCCCGCATTGATGGCGGCCTGCGCCTGTTCGGCACGGGCCGGGCCGTCCTTTGCGGCGGGGTCGTGCAGTGCCTCGAACAGGGTGATGAGCTGGCGGGCGATCTCCTGCTCCCGACGCAGGGTTTCGGCGAAGGTTGCCATGCCATAGGCCATGCCGGTCTGACGCAGATAGCGGAAGAGCGCGCGGAACAGCACGACGGCGCGGGGCGCGAGCCCTGCGGTAACGATCAGTTCGTTGAACCGGTCATTTTCGGCGCGGCCTTCCAGCACCTGCGCAATCGCTTCGGTTACTATGTCGGCGCGAGCGACGACTGCATCGCCACTGCCGCCCGTGGGGAGTTCAAGGACGAAGCGCTGCACATGGCCCTGCGCGCCGCCATCGACCGCCGTCGTCATTTCATCGATGACGCGAAAACCGAAATTCTCGAACGCCGGAACGACTTCCGACAGGGCGATCACATCGTGGCTGTAGAGCTTCAGGCGCAGCTGTTCGGGCGTGTCATCGCCATTGCGGTAGATGCGGATCGATTTGTCGCCGGGGCCGCCAAGACCGTGGAGCAAGCGGATGTCGATCGCTGCCTCGGCCGGGCCGGCGCCGTTGCGATAGGCCATGGGAAAGCCGGGCGCATAGCGTTGGGCAAGCGCGGCGGCGCGGCCGGGTTCTTCGGTTTCGGCCAGCGCTTCCTCGACGGCGGGCAGCCAGCCGCGCACCATCTGCTTCAACTGGCGGTCGAGCGAAACTTCGTCAGGCACCACGCCACCATCGCGCAGGTCGAGCGTGATGCGCAGCAGCGCAAGGCCGCTTTCCTCAAGCGCGATCGACCAGCTGAGCACGGGCGCATGGGCGGCCTGCGAGAGCATATCCTGCACGGCAAGGCGGCGGGCGGTGGTCAGTTCGTCGCGCGGCAGCCAGGCGAAGGCATAGAGATGGCGGGGGAGGGCGCTGGTGCCGAGCGCCAGCTTTGGACGCGGCCGGTCGGTCAGCGACATGAAGGTGAGCGCGAGCCGTTCCAGCGTTTCATGATCGAAGCCGATCAATATGTCATGCGGCAGGGCGGTGAGCGCGTGAACGAGCACTTTGCCCGCATGGCCGCCCGGATCGAAGCCGAACTTGTCCATCAGCGCGGAAAGAGCGGAACGCAGCAGCGGCACCTTGTCGGGACTGGCCGACAGCGCCGCGCTGGTCCACATGCCCGCGTGGATCGAGAGAGCGACCAGCTTTTTCCCTTCCCGCACCGGCACGATGATGAGGTCGAGCAGGACGGCGCGATGGACGCGGGAGAGCTTGTTCGATTTGATGATGAGCGGGTTGCGCTTGCCCTTGCCCTCTTCAAACCAGGTGAAGGCCGCTTCGAGCGAGGCGGGCGCGAGCAGCGGCGTGTCATCCAGCGTGCAGATGCCCAGCTGATCTTCCGCCTTGCCATTGCGAAGGCGGCGTTCGTGGCCCGTTTGCGTGAAGTGGCGCGCGAGGAACCAGCGAAGGAGTGCGGCCCCTTCACCGTCGGGGATGGCGTCCGCATCCCGGCTCATGGCGTCGCGCATCTTCGGCCAGTCGGCAACCGCGGCGCGGACATCGGTCAGCGTCTGGCGCAGCGATTTTTCCAGCGCGCGGCGGCCCTTCGCGTCGGCGCGATCTGCTTCGATATAGATCATCGATTCGCGCCGGGCGCCGGGGGCTTCGTCGTCCAGAATGGCGGTCAGCTTGCCCGCTTCGCTGCGGTCGATCGAGAGGACCGGGTGGAGCAGGCGGTAGATGGTGACGTCATGCGATGCCAGCGCATTGGCGATCGAGTCCACCAGGAAGGGCATGTCGTCATTGACGATGGCGATCCGCATGTAGCGGCCGGTCGCGCCTTCGCCGAGCGTTTCGATGGAAATGGCGAGTTGGCCCGGCTTGCGGACATCGGCGGTGCGGCCGAGGAAGGCGGCTGCGGCTACCGCCGCCTCATGATCGAAATCCTCGCTTTCGCCCGGGAGTGCGCCCCTTTCAAGCGCTGCCTCAAGCGCCTTGCGGATCGATACGTTTACTCGGCCGGTCTTCGGCTCGGACAATGCCGTCATGCGTAACCTCTTCCCGCTGCGGCTGTATGCCGCTTTCCCTGAACGGGGACGACGCTGGCATGTTGTCACGCGACTCCCCGGCTCGCCTTGTTATGCGCTAGCGCCCGGTGAGGCTCAATTGGAGAAATGAAATAAAGTTACTGGCCGTCGAAATATAATGAGCGTTGTCGTTCGGTTAGGCGGCCGCCGCGACGATCACCCGCTGACCAAGGTCCGATCCATCGGGAAGGGCGCCGACTATCGCCAGAGTGCCGTCCGCTTCCCGCCGGGCGATGACGACGGCGAGGCCGTCTCCATCGGTCGAAATGGCGACAGGGTCGATCGGCGCGGCGGCCTTCATCGCGGCGCGCGCGGTCTGGCTGGGGTCGGGGCGAGGGGGTAGGAGCGAGCGGCGCTGGGCGCGCTCGTCGCGGATCAGCGCCTTGAGGCCGCCAGGATATTCGCCGAGATAGTCGCCAAGCGTGCCGAGGCCGAGGCCCGCGCTCTTCGCATGTTCAAGCGCGGTCGCATATTCGGTGATGCGCGTCTTGTCATAGGTAGAGCCGAAGACCAGCTTCACCACGGCGGTTAGGGGGCTGCGCGCCTGGGGCTTGATCCCGGCGTCGGCAAGCATCTCGGCATAATCTTCCGGTGACGCCTCGCTCATCAGGGCGAAGTCGTAGGCGAGGCCGATGGCGCGGTAGAGGGCGCCGTGGGTGCGGGCTTCGCTGGTGCGGGCCTGCTCCGCGCCGTCGCGGGCAAGGGCGAGCCAGTCGGCGAGCGGCGCGTCCTCGGCCGGGCTTTCCATGCCGGACAGGTCGAGCGTGTCGTCATCTTCGCCCGCCGCCGGACCATCGGCCCAGATCGGTGCTACGGCGCCGGGGGCGGCGCTGCTGCGCAGGGCGGCATCGACTTCGCGGCCTAGCTCGTCAGCGACGGCCTGGCTCGCCAGTTCCTTCCAACTGATGACGCCGAACACGAAATCGATCGTCTCGCCATCGGAAGAGAAGGGCATGAGGATGCCGCGATAGAGGATTTCCGACCCGCGCTGGTTGAGGAAGCCTGCTTCGAAACCGATCGGCGCGGCGTTGGCGATGATCTGCAGATAATGGTCTGTCAGGCGCGACAGCAGCGAGCGGGAGGGCACGTCGTTGATGAACTGGATGGCGCCGGTGACGTCGCACTCACGGCGCAGCGCGGTGCCCAGATACACGACCGCCGGATTGTCGAGCCCGGTGCTGAAATCCAGAAGGACGCTGTTGGGGCCGAAATCCTCCAGATGATCGGGCGACAGATCCTCGATCGACGGAAGCGTGCGGTCGCCCAGCAGGGACGCCCAATAATTATAGGCGCGCACCTGCATGCGCCGCTCGTCGGAGCCTACGCTGGACGGCGGCTCCATCGCCTCGTGATCGGCATAGTCGAAATCATCCTGTTCATTGGAGATTTCCTGCCCCCGCAGAGTGTCCATCCGTCGGTCCTAATCCAGAAGAAAAGCTTTCCTGAGACTCGACACTGCCATGGGATGGTAAACATGCCGTGAAGAAGCGGGGCGCCTGACGCAACGCGCGCGCCGCATGCCCCGGAAGAGATGGTGCACGAAGATGCATTGCCCGCTTGTCCTGCGCATCAACCGCTGTTATCTGGCCCACCCAACGCCGCTTTAGCTCAGTTGGTAGAGCACATCATTCGTAATGATGGGGTCACGTGTTCGAGTCACGTAAGCGGCACCATAGCTTTGGCCTTATGGGTCGAGTTTTCCCTACCGAGAGCGCTTTGAGATGGGTCCGTCGTGGGTTCCCTGTGGGAGGCAATTCGGGCTTATGATTCGGCCGGATCAAAGGAACGGGCGTTAATTCGAACCACCCCGACACTGCGCGAGCAATTCGTTTGTGGATCAAAAAAGCAATGCGAACCCGCCGATGACCATACCTGCGATGGCTGCAAAACTTACCACCAGATCGACCATGCCAGAACCCATGAGATGACCGAAGCCCCGATAGGTCTCAACACCATATTGGTTTGTGCGGGCGAAACTCCGCTTGTTTCGCCATACAATGGCCGCGATTGACAGGCCTATCAACAGCAGTGGCTTGAAATTGCCGCCCATCGGATGGAATAGCGCCGGTGGGATCAAGAAGACGTAGAAAAGTACGACAATAGCCGCCCCTATGCCGAACATCGGTGTGGTCCAACGAGCGGAACTAGGGTTTTGGGCAGTCGCTGCCGCTACAGGATGGCTTGCCACCGTCTGACTTGTCGGCCTGATTGGATAGACGTCGATCGCACGACCCTCAACTATCTCGAAATCGACGCGTTCGCTCGCCAAGGGGGCAAGGGAGCCGCGCCAATCTGCAGAGTGAAAGCGATAGCGGGTGCCGTCCTCGCCGGAGATTGCACCACCGTGAGCATCGCTGAAGCCGAGGATTTCACCCTTCATGCTATACCCCGCTTAATCTCTTCAGTCCCTCGTCAGCTCCAGAGCAGCGCATTTCCCGCGTTAGACGAGCAACTGGAATGGCGCGCGACTTGCTCCTAGTTCCATTGTCTTGCGCAGGGTAAGTAATTTGCTGATTTGTACAAGCGGGAAAAGGTATTATCCCTAGGGCGTTAAGCAGCGGCATACGTCAAGCGAGCCAGTACCATTTTTGCCTATAAGTCCGCAAGATTGAAGGAACGGCCGTTAATTCAAGCCGCAGCATTTCTTATATTTTTTGCCTGATCCGCAAGGGCAGGGATCATTCCGACCTACCTTTCCGCCTTTCGCAGTCATCGGCGGATTCTGATCATTCTCCAGCCGCCACTCGTGAAGCATCTGAACCCAAATGGGGATCAGGTCTGGTGCTTCGCGGTCCCAGCGGTCCTCTTCTTCCTCGGGCAGCTCATGCCGGCAATCTGCGAAGGCTGCAAGTTCGGTGATCCCGGCGATCGCTGCCTTTGCCCTTCATCATCGCTTGCGCGCGTATGCGGTTCCACCCTCGAGGGGCGAGTTTCATGGCCTTTGAGAAACCCTCAATCCAAAGCTCCCAGAGCGTTTCATTGCTTCTGGTGTCGACTTCCAGGATCGGGGCGAAGCCGGCCGGCTCGTCAAGCCCAATGAGAATTTCATTATGATGCCGCATCACGAGGTCGAAAAAGCGCTGCAATTCCTCGGGCGCATCGAATTTGGGCGTATCTGGACCCCACACCTGCTTCATCCAGGCTGAAGGTGGCACCATGTCGGGGCTGACGATGATGCCGGTGAGAAAGCCGTCTAACTCCGACAGCAACATGCCTCATCAAACTGGTTGATCAGCAGGTCGTCGAGTTCGTCCAAGTAATCGCTCATGGAGGCGACCATAGCTCGAGGTGAGGGCGTGGTCGTCTTCCTCCGCTTTGCCTCACGCAGAACCTGCCATCTTATATGAACAGGCGGACACAAACGCCTATTGCGAAGCTGCTCCCGCCAAAAAAGCTTTGCCTTCCCTGAAAGCCGGACGGTGGGGCGTAGGAACCCCGGCTATTAGAACTCGGTCGCCAGATTTGGAGGCCGAGTAGCATGCGCGCATGTCCAGTCGGTTCGCCGATAAAGGCGCATGCGCCTGCTCTAGTGGCTATGTTTCGTTGGTTGACGGCCTTCGCTTGAAATGCGCATATATGTGCGCATAAATATGAGGAGGCTCTAATGGGCAGGCGCGAGTATGATTTGGCGACGCAGGCTCGCAAGCCGACCAATGTGTCGCTCGATATAGCGCTTGTGGCTGAAGCAAAGCGGCTGGGCATCAATATTTCCCGCGCCTGTGAGGTTGGATTGGCTGAGCAGATTGCGATGGAGCGGGGTCGCCTCTGGAAGGAGGAGAATGCCGCCGCGTTAGAAAGCTCGAACAGCTATGTCGAACAGCATGGTCTGCCCTTGAGTCAGCATCGTCGGTTCTAATGGCTAAGTTTGATGTGTATCGATTGAAGCAGGGCGGTTCGTATGTGCTCGATTGTCAGGCAGACCTTCTGAGCGATCTCAACACCCGTTTTGTGGTCCCACTGTTGCCGATCAGCGAGGCTCCGAAACCCGCTATGCGATTGAACCCGATTTTGGCTGTGGAAAGCGAAAGGCTGGTAATGGTGACGCAGTTTGCAGCGAGCGTCCCGACCCGTGAACTGGGGGATGCCGTCCAATCCCTCGCTTCTGAACAAGACGTTATTAGTGCTGCGCTGGACATGCTGACTACCGGATTTTGAAAGGGCAATCGGGTCGATTATTGGGGTGGTCCGCAGGTATAGCGCAGGTCGCATTCGGACTTCGCGTCCTATCAAAATGCTTTCAATAGGAAGCGGCCCAAACGGGATTTCCGCTGCGTTTGGGTAGGGCGTGGGAGAAGGTGAAGTTGCCGCCCGCTTTGATCGCAAAATTGGCAGAAAAGCTGGCCTCTCGCCCGATCACTGAGTCGCCTTCGTAATGATGCCCCAAGGCTGTCATTCTGAAGAAGGCTGTGATCGTTGCTCAGCAGCCATTCCACAATCGTAAGTTTCGACCAGAGAAACGAACGAGTGAATGGCAATAGCTTCCAGCGTCGACATGATCGGCTCGAATGGTTTCTCGTAGCCGCCAAAAGGCGTCAGTCCTTCCATCGACGCAGAGATGAATAGAGCGATTGCCTTGCGGTCCTCAAAAGACAGATCTGGCCGCATCTCGCCTATTATTTCGGCCAGCGGCGCGCGGGCGCGTTCGTACAATTCCTGCACACGGCCCAGCACGAAACTATCGTGATTGGACAGCGCCCAAAGTTCTGGGAAAAGGTGCGTCGTTTTCTTGCTGCGAATATCCTCCAGGATTAACCAGCAGATGCGCTGCAGCCGTTCGGCGGGCGGCCCCGGCAAATGGATGATTTGGTCAAACTCCACCTCATAGCCACGGATCACCGCTTCCAGCAGTTCGCGGACCAGATCATCGCGGCTGCGATAATGATAGGTGAGGTTGCCGAACTTGATGCCGCAGTCGGTCGCGACTCGGCGCATGCTCATCGCGCGATAGCCCTCCTCAATCAGGATATTGAGGGCGGTATGGAGGATAAGCTCGCGCGTCTCGTGCCCCTTAGAATAGCCGCCATCCCGTTCCGCCATGATCAGGGCGGCGGTCCGGCCTTCCGCTTCATCCATCTGAATATCCGTTATTTTCCGTTCAATCAGGTGAACTATAGAGGTTCGTATAAATATGTCGAACGACAAATTTAGGTCACTTGACAGAATTGTTGCTGCTTATTCATAATCATCCTCAAGCGGACGAGATCCGCAGCGGGAGATTACAAACATGCGGTCCATTGGTCTGAGCTTGCTGCTTGGCGCGGCAATGCCCTTGTCAGCATCTGCCGACACCACAAAATTTCCTGCTCCCTTGCCCGAAGAAACACTGCCCAGTGTCACGGAACTGCCTGTTAATTGGCCGAAAAGCTGGGTCTTGATCCATGATCTCAACTTCGCCTCTATCCTCGATGGCAAGCTGGCGCTGGTCGATACTCGCTCGGCGGACCGGCCACTTAAGGGGCTGGTACGCGCGGCCCAATTCGCCAATGAACTGGTAGCGCCGGATCGCGGCGAGATTTACACCGCAGAAACATTCTACAGCCGTCTCACGCGCGGGGAACGAACCGACGCCATAACCATATGGGATATGAAAACGCTTCAACCCAAGGGTGAGATCGTCCTGCCCGGTGGCAAGCGCCAGTTGTCCGTTACCTATCCCAACGTTTTCCAGTTCACCAATGGCGGCAAATGGGCGCTGGTCGCCAATTTCACCCCGGCCCAGTCGATCACCGTAGTAGATCTGGAAGGGCGCAAGGTGCTGGGGGAGATCGATCTGCCCGGCTGCACTCAAATCTATCCCAGCGGCCAGCGCGGCTTCAGCAGCCTGTGCGCCGATGGATCGATCTTCAGCGTGACGCTGGACGAAAAGGGGCAGGCGGCCTCCTCCAGCAGCGTCGCCAGGGTGCAGGATATTGACCGGCAGCCGCTGTTCGGCACACCCGCCATGGTCGGCCGCACCGCTTGGTTCGTCAGCTATTATGGCATGGTCCAGGGCATCGACCTGTCCGGACCCGTTGCCAGGCCGCTTCCGGGCGCCTTCAGCGTCGGCAAGGCGGACGGCGGCGCCCCGCAATGGCGGCCGGGCGGCTGGCAGGTCATCGCCTCGGACGCCAAGGGGCTGCTCTATGTACTGATGAGCCCCAACGGCAAGGAAGGCAGCCACAAGGATGGTGGCACCGAAGTCTGGGTCATCGATCCGGTCAGGAAGATGCGCCTCTCCCGTATCGCGCTCAAGGGGCAGGGGCTGGCCATCGCGGTGACGCGTGAGGATGCGCCGCAACTGATCGTGGCGCGGGCGGACGGCGTGATCGATGTGCATGACGCCGCGACCGGTGCTTTCGTGCGGACCCTGGGCGCAACGGTCGCGGCCAACCCCATCGTCATCACGGTGCCATGATGGCTGCGCTTTCCCTTTTCCTCGCCATGCTGCTGGGCGTGTCGGCGCTGCACAAGGCGATTGATCGCAAGCGCCTCGGGACGGCGGCGGCGCGGCTTGTGGGGGCCACAGCACCGGCTGGACCGCTGCTGCTGATCGCGGGGGGCGTTGCGGAAACGACCGCTTCCCTGTGTCTGCTGATCGGGCCACTGCGGTCGGTCGGCGCCATCATCGCACTGCTGCTCTGGGCGCTCTATGCCCTGCTGCTGCTGCGCCGCCGGGGCCAGTCGCTTGATTGCGGTTGCGACCTCGTGGCCCG
The DNA here is from genome assembly GCA_946886365.1 of uncultured Novosphingobium sp. Next base: position 12,007 of record CAMPIM010000019.1, read on the forward strand.
GGAGCAGCTGGTCGGCTGGGTCCAGATCGCCCGCCCGGCGCTGCTGGCCGGTCTCGCAGCCCTTGTGATCCTGTTGCCCCAGGCCCCCTTCACGCTCGATGCGCCCTTCGCCGCCGCTGGCTTCCTGGCGCTCTGGTTCGGTGCGGCCGAGCTTTTTGCTATTCCCCAGCCTGTTTGGAGGAAGAACTGATGCTAACATCCCAGATATTGCTTTGGGCCGCGGTGATCGCCCAAGCGCTGCTGATTGCGGCACTCGCCCGACAGGTCGGCATCCTGCACGAACGGATCGCTCCCGCAGGCGCGCTCACCCTGCATCAGGGCGTGAAGATCGGCGAGACGGCGACGCCGATGGACCTCATCACCATCGACGACGCAAAATTGCGCATCGGCGGCAAACGCGATGGGCGCAGCCAGTTGCTCTTTTTCGCCTCACCCGACTGCCCGGTCTGCAAGTCGCTGCTGCCGGTGTTGCGCTCCGCCGCGCGCGCCGAGGCGGACTGGATCGATGTGGTGATCGCGGGGGATGGCGCTAAACCCGCCTATCGCGCCATGGCGTCCGACCATGGGCTGGTTGGCCTGCCGATCATTCTTTCCGAAGTCCTGGGCCGCGCCTTTGGCGTCGCGAAGCTGCCTTATGCCGTGCTGCTGGATGAAAATGGCAAGGTCGCCTCGCTCGGCCTCATCAACAGCCGTGAGCATCTGGAAAGCCTGTTCGAGGCAAAGGAACGCGGCGTCGCGTCGATCCAGGACTTCCTCGCCCGCCGGAAGGAGGCCTGAACATGGACGGTTTCGACAAGCTCACCGAACGAATGGCCCGGTCCGTTGCGCGCGGCACGTCCCGCCGCTCCTTGCTGGCCTGGCTTGGAGCGGGGATGACCGGCACGGCCATGTTGCCCGCCTTGCCGGTGGCGCGCGCCGCCACCCACCCCGGTGCCGCCCGGCCTGAGATGACCTCCGGCACGCCGCAGGATCCCGGCAATCCGGCGAGTTGCGATTATTGGCGCTATTGCGCGATCGACGGCTTCCTTTGTTCCTGTTGCGGCGGCACGGTCAACACCTGCCCGCCGGGCACGGAAATGTCGCCTATCACCTGGATCGGCACCTGCACCAACCCGGCGGACGGCCGCGCCTATATCATCAGCTATAATGATTGTTGCGGCGTGTCCTCCTGTGGCCAGTGCCTGTGCAATCGCAATGAAGGCGACCGGCCGCAGGTCCGGCCCCAGTCGAACAACGACTATAATTGGTGTCTGGGAACCGAAAGCAGCATCTACAATTGCTCGGTTGCAGCGATCGTCGGCACGGCTCTGGAGCAACCGAAATGAAGATCGCCGTGGGACTGGCCTTGCTAATGACGGCAGGGATAGCGCAAGCGGCGCAGGATGGCGCGACCATCTATAATCGCTGCGCTGCCTGCCACACCCGGACCGGCGCTGGCGTACCGGGCGCCTATCCGCCGTTGGGGCGCGATTTCCGTACCCTGGCCGCCAAGCCGGGTGGCCGCCGCTATCTGGCGCTGGCCGTAATCAAGGGACTGAACGGCCCGATCAGCGTCGAGGGCAAGGCCTATCGCGGCATGATGCCGGCGCAGGGCGGGCTGGACGATGCTGGAGTGGCGGCAGTGCTCAACCATGTCGGCGGGTCGATCGCCAGCATCGGTCCCGTTTTCAAGCCCTTCACCGATCAGGAAGTGGCCGGATATCGGGTCGGCGGCAAGGCGCTGAACGCCGCCGATGTCGCGAAGCTCCATGAAGGGGCGGGCGGCAAGTGAAGCTCGTCCTGCTCGCTTTGGCAGGCCTTGTCGCATTATCCGCGACCTTGGCGGCTGGAGCGAGCGAGCGAGCGATGCCGGGCGTCGTCAATCCGCGTCAGGCCCATCAAGACTATATTTTGAAATGCCAGGGTTGCCATAGACCGGACGGGGGCGGCGACGATCGGTCCAATCCGCCGATGCGCGGCATAGTCGCCCGTTTTCTGATGGTGCCGGGCGGGCGGGCGTTCATCGGCCAGGTGCCGGGCGTCGCCACGGTCGATTTGGACGACCGGCGATTGGCGGACCTCGTCAACTGGACACTTTACACTTTCGACGCAGAGCATCTGCCAATCGATTTCAGGCCTTATTCCGCCACGGAAATCGCTGCCTTGCGCCGCAACCCCCTGCGACTGGATCGCGTCGCTACAAGAGCGCGACTGGTGGCAGGTTTCGAACATGCAGGAATGGAACAGGGAAAACCATGATTGGAGTATAATCGATGGGGGAAGTATATACAGGGTTGGTAGCATGCGGCTGTGCGGCTTTCGCAGGTCTTGGCATGATGAATCCGGCGTTCGCGCAGAATGATGCGCAAGGTGAAATCGTCGTTACGGCGGCCAAGCGGTCGGAAAATGTACAGTCTGTCCCGATTTCTGTAACCGCCATAGGTGGTGATATGTTGGCAAAGTCGCGCGTCAGCAGCGTCGACAGCCTGGTGACGAAGGTCGCCAATCTCCAGCTCACCTCCATTGTGGGCGACAATACGCCGATCTTCGCGCTGCGTGGCGTGTCCATGTCCGACTATAGCCTCAACCAGTCGAGCCCGGTCGCCACCTATTATGATGAAGTTTATAAAGGCAATTTCGCCTTTCTTGGCGTTGCCATGTACGATCTCGAACGGGTCGAGGTGCTGCGCGGGCCGCAGGGCACGCTCTATGGCAAGAACACCACGGGCGGCGCGGTCAACATCATCAGCCGGGAAGCGAAGCTGGGTGAAACCAGCGGTTATGTGAACGCCGGTTATGGCAATTATAACCGGTTCGAGGCGAACGGCGCGGTCAATGTGCCGCTGGGCGAGAAAGCCGCCCTGCGCGTGGCGGGCACCTTCGCCAGGGCGGACGGCTGGTTCAGGAATGTCGAGCCCGGCATGCCGGACCTTGCCAGCACCCGCGAATATGCGTTTCGCGCAACGCTGAAGGCCCAGCCGGTCGAGGGGCTGACTTTCGTCCTGCGCGCCTCCACCAGTTTCCAGAACCCGAAAAATTACGGCATCTATGCCCAGCCCGAAGCCAACCATCGACCCGGCCTGTCGCGATGGGAGATTGCGTCCGACGTCCCCACCCGCCGCCGCGCCCGCACGACATCGGTGGCGCTGACCACCAATGTCGATCTGTCCGATGCGATCGCGCTGACCAGCATCACGTCCTATGACAAGGGCACGCTCTTCTTCCGCGAGGATACGGACGGCACGGCAACCAAGCTGCTGGAAATCCCCTATTATGACAAGGCCAGCCAGTTCGCACAGGATCTGCGCCTGACCAGCGACACGGGCGGTCCATTCGACTTCATCCTGGGCGTCTATTTCAACCGGGAAAAGGTCTTCAACCGCACCGCCTTCGAGATTGCCACCGATGTAGACGTGAACGCGGACGGCACCATCGACGCACAGGATTGTGCCGACGGCCTGCCGCTGGCCTGCAAGGTCCAGAACCAGTTCACCCAGGTGAAGAAGAGCGTCGCTGTCTATTCCGACCTCAAATACAAGATTGGCGAGGCGGTGACGCTACGTGGCGGCCTGCGCTATACCCATGATACGGGCCGACAGAACGGCTTCATTTCGCAGGCGCTGGGTGTCGACGATAGCGTCGTCGCGACCCTGATCCCGCTGTCCGACCTGCGCTTCAGGAAAAACAATTTCTCCGGCAAGATCGGCCTCGACTACAAGCTGGCCGACGGCAACCTTCTCTATGCCAGCGTCAGCCGTGGCTATCGCGCGCCCAGCTTCAATGCTCAGGCCTTTTTCGATCCGTCCGAACTGTCGGTGGCCAAGGCGGAGCAGGTGACATCCTATGAAGTCGGCGCGAAGACCCAGTTCTGGGATCGCCGCATCACGCTAAACGTTGCCGGTTTCTATTATGATTACAAGAATCAGCAGTTCATTAACGTAGATCCGTCCAGCGCGGCGCAGACATTGCTCAACATCCCCAAGTCGCGAATCTATGGTGGCGAGGCAGAACTGACCGTGCGGGCCGCCGACATGCTGACCATGCGCGCGGGCTTGGGCGTGTTGTCTGCGAAGATCAAGCAGGGCACGGTCAGCGGCGTCGATGTGGGTGGCAATCGCCTGTCCAACGCGCCGAGCCTGACGCTCAACGGCGGGATCGACTGGACGGTTGCGCAAGGCGGCTTCGGCAGCCTCTCCTTGCACCCGGAAGTCGCCTATCAGTCGAGTCAATATTTCGAGGTGGTGAACATCCCCCGTCTGAAGCAGAAGGGCTATGCCCTGCTCAGCGGCCATATCGACTGGGAGAGCGCGAACGGGCGCTTCAATGCCTCGCTCTGGGCGAAGAACCTCACGAAGAAATTCCATTTCACCTCGCGCGTGGACCTGCTCGCGGGCTTTGGTTTCGATTATAATCACATTGGCAATCCGCGGACATATGGTGTGACAGTTGGCGCGAAATTCTAAAGACAGCGCAAGGAGAGGATAATGGCGGACTATAAGCTGCTGATTGGCGGCGAACTGATCGATGGCGACCTCCAGATGGAGGTCGTCAACCCGGCGACGGGCGAGGCGTTCACCACGGTCGCGCGCGCTTCGGCTGCCCAAGCGGATCAGGCGATCGCGGCGGCCAAGGCAGCGCAGCCTGGCTGGGCGGCGGTGCCCTATGCCGAGCGGCAGGCGAAGCTGGTCGCGCTGGCCGATGCGGTCGCGGCCAACGGCGCGGAACTGGCGCGGCTATTGACGCAGGAACAGGGCAAGCCGCTGCCTGAAGCGCAGGGCGAGGTCGCCTGGACCGAAGGTTTTCTGCGCCATTATGCGACCCTGGAATTGCCGGATCGCGTTATTCAGGATGATGCAGCGGGCTATATTGCCGTCAAGCACAAGCCGCTGGGTGTGGTGGTCGGGATCATTGCCTGGAACTTCCCGCTGCTGGTCGCCTGCTGGAAGATCGGGCCGGCGGTTCTGGCGGGTAACGCCATCGTGCTGAAGCCCGCACTGACCACGCCCGCCACGGCGCTGGCGCTGGGAGCTTTGTGCAAGGAGATTTTCCCGGCCGGGGTCGTCAATATCATCACCGACGCCAATGATCTGGGGCCGCATCTGACTACCCATCCCGATGTGGCCAAGATCGGCTTCACCGGTTCCACCGCGACCGGCAAGCGCATCGCCGCCAGCAGCGCCGATGGGCTCAAGCGCGTGACGCTGGAACTGGGCGGCAATGATCCGGCAATCGTACTGGAAGATGTCGATGTCCGCGAAACGGCGAAGGCGATTTTCGGCAATGCCTTCCTGAATTGCGGACAGGTGTGCCTGGCGGTGAAGCGCGCCTATATCCACGCCGATATTTACGACGCCATGTGCGAGGAACTGGCGGCGCTGGCGCAGGCGGCGATTGTGGGCGACGGGCTGGAACAGGGCACGCAAATAGGGCCGATCCAGAACGCGATGCAGTTCGAGAAAGTGAAGGGGTTCCTCGACGCCGCCAGATCCGACGGCAAGATCGTGGCAGGGGGACAGGCGATGGAGCGGGCCGGTTATTTCATCGCGCCGACCATCGTGCGCGACGTGACCGACGGCATGACGATCGTGGACGAGGAACAGTTCGGCCCGATCCTGCCGCTGATCAAGTTCGACGATGTGGAGGATGTGATCGCCCGCGCCAACGCGTCCGACTATGGGCTGGGCGGATCGGTCTGGTCCGCTGATGTGGCGCGCGCCGCCGACATCGCGGCGCGGATCGAAAGCGGGCAGGTCTGGGTCAACCAGCATATCGCCATCGGCCCCCACATCCCCATGGCGGGTTTCAAGAATAGCGGGCTGGGCGTTGAACAGGCCGAGGAAGGGCTGGCGGAATATACCCAACTACAAGTCATCAACATCAAGCGATGAGCGGCCTGTCGATAGCGCGGGGCGCCACCGACGTCCCGCTGCTGGAAACCACCATCGGTCAGGCGCTGCTGAAGGTCGCAGCGGAGCATGGTGACGGCCTCGCACTGGTGTCGCGACACCAGTCGATCCGCTGGACTTGGGCGCAATTGATTGCACAGGTCGATTCTGTGGCCACTGGGCTGCTGGACCTTGGCGTCGGCAAGGGCGACCGCGTCGGCATATGGGCACCCAATTGCGCTGAATGGACAGTGATCCAGTTCGCGACGGCGCGGATCGGCGCCATCCTGGTCAACATCAATCCGGCCTATCGCACCAGCGAAGTCGAATATGCACTGAACAAGGTCGGGTGCAGCCTGCTGGTCACCGCGCCCCGATTCAGGAGCAGCGACTATGTGGCGATGCTGCGGGACATCGGGCCGGACCGCCTCCCGGCGCTGCGCCAAGTGGTCGTGCTGGGTGACGAAAGGCAGCAGGACTGGTTGAACTGGTCCGATCTGCATGCGGAGGCCGACCCCGATCGTCTGACCCTGATCGAGGCGACGCTCGACCGCAATGATGCGATCAACATCCAGTTCACCAGCGGCACCACCGGCCAGCCCAAGGGCGCGACGCTGACCCATCGCAACGTGCTCAACAATGGCTATTTTTCGGCCCGCACGATGCGTCTCACCGCCGCCGACCGGCTGTGTATTCCGGTGCCGCTCTATCATTGTTTCGGCATGGTGCTGGGCAATATGGCGGCGCTGACCAGTGGCGCGGCGATGATCTATCCCGGTGAAGCCTATGATCCTCGGCTGGTGCTGGAGACGGTGCAGGCGGAAGGTTGCACGATGCTGCATGGCGTACCGACCATGTTCATCACCATCTTGAACCAGCCGGATCTGGACGCATTCGACGTATCGACGTTGCGCACCGGCATCATGGCGGGATCGCCCTGCCCGGAAACGGTGATGCGGCAGGTGATGGACCGGCTGAACCTGACCCAGATCACCATCGGCTACGGTATGACCGAAACCAGCCCGCTCACTACCCAGACCGCGACGGATGATCCGTTGGAGGAACGGGTGACCACGGTCGGCCGCGTTCACCCCCATGCGGAGGCGAAGGTCGTCGGCCCCGATGGCGCGATCCTCCCCATCGGCCAGCAGGGCGAATATTGTTCGCGCGGCTATGCCGTGATGCTGGGCTATTGGAACGATCCTGACCGCACTGCGGAGGCGATCGACGCCGACGGTTGGATGCATTCGGGCGACCTGGCGACGATGGACGCGCGCGGCTATGTCCGTATTACCGGCCGCATCAAGGACATGATTATTCGCGGTGGTGAAAATATCTATCCGCGCGAAATAGAAGAATATCTACTTCGTCACCCCGCCGTCGCCGACGCGCAGGTGTTCGGCGTCGCCGACGCGAAATTCGGTGAAGCGGTCTGCGCCTGGATCATCGCCAAGGCTGACGCCACCCTGTCGGAACAGGATATTCAGGACCATTGTCGCGGGCACATCGCGCACTACAAGGTTCCCCGCTACGTGCGCATCGTCGAGCGGTTCGAGATGACTGTGACGGGCAAGGCGCAGAAGTTCGAGATGCGGGCGATCATGGAACGGGAACTGGGTCTTGGGGTCTGAACACAGCGGCCCACAGGCCTATTTCCTGCGGATGGACGATGGCAGGTTCATGCCCACGGGCCATGTCGGCGGCGCATGGAATGTCGCCGAACAGCATGTTGCGCCGGCGATCGGCCTGCTGCTCCATGCGGTGGAAACCGATCATGCCGCGCGACGGGACGATCGATTGCAGGTCGCGCGTCTCTCCTACGACATATGGGGCGTCATCCCGATGGAGGCGGTGGAGATAGAGGTGATCGTGCTGCGACCAGGCCGCACCATCGAACTGGTCGAGGCCCGGCTCAGCCATGGCGGCCGCCCCGCCATCGTCCTGCGCGCCTGGCTGACGCAGGCCAACGATAGCAGCGCCTTTGCTGCGACCAATTTCCCTACCCTACCGCCGCCCGACACCATAGCCGGCTGGAACCCGTCCAGCCTCTGGGCCGGAGGTTTCATCGCTAGTGTGGAGGTGCGGCGGCAACAGCATGGGCGGGGCCGCGCCCGCTGCTGGGTTCGTTCGCCTCTGGCGCTGTTGGACGGCGAGGATGTGTCGGCGACGGCGCGGGCCATGGGACTGGTCGATATCGCCAACGGCCTTGCGCCGCTGATTTCGCCCCATGACGCCGCTTTTCCCAATCTCGATCTTACCGCACATCTTCTGCGACCGCCAACGGGAGAATGGATCGGCCTCGACACCTCAGTCTCCGCGAGTCCGCAAGGCCTCGGACTTACACATAGCATTCTTCATGATGAAAGCGGGGCATTTGGCACAGTCTGCCAATGCTTGACGCTGCGCCCCAAAAGTTGATCTGGGATATTGCGTAGGCTTGGCTGCTCCTGACTTTTAAGCCCAATAGCTTACTCTTCAATCGGCGACGCCCGCAGCTTTGATGCTGTTTCTTTATGATCGCTGCAGGTCTGCTAAGCGGCCAGCGTTCTGGTCGTGGGGCTAGGTTTCCAGCAGGCCCCAAGTCCGGTTTGTGCAAAACCTGCCCCTCGCTAATGCACCCGTGAAAGGCTGCATTGTCCCAATGTCGGTCCATCGCTTGTGGCGACAATCTGATGAACTAAGGGCAGGTTTTAGGGAGCAGTTTCGAGCGGTCGAATGGCGGCAATGTTCGCGCGTGCTGCCCGGCAGCTTGCCCGTCTCAAACCGGAAGATCGCCAATGACGTGTTGGAATGATGATTCGGTGGGGTTGAGGGAAAAGGCTCGCCCTTGTTACTTCGAGCATGACCACCGCGAGTCCATCTGGTCCAATGTGAGCCTTGCCCGAAATGATCTCCGCAGGCCCCCAGCGCTGAATTTCTTCACCACCGGACGTGACTTTTCCTCCGGCCTCCCTCGATATTCGCAAATGCAGCAAATCCGCGTTGACGGGGTTGCGCTTCACCGTTTCGCAGTCCTTATTCCTATCCCTCCGATGAGGAAAAATTATCTAGCGCGTGTCAGTCTTTTGGCCCCTTGGGCGCTAGGACGATGTCAGCTGAATTCGGATATCTAATCAACGTAATGCGGATGAAACTCCGCCATATAAAGCGCATTATGCGAAGAAATAACGCCTATATTTGATAAAAAGTTGGTAGGCGGGCCGAAATTTACAAAAATATGACGGCGAGGGTTGCAGGGTTCCTGCGCGATCGTTAGCAGTTGTCAACATTATGGGGCTGGCTTCTGCCAAGAAAAGGAACGCTGTCATGAAACAGGGAAAGAGTCTTTCTGCATTGTTGTGCGGTGCAGCGATGATCGTGCCGACCGCTGCCTGGGCGCAGGAGGCGGCCGATGGTGGAGGCGAGATCGTCGTTACGGCGACACGCGAAGCCCGCTCGCTTCAATCAGTGCCTATGAGCGTCAATGTGGCGACCGGCGAGCAGTTGCAGAAGCTGAACATTTTCGACGCCAAGGACGTCCAGCAGCTCGCTCCGGGCCTGGAGATGACCAACACCACGGGCCGTAACAATTCGACCACGCTTCGCGGTATCTCGTTCGATCCCGACCAGGGCACCGACCCGGCGGTCCAGGTGTATTTCAACGAAATTCCGACCGATGCGCAGACGGTCTACACGGCCCTTTACGATATCAAGCAGATCGAAGTGCTGCGCGGTCCCCAAGGCTTGCTGCGCGGTATCTCCGCCCCCGCAGGTGCGATCACCATCTCCACGGCGCGCCCCGGTTTCGATGAGATCGAAGGCTATGCGCAGACTACCGCTACCACGCGTGGGGGCTATAATGTGCAGGGCGGGGTTTCCCTGCCTTTCTCTGACAAGATCGCACTGCGCGTTGCCGCATTGGTCGACGGCAATCGCGTGAACAACGTCCGCAATGTCAACACCGGCGAACGGTCGCGCAGCCGCACTGAAAGCGCCCGTTTGACCCTGGGCCTTCGTCCAACGGACAATCTCACTGCCTATATCACCTATCAGTATCTGTATGCGGACAATAGGCAGATGCAGCAGGTCATCGGATCAGGCAACACGTCGACTTTCGAAGCTGGCCCATTCCTGGGCGGCGCTCTGGTTCCGAATTCATCAACGCGTTCCGGCCCGGCCCTGGGTGTCGATGATTATGCCGCCGTCGCAGAGGGTACGAGCCGCAATATCAATGAAAGCCACATCGTTAACCTGGCGATTGACTGGGATTTGGGTCCGGCAACATTGTCGTTTGTAGGTGCGCATCAGGATTCACGTCTGAAAGGCCAGCGTGATCTGGATGTCGGCAATGCAGTGCCCAACTACATCTCCAACTCCTTTGGTCCAACTCCCTTCGTATACGACACGGTCGAAATGCGCTTGGCTACGAATAACAAGGATGGCCTGGGCGGAGGCATTGGCGTCTTCTACAGTAAGATTGGGGGAACGACGCGCATCTTTCAGCCCGGCGACAGCTTCATTTTCCCGTTTGAACAGAATGATAGCCTGAACACCCTGGGCGCACTGCCTTATCTGCCCATCGCCACCGAAATTATCGTTCCGGTAGATCGGAGCATTTGGTCGTTCAACGCCAATCTTAACTTTCGGAGGGGCGGCCTGGCAATTGAAGGCGGCCTGCGTTACTCGATCATCAAGTCGGTGAATGTCAGCCGACTGGGTTTGAGTACGCCGGGCAACAGCTTGCTGTGCACCGGCGATCCAATTGTTGATGCTGTGTCGTTTGGCTGCTTACCGGCGTCCTACCCGGCAACGGACATCATTCCGGCCAACCTGCGCAATACGTCTGACAAGCCGATCACGGGCGGTCTGACGATCAGTTACCAGTTGATGCCGTCCATCAATATCTTCGCTTCCTACGGACACTCCTTCCGCGCCGGGAGCGTCAGCCCCGGCCTGCCCGATGGACTGAGCGACGACCTGATCCTGACCCAGCCGGAAAAGACGGATTCGATCGAAGCAGGCGTTAAAGGCAGCTTCGCCGGACGGCGCCTGCATTATGCGGTGTCGGTCTATTATCAGAAGCTCGACAACTTCCTGAACCGTTTCAGCGGCATCTATTATCAGTCCACCGTAGCCGCGCCGCCCACCGGCTTTTTCGATTTCAACTATAATGGCGACGCACGGATCAAGGGGATCGAAGGATCGCTGGACGGCCGGATCACGAGAGACTGGGACTTCGGCGTCAGCGCTGCCTATACTCGCGCCCGTTATCGCAACGCCCTGCTGCCGTGCAACGACTTCGCAGGAACTGGCCGCCCTAACCGGGATGGAGCGGCGACCGTTACGGGGCCGGGCAATGTCAGCTTCTGCGCCAGCAATGGCCGCATCGGCGAGACGCCTGATTTCAGCCTGACCGCCAACACGGAAATCCGTTTCCCGATGGACAGCGTTACGCCGTTCCTGCGTGGGTTGTTCACGTACCGGCCTGGGTTCTATTCCGACCGGATCGATTATGATTATCGTAGCCGTGAGATGCTCAACCTGTTCGTTGGCCTTCGTGCCGAGGATAGCAAATGGGAATTCACCTTGTTTGCGAAGAATGTGCTGAACCAGAAGCGGATCGCCAACATCAGCCAGGGTAACGCCGTAGTCGGCACGTCCAGCGGCGTGGACTACGACTCGGGCTACCGCACGGTCAACGTGACCAACCCACGCGAGTTTGGATTGACGGGCAACTTCAAGTTCTAAGATCAAGGCAGGGCCGGTCGGATCACCAACATATGAAGCAGCTTCATAATGATCCGCACCGGCCCCAGCGGTTGGAGTCACGTGTTCGAGTGACGTAGGCGCACTATTTCTTTCCTTCTGGAATCGTTGATGGCCGCGAAATCGGGCTGAAGCCGCTCAGCATCGCTGTCCTGGATGCCGGTTGGCATCTTCTCGCCTTCCAGCGGCAGGATGGGGCATCCACGCTGCGGCCGCAGATTGCCTGCGCCAAGGCTGCGGGTGCGCTCGGCCTTGGTGTTTCGTCGCACAAGATCGGCGACATGGCAGCCGAACGGCCGACCTTCATCGCGTCGCTCGGGCCGATCGCGCCCCATGGCGTGGTTCCAGCGGCGGGCGGCGTCATCGTCGTCGATGGCACGGGTGTGCCGGTCGGCGCGGTGGGGGTGACCGGCGACACGTCGGACAATGACGAAGCCTGCGCGTTGGCGGATCAGTGCGGCGGGTCTTCGCGTTCAGGGGTAGGGCGCTTTGCTGGCGCGTCGCTGAGATGGTGGGTGGCCGACATCTGTCTTCCTCAGCGGTAGATGGCCTGGCAAACCGCGCCGCGCCAACCGGCGATAAGCTGATCTCTCTGAACAGCGGGTAGTGTTGGGCTAAACCGCCGGTCGGGCGTTACGCACGACACGGCTTCGGGGAGCGCCGTCCAGACGCCCGTTGCCGCTCCGGCGAGAAAGGCGGCGCCCAGTGCCGTGGTCTCGATGTTGGCGGGCCTTATGATGGTGAGGTCCAGTATGTCGGCTAGGAACTGGCACAACCAGTCGTTGGCCACCATTCCGCCATCCACTTTAAGCTCGTCAGGCTGCACGGCGCTGTCGAGCGCCATGGCGTTCAGCAGGTCCGCGCTCTGATAGGCAACGCATTCCAGCGCCGCACGCACGATATGTTCAGGACCCGTGGCGAAGGTCATTCCCGTCAGCATGGCCCTTACATGCGGGTTCCAGTGTGGAGCGCCCAAGCCGACAAAGGCGGGGACGAGATAGACGCCGCCATTGTCGGGCAAGGACCGCGCCATGGATTCGGCCTCGGCTGCCGTGGCGACCAGGCCTAGCTTGTCTCGTGTCCATCTGACGGCCGCGCCCGCGACGAAGAAAGCCCCTTCGATCGCGTAGCTGACGCTTCCATTGGAATGGCAGGCGACGGTGGACAGCATCCGGTGCTTCGATCGGCAGATCTGCTCTCCCGTGTTCAGCATCGCGAACCCGCCAGTTCCCAGCGTGACCTTTGCGCCGCCCCGGTCCAGGCACCCCTGGCCAATCAACGCGGCCTGTTGATCCCCGACCATTCCAGCGATGGGCGGCGATACGCCCAGGATATTCTTGTCCGATGTCCCGAAGAGGCAATCATTCTCACGCACTTCAGGCAATATCTGCATCGGGATGCCGAACATTCGGCACAGATCCGGACACCATGCCATCTTGGCAATGTCGAACAGCAAGGTCCGGCTGGCGTTGGTTGCGTCGGTCGCATGCACCTTTCCCGCTGTCAGGCGCCACAGCAGGAAACAGTCGATGGTGCCGAAGGCCAGTTGCCCCTTTTCCGCGCGGTCGCGCGCACCGGGGATTGTTTCGAGCAGCCAGGCAAGCTTGCTGGCGGTGAAGTAGGAATCGAGCAGAAGGCCGGTGCGGCTGGTGACTTCAGGTTCGAGGCCATCCGCGATGAACCGGCTGCAAAGGTCCGCGCCGCGCCTGTCCTGCCAGACGATGGCCGGATGGATGGGCTGTCCGCTTTCACGGTCCCACAGCAGGCAGGTTTCGCGCTGATTGGCGATCCCGATGGCGGTAACGTCCAGCCCCGTGCGATGCGCCTCGTCCAACGCCTCGCGCGCGGTCGCCACGACGTCGCGCCATATCGCTTCGGGATCATGTTCGACCCATCCGTCGGCGGGATAATATTGTTTCAGGTCGATTTGCGCGGCGCTCCGCACGGTGGCTGTTTCATCGATCAACAGCGATCGGGTGGATGTGGTCCCCTGATCGATCGCGAGCACCGCCTTCATCCTACCCTCCGCCTTGCGGTTCATCCCCATGCCGACCATGATCTCACAGAATCTGGATTATTCTACGCTACATTCGCGACTGGGCGTCAGTCGGCGGGCAGGCACGGTCGATCCATCCTGGCGTCTCAGGGCAGATCGGGCACCCAGTTGACGCCGTTGATGTGACCTCCGCCGTCCACGAACAGCGTGTTGCCGGTGACATAGCGCGCGTCCTCGCTGGCCAGGAACAAGGCTGCGCCGCCAATGTCCTTTTCCGGGTCGCCCATGCGTCCCATCGGATTGGCGCGCTCGGCATCGGCGGCGAGTTCGGGCTGAAGTGCTTTGAAATGGTTGAACGAGGCGGATGCGGCGCCCGGGCAAATGATGTTGGCGCAGATGCCAAAACCGGCCCATTCCCGCGCCACGGTGCGGGTAAGCGTGCGAAGCGCTTCCTTGCCCACATTATAATCGGCAGTCCCCATATGCGCGTTGACGCCGTTCAGGGAACAGAGGCTGATGATCCGCCCCCAGCCGTTCGCCTTCATATGAGGAAAGGCGCGCATCATCGCCCATTTGGGACCGAACAGGTTGATGTCGAAGGATTCATGGAAATATTCGTCGCCCATCGCTTCGGCGCGGGCAAAGCCCCGGCCGCGATAGGCGTTGTTGACCAATATATCGATGCTGCCGAACTGATCGACAGCCGCATCCACGGCCGCCTCCATCTGCGCGCGATCCGTAACGTCGGTGCGCACGAAGCGCGCCCGGCCGCCCTCTGCGACAATCGCATCTGCCGCAGCCGTTCCCTTGCCTGCATCGAATTCGGCGATGATCACCGCCGCGCCCGCGCGCGCAAAACGTCGAGCGACGCCGAGGCCAATGCCATCACCCCCGCCCGTTATCACTGCGACCTTTCCGTTCAGCCGATTATCGGACATTCTCACTCTCCTGGAACTTATTGGAAATGTTGGGCGGGGCAGACCTGACGAACAGGCATCAGCGATTATATTGACGCTCCTGTGGAAGTACAGCAGCGCCATTTATCCCTTACGCTTCACTTGCGGCGTCGGATAGCTATAGACGCTGCATGTCGGGAAGCGTCGCTATGCAGCGGAATCCTGGGCAAATACACAAACAGGGGCAAAGCGTTGCGCGATTATCAGGCTGATTTCATTGTCGTGGGAAGTGGGGCAGGTGGCCTGGTCGGTGCGATTGCCGCCAAGTTGAACGGCCTCAATCCGCTGGTAATCGAGAAAACCGACCGTTGGGGCGGGACGAGCGCCCTGTCTGGCGGCGGGGTCTGGATACCCAATAATCCGCTGATGGAGCGGGACGGGGTGGAAGACAGTTTCGAGGCAGCGCTTGCCTATATGGAAGCGACCATCGGAGATGTCGGCCCGGCGAGCAGCAAAGAGCGCAAGACCGCCTATCTGAATGTTGGTCCGCAGATGGTGCTGGCCCTGGAACAGCAGGGCCTTGGCTGGGTCCGGGCACCAAGATACCCCGACTATCATCAGGATCAGCCGGGCGCGCGCGTGGGCCGGACGCTGGAAGGCGTAAACTTCGACGGCAAAAAGCTGGGCGACTGGCTCAATACGATGCGCAAATCGGACATGCCATCAATGGTAATGGGCACCGACGACGCGCCCGTGATACCGGTGATGCTACGGTCGTTAAAGGCGTTCTCCAGGTTCATGGGTATCATCGCGCGCACGGCCGCCTGGCGTGTACGCGGGCGCGAACCGTTGTGCCTGGGCGGGACATTGATGGGGCAGCTGATGGTCATCGTTCAGCGCCTGGGCATACCCGTCCTTCTGGATAGCCCGCTCAAGTCGCTGATCCAGGATGGCGATAAAGTGGTGGGCGTCGTGATCGGCGAGGGGGAGGCCGAACGGCGGATCATGGCGCCGCGCGGCGTGCTGCTGACCACCGGCGGATTTGCGAAGAACAGCGAGTATCGCAGGCAATTTCAGGATGTCAGCGGCGAATGGAGCCCGGCCAGCCCCGGCGATACCGGCGATGCGCACCAGATCGGCGCGGAGGTGGGTGCCGAACTCGCCCTGATGGATGCTGCCACATGGTATCCCGTGTCGATCCTGCCGAACGGCACCATCAATGTCGGCATCTGGGAACGCACCTTGCCCGGATCGATCATCGTCGATTCTTCGGGGCAGCGCTACACGAATGAGGCAGCGTCCTATGTCAACGCGGGGCGGGCCATGCTGGACCGTGACAAGACCGTGGCGGCGGTGCCGAGCTGGCTGATCTTCGATGCGCGCTATCGCAGTCGTTATTTCTTCGGGGGCACACCGCCGGGGATGAACGGGGAACTGGTGAAAAACGGCTTTTTCGTCAAGGCGCCGACGCTTGACCAGCTTGCCGCGAAAATCGGGATCGATGCGGCGGGCCTCAACCGGACGGTCGAGCGCGTAAACGCGATGGCGAAGACCGGGGTCGATGAGGATTTCGGTCGTGGCGACAATGTGTACGACCAATATTATGGCGATCCCGGCAATCAGCCGAACCCATCCTTCGGCCCCATCGACAAGGCACCATTTTACGCGACGCGCTTTTACCCCGGTGACCTGAGTACCAAGGGGGGACTGATGGCCGACGAACATGCGCGGGTGCTGCGCGCGGATGGCAGCGTCATCGAAGGGCTGTACGCCGCAGGCAATTGCGCTGCCCCGGTCATGGGCAGGACCTATCCTGGTGCAGGCGCTACGTTAGGTCCGGCCATGGTATTCGCCTGGATTGCGGGTCAACACAGCGCAGCGGCGGCTGCGTAAAGCTTGAGCCGGGCCAGCGATCTTTAGGGCAATGGGCGCCGTCGTCGCGTAGATATGCGAGACGACGGCTCCATGTCGTATGCGCCGCGCAAGCGTCAGCGATATCGGGCTATGGAAAGATCGGCCGTTTCGATCGCCGGTCTCCGGTTGGAAATAATGTCCGCGATCACATGTCCGGACCCGCAGGCCATGGTCCAGCCAAGCGTGCCATGGCCGGTGTTCAGATAGAGGTTCGGGATATGCGTAGCGCCGATAACAGGCGTGCCGTCCGGCGTCATGGGACGCAGGCCCGACCAGAAGCTGGCATGGCCAAGATTGCCGGACGCCGGAAATAAGGACTCAACCGAATATTCCAGCGTGTCGCGACGCTTGTCCGGGAGGTTTGTCGAGAAGCCTGAAAGCTCTGCCATGCCGCCCACCCGGATGCGGTCGCCCAGCCGCGTAATCGCCACCTTGAAGCTTTCATCCAGCAGCGTGGAAACAGGGGCGCGTTCCGCATCGGTTATGGGAACGGTTATCGAATAGCCCTTCACCGGATAGACCGGCAGCTTGATCCCCAGCGGCGCCACCAGCAGCGGGGAATAGCTGCCCATCGCGACGATGAACGCATCTGCCTTGATCAGTCCCTTGTCGGTTTCGACATGATCGATCGCGCCTTTATCCGTGACGAGCCGCTTGATCTTGTGGTCGTGCAGAAAAGTGACGCCCGCCGCTTTTGCCATGAGGGCAAGAGCGTTGGTGAACTTGAAGCAGTCGCCGGTTTCGTCATTGGGCAGGCGCAGGCCGCCCACGATCGGCGACTGGCTGTTAGCAAGGCCCGGTTCGGCCGCGATGCAGCCTGACCGGTCGAGCACTTCGAAGGGAATGCCATCTGCCTTCAGCACGGCTACATCCTTGCCGATGCCGTCCATTTGCTTGTGTTCTCGAAACAGCTGGAGCGTGCCCTGGGTCCGTTCATCATAGGCTATGCCGGTTTCGTGGCGGAGCGTGATGAGTTGGTCGCGGCTGAACTCGGCCAGGCGCACCATGCGGCTCTTGTTCACGGCATAGGCCTTTTCCGTGCAGTTGCCGAGCATGGCCACCATCCAGCGCCACATGGCGGCATCGAAGGTCGGGCGAAGGATGAGCGGCGCGTGCTGCATGAACAGCCAGCGCAGCGCCTTCATCGGTATGCCCGGTGCAGCCCAGGGCGAAGCATAGCCGGGCGAAATCTCTCCGGCGTTGCCGAAGCTGGTTTCAAGGGCCGGGCCGGGCTGCCGGTCGATCACGACGACTTCATGGCCCGCTTTGGCGAGATACCAGGCCGAAGTCACGCCGATGACCCCGCTTCCCAGAATGGCGACCTTCATGCTGTCATACTCCGCTTTTGCTCGATGGCCTGCGCGGCGTGATATTCACGGGCGTATCGGTGGCCGAGTTGGGTGAGGATTTCGTACGAAATGGTGCCCGCGTCGGCCGCGACATCGTCGATCGACTGATGGGGGCCGAGCAGTTCGACTGGCGCGCCGGGATAGAGCAGCATGTCGGGAACGTCCGTCACGTCGAGCGTGATACTGTCCATCGACACCCTGCCGACGATCGGCACCCTGATATTGCCGATGAAGGCCGCCCCACGGTTGCTGAGATGGCGTGGCCAGCCGTCCGCGTAGCCGACAGGAATGGTTGCGATGTGCGATACGCGCTCTGCCGTGTGGGAGAGGCCATATCCAACGCCTGTTCCGGGAGTGACAGTGCGTAGCTGCGCGATCCGCGCCTCCAGCGAAACGACCGGGCGCATGGGATTGAACCCGTCCTGCGGCGCCCCGCCGTAAAGCGCGATCCCGGCGCGCACGACCTCATAATGAGGGTGATCGAGAAAACTGCCGCCGCTATTGTCCAGCGAACGCGGCACATCGGGGAAGTGGCGGGCAAAATCGTTGAAGGCGGCGACCTGCCTGTCATTGAAGGCGGAAGAGGGATCGTCGGCGCAGGCAAGGTGGCTCATGATGAGCACGAGGTCGATGCCGTTCAGGAGCGATCGGTCAGCAAGGATCGCCTTCGCGTCTTCCGGGGAAAGGCCGAGCCGTGACATGCCACTGTCGATCTGAAGCGCTGCGGGAAGGGGGCGGCCCGTTGCTTGCGCGAGGCCCGACCAGCGCCTGATCTGATCGAGGGAATTGAGGACGGGCGTCGCGCCCGCGTCCAGGCACTGCCGTTCGGCTCCGGGCTGGAGGCCATTCAGCACGAAAAGCTGGACCGGGTCGGGGAGGTCAGGTTTGAGCGCCAGCGCCTCGTTCAGTTGCGCCACGAAGAAATGGCGGCAACCCGCTTCCAGCAAGGCGGACGCTACCGCCGAAGCGCCAGTGCCATAAGCATCAGCCTTCACCACGCCAGCCACCTCCGCAGGTGCCACGCGGCGCGCGATGATGCGGTAGTTTTCCACAAGGGCGTCCAAGTCGATGCGTAACACCGCGCCCGCGCAATCCCGCGATCCCATTTAGCGATCCCCCTCATGCATTTTGTAGAGGGGGGATTGTGCCTTTTTCTCCCAAAGTGACGCAGTATGTTCTATAATTTCGATATTATTGAGAGAATGTGCGAAGGAATTGGGCGAAATGGCCGTAGGACTGGATCAGACGGATCGCGCGATCCTGCGCTTGCTAAGGCTCAATGCGAGACGTCCCAATTCCGAGATTGCCGAGGAAGTCGGGCTGTCGCCGTCAAGCTGTCACCGACGGATCAAGCTGCTGGAAGATGCGGGGGTCATTCGCGGCTATACGGTGCTGACCAGCCCTCTGCGGGTCGGCGAGAATAGCGTGAACATATTGGTGCAGGTGACGCTCGACAGGCAGACCGAAGATTATCTGGCACGTTTTGAACATGCCGTCAGGCAATGTCCGGAGATCCGCGAATGTTTCCTGATGACGGGCGGGACCGACTATTGGCTGCGCGTCGAAACGGAAAGCGTTGCCGCCTATGAGATCATCCACAGTGAAATCCTGTCCCGGATGCCCGGCGTAGCGCGCATCAACTCAAGCGTCGCGATGCGCGATGCGCTGAGCCCGCGATCAACAGGGCCTAGGGGCCGTTAGGGCAGGGCGTTCCCCGGGTGAACATCGGTCAGCCTGACTCCGCGGCGGCGTTCGCTTGTACCATCCAAGGGATTTCGACGGGGAATCGGCCAATTTCCGCTCAGGCGGAACAATGCGCCATCATTACATATTTCTAATTTTTGACACAGTTGACGATCGTCAACTTATGGTCCAACATCCGGTTAGCGCATCCCCTCGAATCGCGGCGGGCCAACGGCATTTCCGGGCGATTGGAGTGAGACGACGTCCAGTTTATCAATGGAGTGCCTGATGACTACCGATTTTGCCGACCAGTTCCGTCCGGTAGCGCCGCCTTACGTGATCGAAAACGCCTATACGGAAGATCAGCGTCAGCGGATATTCAAGGTTGTGCGGGAGAATGGCCCATGGCCGCTCATCCTCGCCGAAAACTTCAAGTCTCCCGAAGAAGTCGTCGCCGCAGTGGGTGGCGTAATTCCTGAAGGCATGACCCTCACCTGGGACATGATCCTGCAAGGCAGCGGAACGTTCCGTGGATACATCGCCCGTCAGGGTGTATGCTTCTATCCTGAACTGAACGATTGCTACTATAACTCCAAGTTCCTCGAAATGTCGCGCAACTATTGGGGCGCGAAATATGCTGAGCCAGAGACGTTTCTGATCAACATTCAGGGGCCGACCCTTATCGGTGGGCCGCCGCATCTCGACGGCACGGTCTTCCGTGGCATGACCATGGAAAACACGCCGATCTGGCTTCTGTTGACGATGGCCAAGTCGCGCCTGTTCGAGCAGTGGCGGAGCAAGAAGATGCAGGTCACCGGCTGGTATTATAAGGGCAATATCGGCGGCGGATTCAACTATTGGCCGGACGGTCCGCGCGGCGAACCCAAGCAGATCACCGCGCCTATGTGGGGTCGCGCGGTCGTTGCCGAGAACGAAATGATGTTCCACCACGCTCAGGCGACCGGCCCGCTTGCGATGCGTCGTTCCGAAGGTCTGGATATCAGCAGCGTGATGGCACCCGATCCGACGGTCGAAGGCGGTTGGCGGATCGAGACCAACGGCGTGGTCAATCAGCAGTTGCCGGCAGATGAAGTGCGCCTGCTGGTTCACTGGGGCGCACGAGTGTTCATGGACATGGCCGACCTGAAGCGGACGTTCGACCACACGGACGACATCACGCACGACCAGGCTTTGAACATGCTGATGGACGAAGCCCGCAACCGTGGCGCTCAGTTCGAAACGCCGACCGATCCGCTGACCGATCGCGCGTTCATCGGCATGCTCAGCCAGGTGTTCGCCGTGAACGGTCCGACGAACATTCCGGCTGACATGGACGAGGCGCCGCTCGCGGCCTGATAGCGGATCGTCCGCATATCATAAGGTGCAAACGAATGGCGGGCCGGGAACGGCTCGCCATTTGCGTTTCGGGGTGTGCGATGCCTGCGTGCCGCCCATGATGCCAGCCATAAATGTAATTTTCCGTGGGAGTGGGCCGCAATGATTTCGCCTTGACAATGGTTGAAATACGTCAACTATTACACGGGCGAAATTGGGATCGGTCAGCCAAAGCGCTGATTGGAAGAACATAAATCCCGATCGCCGACGAACCGGTAAATACGACAGTGCCAGTTGCCGCGATGTCCTGGGTAGATAGGGCATTGCTACAAAAGGGGAGTAGCAATGATGCGATCAGTTCAAAATGGAATGAGGATTCTTTATGCGTCCGGCATGACGGCGCTGTGGATTGCCGGTGCCGCGCAGGCACAGGCCCAATCGGCTGCTGGTTCGAGCGTGAACTCGGCCCCGGATGAAATCGTCGTTACCGCGCAGCGCCGTGACGAGCGCGCGCAGGACGTTCCCATCGCGATCACGGCATTTTCGCCCGAGCGTCTCCAGCAGCAAGGCATAACGCAGCCGCAAAATTTGCAGGCGACGGTTCCGTCTCTGGTGGTCGGCAACAATGGCAATCCGTCACGTGAAGCGCAAAGCTTTACGATCCGAGGACAGGGTGCGACCTTTCAGGCGTCGCCTGGCGTGGTCGTTTATCTGAACGAAGTGCCGCTGCCCGCGCCGATCTCCATTCCTCAACAAGGTGGTGCCGGTAATTTCGTAGATCTGGAGAATGTCCAGGTCCTGAACGGCCCGCAAGGAACCTTGTTCGGACGTAACACGACTGGCGGCGCGGTGCTGCTCGTTCCCAAAAAGCCAACGAACGACTTTGAAGGCTATGTTCAGGGCAAGTTCGGTAATTACGACAACAAGGAACTTGAAGGCGCGATCAACGTCCCGATCGTGGATGACAAGGTCCTGCTGCGGGTGGCCGGAGCCTATCAGGATCGGGATGGCTACACGCGGGATGTCGTCTGGAACACCGATCGCGATAATTTGCACTGGTATTCCGGGCGCGTTGGACTGACGCTGCGGCCGACCGAGACTTTCGAAAATTATACCATGGCCTATGGGGCGAATTCCCGGACCCATGGGACCGGTACGGTCAACACGCAGCTTAACGTTGCGGGACTGGCGGCCACGAGTTTTGTCGGCCTTCCTTTCTGCGTTGAAGGACCGACAATCCCTGGCTTTAGCGCATCGTGCGACGTCTACAGGGCGGCTAGCGCGGAAGCAGATGCTCGTGGACCCAGACAAACAGCGCATGGCACCAATTCGTTTCAAAGGACGAAGACCTGGGGTGTCACCAATACTTCGACGCTTAATCTGAACGAAGAACTGACGCTGCGTAACATCGTCAGCTATCAACGCTTCAAGACGACATATAGCGTCGACAGTGATGGCACCATCTTCCAGTTCGATGATGGCGATCCAAGAAGCTATCCGGCTCCCGGCGTAGTTACTTTGCCCGGTGACGGTACTCCGGTCATCTACGATAATGCTTCACCAACGCGTCTGCCGCGAGATGATATCAAGGTTTTCACCGAGGAATTGCAGCTTCAGGGCGATTTGTTTGACAAACTGCTCACCTTTACCGCAGGCGCATTCTACTATGATCAGCGTCCGGCCGGGACCCAGGGGGCGGGTGCTACTGGTTTCTGTCCAGCTTTGTTCACGGGCAACCCATTGGTTTGCGGCGTGTATGACATAAGATATGCGATCACCAATACGTCGAAAGCGCTATATGCACAGTCGACGCTGGATTTGGGACTGGTTTCGCCTGCGTTGCAGAACCTCAAGGTCACTGGCGGTATTCGGTACACTTGGGATAGGGTCAGCGGCTCGGCGGGTCTGTATCAGGTAATCGCTCCAGGGGCATTCTTCTGCTTCGCCGACAATACGATCGCACCAGACGCCGCCGGTTGCTCATTTGAGGCGAATCTGAAGACCAATGAGCCGACCTGGAACATTGGTGTAGATTACAGATTCTCGCCCGAGCTTCTCGTCTACGGCAAGATTAGCCGTGGCTACAAGGCCGGTGGCATAAACGCCAATGCGGTGTTTACCACCACCCGCACTTTCCCGCCGGAGTTCGTCACATCCTATGAAGCGGGCTTCAAGTCGGATGTGCGACTGGGGGGCATGCCGCTTCGCCTGAACGCCGCCTATTATTATCTGACCTATAAGGGTATTCAGCGCGCGACTGGTGACTTCAATCCCGACACTGGGGCCGCTGGCGCACGCGTTCTGTCGGCGGATGCGCGCATCCAGGGCATAGAGGCGGAAGCGTCGCTGCGACCGATTCCGGGTGTCGAGATCGGTGGTACGTTCAGCTATACAGATGCCAAATATAAGAAATATGAGTTCGCACCGAGCAGCCCGACCGAGGACTGCACCGGCAATATCATCAGTGCTCCGGCGACTGTGAATCTGACCTGCATACCGTTCCAATATGTGTCGCCATATATCTACAGCTTCCACGTGTCCGCGGAGCAGCCGCTTGGCGCCGATCTCGGTACGCTTGCGATGTTCGTCAACTATTCACACACGTCGGCGCAGCATACGGCGGGCACCAGCCTTCCTGCGGATCAGCCGGGCGAGCGGCTTGAGCCATTCGGAACGCTGAACCTGTCGCTCGATTGGCGGAATGTTGCAGGTAGCCGCGTGGACGTAGGCTTCTACGCAACCAACCTCACGAACAAGCTGTATCGCGTCAGCAACAGCAACACCTATAACAGTCAGTTCTTTACTTCGACATTATACGGCGAACCCAGAATGTACGGGGTTCGTCTGCGCTACTCATTCGGAAAATGACTTGAAGTTCCGAAGGGTTGAATATGCTTAATAATGAAGAGCGATGAATATGTCAGATGTGAATAAAGTAGTTCCTTTAGGCTTCACCAAACTGATCGTGCAAGATCTTGACAAGGTTGGGGCCTTCTATGGCGCCGTATGCGGCCTGGTCGAGGAAGCGCAGGCCGATGCGGAGATCGCAGGGCGTCCCATTCGGGAACTGTACTTCAAGTCAAATCCGCCGGGCACGGGGAACTTCACGCTGACGAAATTCCTCGACGTGGAAAAATCGGCCACGGAGTCGGTTATCCTGGGGTTCATCGCCGATGATATCGACCGGTTCGTGGAAAGTGCCGCCGCCGCAGGGGGTGTTGTGGTCGTGGCTGCTCATCCGGAGCCCGAACATGGCGTACATGTTGCCTTTGTCAAAGACGTCGAAGGCAATTTGATCGAGGTGGTTCAACTCATGTGAGGCGTGTGGTCGTCACGCGTGCAAATGTGAGCGATCATCTCGTGACATTCAGCGCGTGAAGGCTTCTGGATCAGGTGAAAGGGGGAGGTACATGGTGCCTCCCCCAACTTTTATAACAACGCTTGTCGATCAATGACCGGCGTCGCAGTTTCAAGTTAGCCGCGGAAGTTGCCGGAATAGGCAATCTCTTCGAGAGGCTTGCGGTTGCTGGGTTCTTCGCGCGCCTGCAGCTTTTCCGGAAGAGACGCGGGGTCGCCCATGCGGCCAATCGCTACGGCGGCCTCTATCCGGAACCCGTCCGGAACGCCCAGTTCCGCCCTGGTTTTGTCCATATCGATCCCGACCATGCCATGGGCGTGATAGCCAATCAGGGTCGATTGCAGCGCTATGCCCGACCAGGCGGCGCCAGCGTCAAAGCTGTGCGAATGGCTGGGCTTTTCCGGCGATCCCATCGTCGTTTCGCTCAGGATGAACAAAAGCACCGAGGCTTCCTTGGCCCAGATCGCGTTGAACGGAATCAGCAGATCGAGGAAGCGCCCCCAATTGGCGGCATCGTCACGCGTCGCATAGAGAAAGCGCCAGGGCTGATAATTGAAGGAAGAGGGCGCCCAGCGTCCGGCATCCAATATGGTGCGCAGATCGTCAGCGGGCATAACGGAGCCATCAAAGGCGCGTGGCGACCAGCGATTTAGAAACAAAGGGTCGAGTGCCGTGTCGGTTACCCGGTTGAGCGTCATGTCTTTAAGGGTCCTTTGCAAACAAGATGGATTTTACACAGGCTTATCGCTGCAGATCACCAGAAATGCTTGACTAAAAGTTGTCGTATGTCAACGTCCTGATGGCGGCGGTGATCGCAGGGTCGCGCTTCGGACCATTACGTTCTGCGGTGACTATTGATCATGGTTGCTTAAAGGCCTTCCGCGCGTGCAACCTTTGTTGCAGGACGGCGAAAAGTTGGAGCGGGGAGCCCTTTGATAACCATGTTGCGAACGGTGAATAACGCTATCGACTTTTCGTAAGCTGAATGGTCAGATGACATGCGAGCAGAACTTTTCATCAATTCAAATCAGCGCTACGGGGAAGTATGACTGATCTTAAGGTGAAAAAGGCCAAGCTTGTCGCTCCTCCTCGCCCGGGAGTATATTCCCGGGGTTCCGACACGGTCGATGCAATCCTCAAGGCCGCGTTGCACGTCCTCGTCGATGAGGGCGCATCGGCCTTCACCCTTCGCCGGATTGCTGCTGAATGTGGGATGAAGGTCGGAAATGTGAGCCGTCATTTCCCGCGTAAGGAAATGCTGGTTCAGGTGCTGCTGGACGAACTGCTGAGCCCCACCGTGGGCGAAGCGAGAGTCAGCCTCACCAACAAGGGCTTACCTGCCGAAGAAGCGCTCGCGCTGGTCATCGGGGGCACCTTCGACGAAACGAAGACGAAGAAGATGACCCATCTGTTTACCGAATTGTGGGCGATGGCGAACCACAATCAGTTCGTCGCGGAACGGGTCGAGATGGTCAATCAGTATATGCACAATCTGATGGCGTCCTATGTCGCCGAACTCAACCCGGCGCTTTCCCCGGAGGAAGTCGACATCGTGACCCTGTTCATCAACACGTCCATCGAAGGGTCAACGATATTGGCGGGATATGGCAAACCGTGGGAGGCCAAGATGCCGCAGCTCAAGGCTTTTGCCGTCAAATCTCTGATCAATCTTGCCAAGACCATCACTCCCGAGGAGGTGAGAGGGCTTCGCCCGGCTGCGTGACGGTAATTGGAGTCGGGAGCAGGAGCTCTTGGCTGCGGCCATACATCAGGCGATTAAAGCGGATGCAAGTCTGCCCAGGCTGAGCAGGGATCGCGTTAGGAGCCCCTCGACCCTTTGCTTCGGCCACGATCAGTCATCAAGCCCAATGCCTCCGCCAAACACCAGCGATCGGCCAGAGAAGGCGATGGCCAAGTTCATACATGGTTTAAATTTTCTAGATTGCCGAATGTTTGGATGCCCGACAAGGATTCGAACCTTGATTGACGGAGTCAGAGTCCGCTCTCTTACCATTAGAGGATCGGGCACCAAGGCGACGGTTAATCGCATCGGAAGCGCGCAAATAGGCCCGCTTGGCGGATAGGTCAAGTGGGTTGCGATTGGCTTATGGTCAAAATTGCGCAGCACCTGTCGCAAAAAGCCCGCCGGACCAATTAAGGTGTCCGGCGGGCTTTTTCACCTTCCCTCGTCGGGTTGGTGGGCTGGGAGCCGCTTTCCAAGATAGGAAGCGACCCCCTTCATTTCAAAGCGTCAGTCGAGATCCTGGGTGGTGAAATCCTCACCCTGGACGGAGGCCAACGGATCGTCGCCGATCGCTGCCTCAGGACCTTGCGCCAGTTCGGCGGCATGCTCCTGAGCAGCGGTTTTGGGCGCGATCAGGTCGATCTGGCTAGAGGCCCGCAACGCGGCCCGCATCGCCGCGTCACGCGACGAAGCGGCGACGCGCATGCGGTTCATGCCCGCACCCGTGCCCGCCGGGATGAGGCGGCCGACGATGACGTTTTCCTTCAGACCAACCAGCGTGTCCTTCTTGCCCTGAACCGCCGCTTCCGTGAGGACGCGGGTCGTTTCCTGGAAGGAGGCCGCCGAGATGAAGCTGCGGGTCTGAAGCGACGCCTTCGTGATGCCGAGCAGCACCGGCTTGCCAGCGGCAGGCAGGAAGCCTGGTGCCAGCTTGCTGTTGATCTCGTCCATTTCCTCGCGATCGATCTGCTCGCCCACCAGCAGGGTGGTGTCGCCGGATTCGATGATCTCGACCTTTTGCAGCATCTGACGAACGATCGTTTCGATGTGCTTGTCGTTGATCTTCACGCCCTGCAAGCGATAGACTTCCTGGATTTCCGCGACCAGATATTCGGCCAGCGGCTCGATACCCAGCACTTCCAGAATGTCGTGCGGATCAGGCGACCCGCCGATCAGGTTATCGCCGCGCTTCACGAAGTCGCCTTCCTGAACGTCGATCACCTTGCTCTTGGGGATCAGATACTCGACCGAATCGGTGCCATCTTCAGGGACGATGGCGATCTTGCGCTTCGCCTTATAGTCCTTGAGGAATTGGACGCGGCCCGACACCTTGGCAATGATCGCATTGTCCTTGGGCTTGCGGGCTTCGAACAGTTCGGCGACGCGCGGCAGACCGCCGGTGATGTCGCGGGTCTTCGCGGCTTCGCGAGAGACACGCGCCAGCACGTCACCGGCCTGCACCTGTGCACCATCATCGACCGACAGGGTCGCACCCACCGCCAGCATGTAGCGAGCGGCTTCGCCCGACTGATCGTCGAGCAGGGTGAGGCGCGGACGCAGATCTTCCTTGGTACGGGCGGAACCGCGATGCTCGATGACGACGCGCTGGGCGATGCCGGTCGCTTCGTCGGTCTGCTCGGTCAGCGTCTTGTTGTCGATCAGGTCGACATATTTCACGATGCCCGGCTTTTCCGTGATCACCGGCATGGTGAACGGATCCCACTCGGCAAAGCGCTCGCCCTTCTTCACAGCATCGCCATCCGCAAACAGGATGGTGGCGCCGTAAGGGAGGCGGTGCGTTTCGCGTTCGCGGCCTTCGGAGTCGATGATCGCGATCTCGCCATTGCGGGCGAGCGACAGGCGGCGGCCATTCTTGTCGGTGATGGTCGGCATGTCGCGCAGCTCGATCGTGCCGTCCGACAGGGCTTCCAGGTTCGACGTTTCGTTGAAGTTCGCCGCGCCGCCGATGTGGAAGGTACGCATGGTAAGCTGCGTACCCGGTTCACCGATGGACTGCGCCGCGATGACGCCGACCGCTTCACCGATATTGACCGGCGTACCACGGGCGAGGTCACGGCCGTAGCATTTGCCGCACACGCCCATCCGGCTTTCGCAGATCAGCGGGCTGCGGATCTTCACCGCCTGGGTGCCGATAGCCTCGATCTGCGCGATCATGGGCTCATCGAGCAGGGTGCCGATCGGAATGACGATGCTGCCATCCTTGCTGTCGACAATGTCCTGCGCCGTGGTGCGGCCCAGGATGCGCTCGCCGAGCGAGGCGATGACCGAGCCGCCCTGGACGATGGCCTTCATCTCCAGCGCCTTTTCGGTGCCGCAATCTTCCTCGACGATGGTGCAATCCTGCGACACGTCGACCAGACGGCGGGTCAGGTAACCCGAGTTCGCCGTCTTGAGCGCGGTGTCGGCCAGACCCTTACGGGCGCCGTGGGTCGAGTTGAAGTATTCAAGGACGGTCAGACCTTCCTTGAAGTTCGAGATGATCGGCGTTTCGATGATCTCGCCCGAAGGCTTG
>CAMPIM010000020.1 GCA_946886365.1 uncultured Novosphingobium sp.
GTTTCCGCCGTTGCTGGTCTATCTGGCGGCGAGTGGGGAGAGTGCGGGGCGGCTGGATACCATGCTGGAACGGGCGGCCGACTATCTGGAGCGGGAGTTTGACAGCTTCACCTCCGCCGCGCTGGCGATGCTGGAGCCGGTGATCATCATTTTGATGGGTGGGATCGTGGCGGTGATTATCTTGTCGATCCTGCTGCCTATCCTGCAATTGCAGAGTCTTACGGGGGCTTGAGGAGTGATTATGTCTAGATTGAAGCCAGACTCCGTTCGCCCTGAGCCTGTCGAAGGGCATTCCTTTACCTCAAAAGAAAAGGGCTTCGACAAGCTCAGCCCGAACGGGGAGGGGTTGGTTCGTCGGCCGATCGAAAATGGCTTCACACTGGTTGAGCTGATGGTGGTGATCGTCATCATCGGGTTGCTGGCGACGATCGTGGCGATCAATGTCATTCCGGCGACCGACACCGCGCGAGTGGAGAAGGCGAAGGCGGATGTTGCGACGATCGAGCAGGCGCTGGAGCAGTATCGGCTTGATAATCTGAGCTATCCTTCGCAGACCGACGGGTTGCAGGCGCTGATCAATCCGCCCGCATCGCTGGCACAGCCGCAGCGGTATCGCCGGGGTGGTTATATCAAGAAGCTGCCGGATGATCCGTGGGGCCGGGCCTATCATTATGCGGTGCCGGGACGGAAGGGGGCGTTCGATATCAGTTCGCTGGGGGCGGACGGCCAGCCAGGCGGCGAGAGCGAGAATGCGGATATTTATTCCAGCGAGCTTTAAGGCTGCTTCGGCCTCCCTTCGGTCCGCAGGGCTTCGAATGAAGCGACGGGGCGCGAGTCGAGAACGGTTCTCGACAAGCTCGAACCGAACGGAGGAAGGCTTTACCCTGATCGAGTTGATGGTCGTGTTGACGATCATCGGTTTCATCTCGGCTGCGGTGGTGCTTGCCATGCCGGACCCGCGCGGGCGGGTTGTCGAGGATGCCGACCGCTTTGCCGCGCGCGTTGCGGCCGCGCGCGACGAAGCGGTTGTTACCGCGCGGCCGATGGGGGTGTGGGTTTCCGCGTCGGGCTATGGCTTTCAGCGCCGTGATGGGGCGCAGTGGGTGCCGTTGGAGGAGAAGCCGTTCGTGACGGCCAACTGGAAGGCGGGAACGCGGGCGCTGGTTGGCAAGGATGGGCGGCAACAGATTGGTTTTGATGGGACCGGGCTGCCGACTGACGCCATGACGGTGACTTTGGCGCGAGAGGCGGAGCGGGTTTCCGTGACCGTTGATATGGCCGGGAAGGTCGTTGTCGGTGGGTAGGTTTGTGCGAAAGAAGGGAAGGGCTTCGACAGGCTCAGCCCGAACGGGTGTGGGGCGTGGGAACCCTGAGGCGGGCTTCACGCTGTTGGAGATGCTCGTCGCGTTGGCGGTGTTCAGTTTGGCGGCTCTGGCGCTGGTGCGGTTGCAGGGGGTGACGTTGCGGACGGCGGCCGATCTCGACAGCAAGGCGCTGGGGCAGATTGTCGCACGCAACATAATGGTGGAGGTGCAGACCGATCCTGCGCCGCCCTCGCTGGGCAGCGAAGAGGGCGATGTCGATAATGGCGGGCGGCGCTGGCATTGGGAGCGGGCGGTCAAGGCTACGAACGATAAGCGGCTGTTGCAGGTTGAGCTGACGGTGAATGGGCAGGCGGGGTCGTCGCCGGTCGTGCTGAGCTTTGTGCGGGTGGTGCAGTGATGAGCTGTCCGTCCGAACGAACTGGCGGGAGTGGGCAAGGGCGCGCGCAGGCGGGTTTCACGCTGATCGAGCTGCTCGTCGCGCTGATGATATTCGCGATGCTGGCGGCGGCGGGTGTGCTGCTGCTGGGGAATAGCGTGTCGGCTCAGGCTCAGGTCAAGACGCGGCTGGATGACATGGCGGCGGTGCAGCGGGCCGGCGGCGCGCTGGCGGCCGATCTTGGGCAGGCGGTGCCCCGCATCAGCCGTACGGAGACGGGGACGCTGGCGCCTGCGTTCTGGTCGCATCGTGAGGGTGAGGCCGTGCCGGTCATGCAGTTTGTGCGTGGCGGTTGGGACAATCTGGGCGATTTGCCCCGGCCTTCCTTGCAGAAGGTGGAATATTGGGTGCGGCAAGGGCGGCTGGAGCGGCGGACCTATGCGCAGATCGATGGCGCGGCGGGGGACGAGCCAGCTACGCTGCTGGACCATGTGGATGATGTCGCGCTGCGCTTTCGCGATGCGCAGGGGGAATGGCGTGGCGAGTGGATACCGACGCAGCCTGACCTGATGCCGCGCGCTGTTGAAATGACGGTGACGCGCACGGGTGAAGCGCCTGTCACCTTGCGCTTTCTGGTCGGGCCGGGGCCTGCGGAGAAGCTGGAAGGGGAGATGGCCGGTGCCTGATCCCGGGGAAAAGGGCGAGCGGGGAGCCGCGCTGCTGACCGTATTGCTGCTGGTCGCGGTGATGGCGGTGGTTGCCTCTACGGCGTTGGAGCGGTTGGCGCTGGCTACGCGGATGACTGGGAATAGTGGCGCGGTGGATCAGGCGCGCGCCTTTGCCGATGCCGGGGCGGAGATGGCGCGGTTGCGGATCGGTGATCTGGTCGAGGCCAATCCGGGCAAGACGACGTTGGCGGGAAACTGGATGGGGACGCCGCAGCCGGTCGCTGTTCCCGGTGGAGTGGCGAGTGCACGGGTGAGTGATGCGGGCAATTGCTTCAACCTCAACAGCGTGGTGGCTGGCGAGAATGAGTCCAATTTGAAGGTGCGCCCGGTCGGCGTGTCGCAATTTCAGGCGCTGTTGCAGGCGCTGGGCGTCGATGCGCGGCAGGCGCAGGTGGCGGCAGCGTCGCTGGCCGACTGGATCGACAGCGACAGCGTGCCGCAGCCGGGCGGCGCGGAGGACGAGGTTTATGCGCAGGCGGCGCGGCCCTATCGCACGGCGAATCGCTTCATGGTGGATGCCAGCGAGCTTCGCGCTGTGCATGGGGTGACGCCGGCCATCTATGATCTGGCGCGGCCTTGGGTGTGTGCGCTGCCGACGGCGGATTTGTCGCCGATCAACGTCAATACGCTGCTGCCCTATCAGGCGGTGCTGTTCGCGATGCTGCTGCAAGGGCAGGTGAGCGTGACGCAGGCGCGGCAATATCTGGCGCAGCGGCCCGCCGAGGGTTACGGCAGCACGGTGCAATTCTGGGCGCCGCTTGCTGCCCAAGGCATCAATCCGCTTGAGGAAGCGGCCAATCAGGTCAAGTTGACGACAGGATTTTTCGGGGTGGACGTGACGGTGGACGTTGGGGGAACGCAGGTGGTGGAGCGGGCGATGATTGATGCCCGGCAGAGCCCGGCGAGGTTGATCCGCCGTAGCTGGGGAAGCGGCGCGTGAGCGTGCGGGATGGACTGATCGTGGCGCTGCCCGAAGCGGGCGAGCCGCTGTGGATGCGCGTTGTCGATGGCGCTGTGGCGCGGAGCGGCAGGGGGGCAAACTGGCTGGCCGCTTGCGGCTTGACGGCGTTGCCTGCCGATGCGGTGGTGATGCTGGTGCCGCCTGCTGCGATGGTGACGTTGCATTGGGCGGAGTATCCTGAGCTTGCGCCACGGCAGGGTCGGGCGGCGGTGCGGCTAGCGGCGCTGGCGGGGGGGATCGTGCCTTCCGACCAGCTGTTTGCGGCGGGGGATGAGAATGACGATCCGGCGCGGCCGCATGTCGTTGCGGTCGCGGCGAGGAGTGACATGCAGCATTGGCTGCTCTGGGCGCAGCATCATGGGTTGGACCCGGACATCATCGTGCCTGCGCCGTTATTGTTGCCGGAGCCTGTCGAGGGTTTTGTGCGTGGCGCGCTGGATGGCGAGGCGGTGTTGCGGGGGAGTGACGTTGCTTTTGGTGGCGATCTGGCTTCGGTGCTGGCGGTCGATGCGGTGATTGAGGATGTGCCTGCCGATCTGTTGCAGGCGCGGGCGGTTGAGGCTTTGCAGCGGCCTCCGCTGGACCTGCGGCAGGGGGATTTTGCCAAGCGGGTGCGGCGGGTGGCTGATAAGGCGGTGCTGCGTCGCATCCTGCTGATGAGCGGGCTGATCCTGCTCATCAGCCTGATGATTTCGTTGACGGTTCTGGTGCGGCAGCATGTGGCGGCGAGCAATCTGGATGCGGAGAGTCTGGCGCTGGCGCGGCAGGTGGTGCCGGGTGCGGGTGACTTGACGCAGGCCGAGGCGGAGATTGAGCGGCAGCTGGCAGAGCGCGGGGCGGGGGCTTATGCCTTTACCGCGCCGGTTGCGGGCTTGCTGAGCGCCTTGCAGGAGGCGCCGGGCGTGTCGATGACGGCGCTGTCGCGCGATCCGGACGGGATGATCCGGGCGACGCTGGCAGGAGCGAAGGTGGATGAGATCAATACGGTGCTGCTGGCGTTGCAGAGCGCGGGCTTCACCATCACGGCGACGCCTTCGCAGGATCCGGGCGGGCGAGCGCTGGCTGATATTACGGTGCGATCATGATGGAATCGGTAAGAACCATGTGGGGCGAGAGATCGCCGCGCGAGCAATGGATGCTGGGCGTGATGTTCGCCCTGCTGGCGGTGGTGGTGCTGTGGCTGGGCGTGGTGGGGCCGCTGGCTTCGGCGCAGCGGTCGGCGCGTGAGGGGCTGCTCGCCGCGACCGATCGCAATGCGGCGATGCGGGCGAAGGTGAAGTTGCTCAAGACATTGCCGCGACGGGTTGCGGCGAGTTCCGGGACGGCGATCGACCAGCTTGTGAGCCAGAGCGCGGGCGAGGCTGGGCTGACGCTGGAGCGGGCGGAGGCGCAGGGCAGCGCGCGGATCGAGATTGCGATGGCGTCTGTGCGGCCGGTGGCGCTGTTTTCCTGGCTTGCGGCGCTGGAGGCGCAGGGCGTGCGCGTGGAGACGATGAGCGCGCGGCCTTCCCCGACGGCGGGTAGCGTTTCGGTGCAGGCGGTGCTTGTGCGGGGGGCTGGGCAATGACGCGGCTGGGCTGGTCGCGGCGGACGCGGGTTGCGATCGTGCTGTTATTGGCGTTCGGGCTTATCCTGTTCATGCCGATGCGGATTGCGCTGGGGCTTTCTGGGCTGGAACGACTGGGCGTCGCCGCGCGGGAGGTGCGAGGGACGCTTTGGAGCGGGCGGATCGATCAGCTGATGCTGGGCACGATGCCGGTCGGGTCGGTG
This sequence comes from uncultured Novosphingobium sp., assembly GCA_946886365.1. The sequence goes on from CAMPIM010000020.1 coordinate 5,161, forward strand.
AATGCCGCTTTATCGCCGGTGTCTTTACTGATGGGGCGGGCGCGGTTCGACATATGGCGGCGGCAGGGCGCGGCGGATGATCTGAGCGGCGCGCTGACCGTGGGTTTTGGACGCGCGGGCATTGATGATGTGACGGGCACGGTGCCGCTCGGGCGCAGCTTTGCGCCGCTGCCGATCGCGAGTTTGGCGATGGAGGATGTGACCGCTTATTTCTCCGGCGATCGCTGCGGCCATGCCGAGGGTCGGGTGCGGGCGCAATTGGCGGGGCAATTCCCGGGTCTCAACCTGACGCAAGGGCTGTCCGGCGTGGCGAGTTGTGATGGCGAGGCGTTGCTGCTGCCGCTGGTCAGCCAGTCTGGGCTGGAGAAGATCAACCTGCGGATATGGCGGTCGGGACGCTATGTTGCCGAGATGCGGGTGGAGACGGCGGACGCGGCGCTCGGCGATGCGCTGGCGAAGGTTGGCTTTGCGGGGACAAGCGGCGCGCGGGGGCTGAAGGTCGAAGGAACGCTGTGATCGATCCGCTGTGGGCGGGGCTGGGCGCGGTTGCAGGGGCGATCGCGGGCAGCTTTTTGGGAACGCTGATATTGCGTTGGCCCGAGGGTCGCGGCGTCATGCGTGGACGGTCGGCCTGCGATAGCTGCGGGCGAGTGCTGGGAGCGGTCGACCTTGTCCCGATGATAAGCGCGCTACTGTCGCGGGGCAGGTGTAGGACTTGCGGCGGGAAGATTGCACCGCTGCACGGGCGCATGGAGGCGGGGTGCGCGGTGATCGGGGCGCTCGCCTGCGGTCTGGCGCCAGGGCTGGTGGGGGCTGGATGGGCTTTGCTTGGATGGCTGCTGCTGACATTGGCGATCCTGGATTGGCGGCATTTCTGGTTGCCGGACGCGCTGACGTTGCCGTTGGCGTTCCTTGGACTGACACTGGGCCTGTGGGTGACGGATGCGGCGCTGTCCGCTCGAGTGATCGGAGCTGCGGCAGGTTATGGCGTTCTGCTGGCGGTGGCGGTCAGCTATCGGATGGCGCGGGGGCGCGAAGGATTGGGCCTGGGCGATGCAAAGCTGATGGGCGGTCTTGGGGCCTGGTTCGGATGGCAGGCGCTGCCGTTCATCCTGCTGATGGCTGCGGGGATTGGTCTGGTGGCGGTGCTGGCAAGTGTCGCGTTGGGCCGCAAGATAACGGCAGCGACGCGGGTGCCGCTCGGCACATGTCTGGCGGTCGCGGCCTTCCCCGGGTGGTGGGTGTCGATGCTGGTTGTCTAGTTGCTGTCGCTTTTAGCGCACACGCCAGCGATAATCCTCTTCCCGTACCTCAGTGACGGCATATCCTTCGGGATCGCGAGCAGGGCGAAAACGGTATCGTTCCATGATGACGCGACACGTCATTGCGTCAATCTCCGGATAGCCGCTTCCTTCGATAACTTCGCATCTATCGACCTGTCCCGAAGGACCGATGGCGTATCGCACGCCGATCGTCACGCGGCCCACGCCGCGCAAGGAGCCAGGGAAATCCGAATTGCGAAAGCGGCCGCCGGTTTGGCGCGCTCGAGAGAAATCGCCTCCCTCGCCATCCCCCCGGCCAGTGCCGGTTCCAGTGCCCCCGGACCCGCTGCCAAAGCCGGGAGTAGCGCTACTACCCGCGCCGCCTGCGCCGCTCGTCGGCGCGGTGGGTAGGGTTGGAGCAAGGGTATTTATCATGGGTGACGGGGCGACAACGCTGGGAGGGCGCGGCGGTTGATCTCGCACCTTCTCGGCGCGTGGAGGAGATCCGGACGCAGCGCCGCCTTCGCGTTTGGATTCGCGAGCTTCCTTAGGCTGGGGAGGTTTGGGTTGGTCCGGCGTGGGGGGCTTCAGATTGAACAACGCCAAAGGGGTGCTATCTATCGCCGAGCGTAATAGCGAAGGCGCTCGAAGGCCAATTATCAATGCATAGCCGATGACGGCGTTGACCAAGAGCGCCGCAATAGCGGGGACGATTCTGCCCCGGCCCTGCCATCGCTGCGCCCAAGATGCTGTCATGTCATTGAATGCCGCGCGCAACGCGCGGCGATATTGCGTTAGCGGTAAACGCGGTTGCCGTTGCGATCGATATAATATTCGCGGCCGCGACGGTCACGTTCCCACCGGCGTTGTCCATCGGACGTGGCCGCACCTACGACAGCACCACCCGCAGCGCCGATCGCCGCGCCTTCAGCAACACCAAGCCCAGGCACGATCGCACCTGCTACCGCACCACCGACTGCGCCGATGCCTGCACCCCGCAGTCCATCGCGCGTCGTTTCACGAGAACAGCCGCCGACGCTGGCAGCGGCTGCCAATCCTGCCATCAATAAGAATGTGTTACGCATGGTTCGTCTCCACAATTGCCCAACATCAAACGACAGAGACGCAAGTTGGTTCGATCCATATGTCACAAACGTGCCGAACGGCGCCGAAATTACGAGCGTTCGATGTGTATCTATGAAGAGTGGTGACCCGTACGGGAGGGGTTGGACTCAATAAAGAATAGCCGCAAAACGGCTTCAGCCTCTCCGCCTGATCCTACTGGCGTCAGCCGGTTAGTCATTCAGGCGGCCGAGATCGACTATATTCGTCGTTCCCAAGCGGAGCAGACGTCATTTGCGGAAAATTATGTCGGCTTGCCCCTAAAAGCGGTGCGACGTAGGAGAAGAATGGCAATTTTTCGTCTTGAGCAAACTGAATGATAGGGCGCTCCCTGGAAATTGCGTCGAAGCCCGCCTCATCACTGATCCTGCCGGTGCGCGGTCAAGGCGAAGTTTACCGTGACCTTCGCAGCGATCGTTTCATCGGTGGCTGAACCGACATCAAACATGTTCCGGTCGAGATCTGCTCGGCCTTCGGCTCTGGCCGTGTCGCTATCCTGATGCAGCGTGAAGCGTAGCGTGACCGGGCGGCGGCGTCCGTTCAGGTCCAGCGTGCCTCTGGCTTCGTACAGGTCGCCGCCCTGTGGTCGGAAGCCTTTGGCGCGGAACACAGCATGCGGATGCGCCGCTATGTCGAAATAATCGGGGCCTCGCAGCGTTTCGTCGCGTTGTGCGTCGCCCGTGACGGCGGAGGCCAAGTCGATCGTCACCAGGATTGCGCTTCCGGGCAAATCGTCCGGGCTGTAGCGGATGTCCGATTTCCAGTGAAGGAAGGATCCGTCCACCGCCGCGCCGCTCCACATGGCGATAAAGCCGAGCTTTCCCTGCCCCATGACGCGCCACCGCGACAATGGAAGGTGTTGCGAATTGGCCGTTGGCACCGGCGTAGCTTTTGGGGCCGTCGGGGTCGTGGCAGGCCGTTGCGCTGGGGTGGAACCAGGCGAAGGTGGCGCTATCTTGATTGGCGCGGGCGTTGCTTGCCGCTGCGCCACGGCTCTGGTGGGCGTTCCGGTAAGAAAGAATGATGCCGCCCCTGCCAATGCGACTGTTCCTAGCGCAACCAGCAGCGCAAGCCCCGGCGCCAAACCCGGGATCATGCGAGCAAGCAGATCCTCGCGCTTGTAGAATTGATGGCGAATAGCCCCAGCGACATGCAGCACGACCAATCCGGCCAGGACATAAGCCGCCAGGCGATGCGTGTCATAGGCTATTCCATTGAGGCCAAGAGGGATCGGTAGGTGCGGCCAGGCAATCGTGCCGAACAGCAGCGTCGGCACCCGCAGCTTGCTGGTTGAGACCAGCGCCCAGCCGCTGAGCGGGGCGAGCAGCATGACGGCGTAGAGCAATTGATGCGTCACCTTTGCCATGAACGCAGATATCCGATCATCCGCCAGCGCTGGGGGGCGGGGGTGGGCCAGGCGGATGCCAACCCGCAGAAGGGTGAGCAGCAGGATGACGATCCCGATCGACTTGTGCAGTTGATAGGCGGCAAATTGGCCCAACCCCGGCGCGATGCCGGACAATTGCCAGCCCAGGACGAGTTGAAAGATCAGGGCTGCCGCGATCGACCAGTGCAACGCGATCGCCGTCATGGAATAGCGCTGTGGCGACATGGGCAGTTTTTTCCTTATGGCGATGTCAGAGAAGAGCGCGAGCGGCGGGCGGGCAATGAAGGGAACACCGGTTCATTCGTAAACCTTGGACGAATTGCTGTGCCGTCCTCCAGTCACGAGAAGGGCTAATGCGCATGCCGCGATCAGCGACCCTGATGCCATGGTCAGCGCCACGGCGGGAAGCTTGAAATCGAGAGTGAAAAGGAAACCAGCAAGGATGGGACCCAAAGCAGCTCCTCCACGGCCGAGGCCGATCACTATTCCCGTGCCGCCCGCCCGGACAGCGGTTGGGAAAGATTGCGCAATGATAGCATAGAGGCCGACGACGGCCGCGTTGGTGAAATATCCCGCCGCCGCAGCTACCAGGGCCAAGCCGAAAAGGCTGGCTTGTCCCTGTCCGAAGACAGTCACCATTGCCATCGACAGCAGGAGGGCGGCGATCACCAATATGCGGACGTCCAGCCGCCAACTGAGAGCACTGAGCGAAAGCGCGCCCAGCAAGCCGCCTACATTGGCCCATACCAGCACGCCACCAGCGGACGAGGGTGCATAACCCATGTCCACGACGATCTTGGGCACCCATTTGAGGATGAAGTAAAAGGTCATGATGTGAAAGAAATAGGCGGCCGTTAGCAGCACCGTCGTGCGTGCGAGGCCGGGACTGTACAGCGCGGCTAAGGACGCCTTGGGTGCCGCTGCATTTGAAGCAGGCAAAGCATCCAGTGCATTATGTCCCATCCGGCCCATCAGCTGATTGATCCGGTCCAGCGCATTGGCCGGGCGTTGTTGAAGGAGGAAGCCGATCGATTCAGGGAGCAGCAGGAACGTCAGCGGCAAGAAGATTGCAGTGACGACTCCTCCAAGCAGGAATATGTCGCGCCATTCGCCCGACATCAGCAGCATCGAAGCGACCGAGCCGCCAAGGATCGCGCCGATCGGATAGCCCGCCGCCATGAGGGCAACGGCCAGGCTGCGGGTGCGCGCGTTGGCAAGCTCTGCGACGATGGCGTTGGTGCAAGCCAGCATGCCGCCGATGCCGAGCCCAGTGACAAGTCGTATCACCGACAGGAAGACAACGCTGAATGAAAAGGTCGCGGCCAACATCCCCGTCGCCATGACCACGAGGCAGAGCAGGATAGTGGGACGACGGCCGACGCGATCAGCCAGGCCGCCGAGCAGCACGGACCCCACAGCCATGCCGATCAGTTCCATCGAAAGGACGACGCCCAATGCGGCGCGGTCGATGCCCCACTCCGCGGCAATGCCGGGCGAGGCGAAGCTGATCGCCAGAACATCAAAGCCATCAAGCGCGTTCAGCATGATGCACAGCGCTACAGCCGCGATTTGCAGGCGACCCATGGGCGCTTCATCAAGTAATCGCCTGATGTCCGTTCCGATCTGCGCCATCCTCACCTCCCCTGAAATGATTGTCGATCTGGTTATTGCCTTGTTGGTCAGGCGTCTTCCGGTGCGGTCAGCATAAGGGCGTCGAGGGCGATCGCGCCTTTACCCTGCGGATAGACGATCACCGGATTAAGATCGATCTCCCGAATTGAAGGTTCGGCGAGAAGGATGCGGCCAAGTTTATGGATAATCCCCGCTGCCGCCTCCACATCCAGCGCGGGCGATCCGCGAAAGCCGCGCAGCAGCGGCGCTTGCTTGAGCTTATGCAGTTCAGCGGCGATGGCATCGATGGAGAGGCCGGGCGTGATCAGGCGCACATCCTGCTGGATTTCGGCTGTGACCCCGCCGAACCCGCACAGGATGACTGGCCCCCAGTCTGGATCGTTCTTCGCGCCGATGATAAGCTCGACGCCGCGTTCGCCCATGGCTTCGAGCAGGACACCGTCGAGCGCGATGGTCGCATCATAGGCGGCGACATCGGCATATAACCGGTCCCAGCCCGCGCGCAGTTCGTCGGCGTTGGAGAGGTTCAACACCACGCCGCCCGCATCGCTCTTGTGGCTTAGACGGGCGGACTGTGCCTTGAGCGCGACCGGATAGCCGACCGCTTGCGCAGCGCGGAGTGCGTCGTCGATGCTGGTGCAGAAGGCGCCCTTCAGGAACGGGATGCCGAGCGGGGCAAGGATCGCCTTGGCGCGATATTCCGGGATGACGCCGCTCTGCCCGGCGAGGCCGGAGGCCGGCAGAGGGGTGGTCGGCGCTTCGCTGAAGTCCTGGCGCGCATGGTCGTTGAGGCGCTTCAGGGCGCGGAAGGCGCGTTCGGTCGAAGGGAAATAGGGGATGCCAAGCGCGCGCAGCTGATCGACATAATTGGACGGAACCGGAGCGCCTTCGTCCAGCCCGGCGAAGATGATCGGCTTGTCCGGCCGCAATTCGTCAACGGCGCTCAGGATGGGCGGCAGCTTGATGCCGACGGTCACGGGATCGGTCTGGATGATGCCAGCGACGATGCTGCCGAACCGGTCGTCGGCGAACAGCGCCGCCAGCGTCCGGCGATAAAGGTCGGGATCGACCAGTCCCTGCGCTGTCAGGTCGAGCGGGTTGGAGACGGGCACGAAGTCGGGCAGCGCCGCGCGCAGGGCAGGGGCATTGCCGTCATTCACCTGCGGCAGGTCGAGGGCGATCGCTTCGCACAGGTCGAGGGTCAGCGCCTTGAACGCGCCGCTTTCGCCTAGCACCGCGACGCCGCCAGCCGGGATGGTTGGACAGCGCAATGCGATTTCGGCGATGTCGCCAAGCTCTTCCAGCGTTTCGGCCAGGATGACGCCCGCGCGCTCCACCTTGACGCGCATGACCTGATAGTCGCCTGCCATCGCCCCGGTATGGGTGGCGGCGGATTCACGTGCGGCGGCAGAGCGGCCGGGGTGCAGGAGGACGATGGTCTTGCCCAGCGCGCGGGCGCGGCGGGCGGCGGCGAGAATGCGCTGGGGCTTGCGGAACTGTTCCACGATCATGGCGATGACGCGCGTGGAACTGTCCTCCAGCAGGTAATCGACATAATCCTCGACGCCTGATGCGGCTTCGTTGCCGGTCGAGATCGAGAAGGACAGGCCCAAATCGCGCGACGCGAGCGTGGTGCACAGGACGCAGGCCATCGCGCCACTTTGCGAGACGACGCCGATGCCGGGAGGATCACCCAGCCGCTTCGCGTCGGTTTCAACGAAGGTCAGTGGTACACAGTCGATGAAGTTCGTCATGCCAAGGCAGTTTGGCCCTTCGACGACCATGCTGCTTTCAGCCGCGATGCGAGCAATCTCCCGTTGCTCGGCTAAACCCTCTTCACCACCTTCGGCAAATCCGGCGGAAAAGATGACGGCGGCGCCGACATTGCGTGCAGCGAGCGCCTTCACCGTGTCGAGCACCGCCGAGCGCGGGATGGCGAGGACGGCGGCATCGACGCCGTCGGGCAGCGCATCGACCGACGGCAGGCATGGCCGTCCGCCGATCTCTGCGCGCTTGGGATTGATGAGGTGGATGTCGCCTGAAAAGCCGTTGCGCGTCAGGTTGGACAGGACGGATGCGCCCAGCGCACCCGGCTTGTCCGATGCTCCGACGACCGCCACCGATCGCGGGCGGAGCAGCCGGTCGAGCGCGTTGCCGGTGCGGGCGGCGACGGGCGGATTGAGGGTATCGGCCGTCATTGGGTCCGTCTCTCCAAAAGCTCTGTTGGGCGGGCCGATTTTCCGATCGGTCCCGCCAGTTTACCGCTGTTCAGGCCTGCTGTTTCGACTTGTCGTACGCGCCTAGACCCGGCTTGTAGCTTTTGTCGTCGATGAACTGCCTAATGCCTTCCTTGCGGCCTTCATTGTCGAAGCTGTTGGCCGCTTCCTGCGCGCGGATCAGATAATCCTCGGCATTGTCATAGGTCATTTCGCGCACCCGGCGGATGGCGTCCTTGGTCGCCTTGAGCGCCACGGGGTTCTTGGTCAGCAGCGTCTGCGCAACCTGCGACACCCGGCCCTTCAGTGCGCCAAGCGGCAGCGCTTCATTGACGAAGCCCCATTCCGCCGCCGTCTTGCCGTCCACATTCTCCCCCATCAGGGCGTGGTACATGGCATTGCGGAAGCTGGTAAGTTCCGTAGCTACCTTGGCCGCGCCGCCGCCGGGCAGGATACCCCAGTTGATTTCGCTGAGGCCGAACTGCGCTTCCTCCGCCGCGAAGGCGAGGTCGCAGGCGAAGAGCGGGCCATAGCCGCCGCCAAAGCACCAGCCGTTGACCATCGCGATCGTGGGCTTCTGATACCAGCGCAGGCGGCGCCACCAGCCATAGCTTTCCCGCTGCGCGTCGCGCGTGCCCTTCAGGCCCTGCGCTTCGGTTTCGCGGAAATATTCCTTTAGGTCCATGCCCGCGCTCCACGCCGTGCCCTCGCCCGTCAGGACGAGGACGCCGACATCGTCGCGAAACTCCAGTTCATCGAGCACGCGCATCATCTGGCGATTGAGGCGCGGGGACATGCAATTGCGCTTGTCCGGGCGGTTGAGGCTGACCCAGGCGACGCCGTCCTCCACCGTAAAGGCGACGGTTTCGATTTCGGCCTGCTCGACGCCATCGGCTTGCAGGAAATTGGTCATGATCGTTCCTTAGAGGTTATTCGTCATTCCAGCGAAAGCTGGTATCTCGTGCGGCTGGGTCGCGCCTCTCCGCCTGAGATCCCAGCTTCCGCTGGGATGACGAGGGAAGTGAATATCAAATCGGATAATGGCCGGGCTGGGTCTCCATCGTGATCCAGCGCAATTCGGTGAAGCTGTCGATCCCGGCGCGGCCGCCGAACTTGCCATAGCCCGACGCCTTGACGCCGCCGAAGGGCATTTGCGCTTCGTCATGGACGGTCGGGCCATTCACATGGCAGATGCCGGACTGGATCTGCCGAGCGACCCTGAGGCCGCGCGCCGTGTCGCGGGTAAAGACCGATGCGGACAGGCCATATTCGGTATCGTTGGCGAGTTCGATCGCATGTGCTTCATCGCGGGCGCGGATGATACCGACGACCGGGCCGAAGCTCTCATCGCGGAACAGCTTCATCTGCGGCGTGACGCGGTCGATGACATGGGCGGGCATCAGGACGCCATTCGCCTCGCCGCCGTTCAGTTGTGTCGCGCCTGCCGCCAACGCATCATCGATAAGCGTACGGACATGGGAAACCGTCTTACTATCGATCACCGCGCCGAGCGGCGTTTTGCCCTCACGTGGGTCGCCCACCGCCATGGTGCCGACCTTGGCCTGGAACTTCTCGGCGAAGGCGTCGGCGATGGCATCGACCACGATGATCCGTTCGGTCGACATGCAGATCTGGCCCTGGTTCATGAAAGCGCCGAACGCGGCGGCCTTCACCGCTTCGTCAAGATCGGCATCCTCCAGCACGATCAGCGGCGCCTTGCCGCCCAGTTCCAGCACCACAGGCTTCAGATGTTCAGCGCAGCGTTTCGCGATGATCCGGCCGACCGGCGTCGATCCGGTGAAGTTCACCCGGCGCACGGCTGGATGGTCGATCATCGCGCCGACCACATCGGCCGCATCCTTCGGCGCGTTGGTGATCAGGTTGACGATGCCACCGGTGAACCCTGCTTCCACAAAGGCCTGGACGATCAGGCCGTGGGTGCGCGGGCATTGTTCCGATGCCTTGAGCACCACGCTGTTGCCGCAGGCGAGCGGCACGGCGATGGCGCGGGTGGCGAGGATGATCGGCGCGTTCCATGGCGCCATCGACAGCACCACGCCCGCCGGTTCCCGGATCGCCATGGCGATGCAGCCGGGCTTGTCGGACGGGATCACCTCTCCGCCGATCTGGGTGGTGAGGGCAGCCGCTTCGCGCACCATAGAGCTGGATAGCATCAGGTTGAAGCGCGCCCAGCCCTCGGTCGCGCCGATTTCCTCCATCATCGCGTTGATGAAATCGTCCACGCGGGCATCGAGGGTGTCGGCGGCCTTCATCAGCAAGGCGCGGCGGGCATTGGGGCCGGTTTGCGACCAGGCGGGGAATGCTGCCTTGGCGGCGTCGACCGCGGCAATGGCGTCTTCGGCGCTGGCGGCGGCGGCCCGGGTGGCGACGGCGCCAGTGACCGGGTTCAACCGTTCGAACGCCGATGCGGCACTGCGCGATTCGCCGCCGATGATCAGGGAAATTTCCGATGCGGACATGTGTCAGGTCCTCTCCTAATGTTATGTTGCATATCAATGTTGATTGTTCTGAGCAATAACATTATGAGGGAGTCATGAGCATGAGTCCCTCAGGCAACAGACTGATCAATCCCGTCGCATCACGGCTGGGATATCGGCTGCGGCGTTCCTCCTCCGCGATGATGGCGACGCTGGGCGCGGGGTTGGAATTGGTCGGGTTGCGGCCGGTGGAAGCGACGATCCTCCTGACGATCGGCGCCAATCCGGGCTGCATCCAAAGCGACATCGGCCGCATGCTGGGGATCAAGCGCGCCAATATGGTGCCGTTGATCACTGGCCTCATCCAGAAGGACCTGGTGCAGAAGTCGCCGGTAGACGGACGTTCCTTCGCCCTGAGCCTGACCGCCGAGGGAGAGGATGTGCGCAGCGAGGCGGACGCGATCATGACCGCGCATGAACGCCGTTACACACGCTTGCTGACGCCCGAATATCAGGATGCGCTGCGCATCGTGCTGGACGTCCTGGAGCAGGAAGAAAATGCCACGCATGAGGAGGGGGAAGCGGCAGTCATCTAGGCCGCGCCATCTCCGCAGTGCGTACGTCATTTGGGAGCCTAACGCCGCAGTAAAAATAATGCGCGGCAAGCAGGGAGGGATGCAATGGAGGCTAATTTCAGCGCGCAGATACTGCCCGCCCTTTACGGATGCTGCGACCGTCCAGAAAACTGGCGGCCGCTGTTGGACCAGATTTGTGCTGGCCTTGGCGTTCGCAGCGCGGCGGTGCAGATTTACCGGCAGGAGGGCGGCCATCTGATACAGCGGTGGCAGGAGCGGGATAGCTATTCCCACGCGAACGCCGCCCTGCATGACCGGTGGATCAACAATCCAGACAATCCCCGGCTCGCCATCGTCCCGCGCGATCGCCTGGAAGCACAGCTCTCCGTCCGCACCGACGCGCAGCGTTTCGATTCCACATCGCCGCAATTGCAGGAGACGCGGCATCGCCTGGCACAGATTGGCCTCAGGGGCGGGTCGGGCCTGCTGTTCGAATTCGAACCATCGCGCTGGTTCAGCCTGATCCTGCACCGGCAGATTGGCGACACGGTGGAGCGGGACGGCAAGGATGCGGCTTTCCTGTCGGATATCGCGCCGCATCTTCTGACCCTGTCCCGCGTCTCGGCCACCGTGCGGGCGGCGCGTGCCGCGCAAGCCACCTTAGCTTCGATCATGGATCGTCTGCGCCCCGGTGTCATTCTCTGCACCGCCAGCGGCGAGGTCCGCTGGCACAATCGTGCGGCGGCCACGATGCTGGCGAACGGCGCGCCGCTGATGCTGGACCATGGCCAACTGCGCGGGGTGTCGGCCGAAAGCCGTCAGAAGCTGGCGCGGCTTCTGTCGTATCCTTGCGATGACGACATGGTCACGGCGGCATTCGGCGATCTGGACGACAACATGGTGCAGGTCATTGCACTGCCCAACGGTGCGTTCCAGGCGACGGTGGCGCAGGGATGGGATGATGACCGGGACGGCGTGGCGCTGATCCTGATCGATCCGTCACAGGCGCCGATGTTGTCGGCCGGGCACGTCACCTCGCTATTTGGCCTGACGCCTGCGGAGGCGCGATTGGCCGTCGCCTTGTCACAGGGCACATCGATCAACGCCTATGCTGATCGCCGTGGCGTGTCGGTCGGCACGGTGCGCATTCAGATGAAGCGCATCCTGGAAAAGACCGACAGTCGCCGTCAGGCGGACCTTGTCGCCAAGCTGTACGGTTCCGTCATCGCTCAGGTGCATGGCAATTTGCACTGAGCGGCGGTTGCGCGGCGTATCCCATTTGGGAGCCGCGATCTTCAAATCATCGGTCCAGAAAAAGCACGAAGCGACCGACAATCATCATTCGTCCAAAGCAGAGGATGTGCGTGTGCACAAAGCATCAGGGTATCTTGTGAGTTTCGTTGCTGGCGCCATATGCGCGGCGGCTCAGCCTGTGTCGGCGCAGCAGACGTTGCCGCCCATACTGGCCGACGGACAACCATCCACGGTGCCGGTCGCCGTCCAGATCGCCCGCTGGCACATGCTGGATGGCGACATCAATTCCTTGACCTTCCGCAGCATGGACCGGCTGTTCACCACGCGCACCGTCGCCCATGCGGGAACGCCCTGGCGGCTGCCGCGCGCCGACGCGCCGCTGGATGTCAGCTACACTTTCGGCGGCAAGCGCTACACGGCGCAGGATTTCCTCGATCGCACCTACACCAACGCGCTGCTGGTGATGAAGGACGGCAAGATCGTCAGCGAAATCTACCGCAACAACAGCGACGAAAACAGCCGCTTCATCGGCTGGTCCATGACGAAGTCGGTCACGTCGCTGCTGGTCGGCTGTGCGCTGGCGGAAGGGCGGATCAAGTCGCTGGACGATGACATCACCGCTTACCTGCCCCAATTGAAGGGCGGCGGATATGACGGCGTGACCATTCGGCAGATCCTGCAGATGCGGTCTGGCGTCGATTATGAGGAACGCTACGACTTCGCCAATCCCGGCATCGCGGCGCGCAATCATGTCGACGCGCTGGTCAAGAATGTCGCGCGCTTTGCCGATGCCGCGCGGACGGTGAAGCGGCTGCATGCACCGGGCAGCGTGTTCCAGTACAAGACGGTCGACACCGCTGTGCTTGGCTGGTTGATCGAACGGGTCAGCGGCACGACCGTCGCGGGCTATACCGCGCAGAAATTGTGGGAACCGCTGGGCGCGGAGCAGGACGGCTTCTACATCATGGATGGGCAGCCGGGCACCGGCCGCGAATTCAGCGGCGCTGGCTTCAACGCCACGCTGCGCGACTATGGGCGGATCGGCCAGATGATGCTGGACGGCGGCCGCGCCAACGGGCGGCAGGTGGTGCCCGCCGACTGGGTCCGCACATCGACGGCGTCGTCCGCCCCAGCCGATGACAAGATGCCGGGCATTCCGACCGGCTATGCGATGCAATGGTGGCTGCTGGACAATAGTGGCGCTTACAGCGCGGTAGGATTGCAAGGCCAATATATCTACGTCGATCCGCGATCCCGCACCGTCGTCGTCAAGATCAGCTATTTTCCGCCCGGCGATGAAAAGCCGACGGCGGAAACCGGCGCTTTCCTGAAGGCCGTGTCGGCCTGGTCTCCAAAATGACCGGAAGAACATCCAAAAAATAGGGAGGGAAGAATGAAACGCATATTGCTGACGGGCTCCACCGCCATCATGACCTTGTGGACGTCATCCGCCTGGGCGCAGGAAGCGGCCCCGCAGGCGGGATCGTCCAACACGCTGGGCGAGATCGTCGTGACGGCCCAGCGCCGGACGGAAAATCTGCAGAAGGTGCCGGTTGCCGCCAGCGCGCTGGACGCCAACGACCTGAAGGCGAACGCCGTCGTTCGCCTCAACGACCTTCAAAATGCAACGCCCGCGCTATCGATTTCCGACGCGGGTATCACGTCGGCGGTCAACATTCGCGGCATCGGCCTTGCGAGCAACTCGCCCAATGTGACCGCAGGTGTCGCCACCTATGTCGACGGGCTGTTCCAGCCGCCGATCGTCCAGGCGAACAGCTTCTACGATCTGGCGAGCGTTGAAGTGTTGCGCGGTCCGCAGGGTACGTTGGTCGGCAGCAACTCGACCGGTGGCGCGATCTTCATCAATTCGCGCAATCCTGATCTGAATGGCATCAATGGCTATGCGGAAGGCAGCGCTGGCAACCGGGGCAATTTCGGGCTGGAAGGCGCGGTCAACGTGCCGCTATCCTCCACGCTGGCTGTGCGCGGCGCTGGATTCTACCGGGGCCATGATAGCTATTTCAAGGATGTCGGCCCCTTCAACAACAAGGCGGGCAAGCTCGACGAAAAGGGCGGGCGGTTGGGCGTGCTGTGGCAGCCGGGCGATTTCCGCGCGCTGCTCAAGGTCCAGTATAACGACCGCGACATTGGCGGCTATGCCTATCGCCCGATTGAGGGCACGGAATTTGGTTCCTACCGGACCGGCGACATTTACACGCTGAACTACGACACACCGGTGGCGATCCGTGAAAAGGCGTTTATCTCCAGCCTGGAACTGCGGCAGGAATTCGCCAGCGGCATCGTGCTGCGGTCGATCAGCGGTTATCAGAGCAAGAAGATCGAAGGTGTCAACGATGTCGATGCCTCGCCTGCTCCAGAGGGCATCGCGCAGGACTATTATGCTCGCGAACGGCAATATAGTCAGGAAATCAACCTGATCTCTCCCACCGGCGAAACGCTGGAATGGATATTGGGCGGCTATTTCCAACGGAACGAAATCAAGGTGCGTATCCGCGAAACGACCTTTGGCTTTCCGACCGACATCGACCCGGACAACAAGCGCACGACGACCGGCATCTTCGCGCAGGGCAGCTATCGCATGACGCCCGATGTCCAGCTGCAGCTGGGCGCGCGCTATTCGCACTATAAGGCAAGCGGCGTGGGCGATGTGCGCATTGGCGCTGGCATCCCCGGCTTCCCGCCCGGCGGTTTGCCGGTGGCGAGCCTTGCGGGATCGCATAAGGATGGTCGCGTGACGGGTAAGGCGGCGATCAACTGGACGGTCAATGACGACCATCTGCTCTACGCCTTCGTCGCTCGCGGCTATAAGCCCGGCGGCTTCAACGCGGTGGATTCCGAGTTCCGGCCGGAAATGGTGTGGAACTATGAAATTGGCTGGAAGGCGAGCCTGTTCGACAAGCATGTCCGCACGCAGATTTCGGCTTTCTACAATGACTATTCCGATTTCCAGTTCGAAGTGATCGAACCGACGACCGGCTTCAACGGCGTCCAGAATATCTCGCAAGGCAAGATTAAGGGCATTGAAGCCCAGTTGCAGAGCAAGTTCGGCGGCTTCAGTCTCGACGCCAATGTCGCTTATGTCCATTCGAAGCTGGCCGGCCTGACCTTCATCAATATCCGCGCCCTTCCGCCCGGGAGCTTGGGTCCGCAATGCCCGCCGGGTGTCGGCTCGGCGCCTCCGGCTTGCTACAACTATACTCCCGACATCGTCACCACCGATGGCGGCCCCAACCTCTATTCGCCCAAATGGACCTATGGCGGCACCGCGGCCTATGAATTCCAGCTGGGAGACGAGGTGACTTTGACCCCGCGCGTCAGCTATTCCTATGTCGGCCCGCGCTTCACCAATCTCGCTTATTCACCGGTGACCGACCGGATCAAAGGCTATGGCCTGCTGTCCGGCCTTGTCACCCTGCGCACGGGCCAGTTCCATATCGAGGCCTATGGCACCAACCTGACCGGCAAGCGCTATGTCAGCGGCCAGTTCGGCCTCAATGAATTTTACGGCGCGCCGCGCGAATATGGCATTCGCGCAGGCTTCACCTTCTGAAGTTGAGGGAAACCCGCCGTCATCGGGTGGCGGGTTTCAGGATTAGTGCTTTGGGGCTCGTTCGATCAGGCCAGATTGAACAAGCCCCACTTACCCCGGCAGCATCGCCGCAAGCAAATCCTAGAGCATGATCCGAGCAGACTGGATCGGATCATGCTCCATTTGTCTTTTGTTTCCGCATTTTCCGAGCCAGCAGATGATGCCATCTGCTTCGAAAATGCTCTAGTCAAGAAATCGTGCCTTGGTCAGGCATTCCTCCCATTCCGCGAGGGGATCGGAGTCAGCGACGATGCCGGACCCGAGGTCGATCGTCAGCCGCCGTTCTACCGGTGAGACGGTCAGGGTACGGATCGCGACGTTGAAACGCGCGTCACCGTCCGGGGTGAAATGGCCGATTGATCCTGTGTAGATGCCGCGCGGTCTGTCTTCCAGCTGTGCAATCACTTGCGCCGCACGGATCTTGGGCGCTCCAGTGATTGAGCCGCAGGGGAACAGGGCGGCGAGGATGTCGAAAGCGTCCACATCCTCGCGGCGGCGCGCCGTCACGGCAGAGACCATCTGGTGGACCGTCGGATAGGTTTCGACCGAGAAAAGCTGCGGCACCTTCACCGATCCAGGCTCCGCCACCCGCGACAGGTCATTGCGCATCAGGTCGACGATCATCAGATTTTCGGCACGCTGTTTGGGATCGGTGGCCAGCGACTGCGCGGCAGCGGCATCCGCTGTGGGGTCGCCGTGTCGCTCCGCCGTACCCTTCATCGGACGACAGGCGATGTCGCGCCCAGTCACCGTGAAGAACAGCTCCGGCGAGAAGGAGAAGATGAGGTCTGCGCTAGTGGATATGATCGCGCCATAAGGAGCACGCTGGCGCTGCCGCAGCCGGGTGTAGAGCGCCAGCGGATCACCGTCGAAGTCCATCCCGGCGCGGAAAGTGAGGTTGGCCTGATACAGATCGCCTGCACGAATGAGTTCGAGCAGCTCCTCGATCCGCCCCATATGCTGCTCTTTCGTACTGGCGGGCGTCAGTGGCCCCATGCGGAACGCCGCATCGTTGGGGAGCAGGTTCGCGAACATTTGTGACGGCAGCACCAATGGGGTCCCGAATATCCCGAACCAGAGGAGCGGCCCGCAAGAGGGGGTAGTCGGCATGGCGGGATCGAAGGCGGCGGCGGCGTCATAGCTGACAAACCCGGCGGCGTGCGCGCCTTGTCTCGTGGCTGCGCGCACCGCTTTCAGTGCAGGTGCGACTTCCGAGAGCGTCGCAGCCTCGATCACTTGCATCGGATGGGTGAAGAGCGTGACGTCGCCGTTGGGCGAGGATGCGTCGTCTAAAAGCACATAGGGTTGATCGAAGGCCGACAGGAAACCCAAGGCCTTCACACCACATTCTGGTCGGGCCGATTGCGGCGGCACAGTAAGAAGATGGTTCATTGCACGCTCCACCTCGCACGCGCCGAGAAATCTTCGGCCTCCGAACGAGCTCTAGGTCTGCTGTGGCCCCACATCGCGCCGTGGCGATCATTCGAACTGATCCGCAGATATTCATTTTTTCTAAGTCTTGGTCTGAAGATATATTCCACGGGAGGGAATGAAACGGAGATAAAATAAGATTTATCAGTCTCTTGACGATGATTATGACCCCATCACCTGCAACGAGCCGGATGAAGGTCAATAGGATGACGACCGCCACTATTTCCTTTTCATAATTTATGTGAAACTGTTCCAGTCAGGAGAGCGGTGGATGATCGAGCAATTCTCGACGCAGGACGTCGCCAGGCGTGATCGCTTGGCTTACTGGAACAGGATCGCCTCTGGCCGGTCCGCCGGGCTGATGATCGACAGTTCCAATCGCGAATTTCTAGGTCAGCTTGGCTGTTGGACGCTGGGCGACCTCACCATTTTCAAGGCGCGGGCGGAATCGTCGGTCGTGTCGCGCAGCGCCCGCCACCACGGCGAAGAGCGGCTGCTGGTGCACCTCCAGACCCTTGGCCTCAGTGAGCAGCGCCAATCCGGCCGCGAATGCGTACTGCGGCCCGGCGACCTTTCCATCTGCACCACCGCAGCGCCGATGCGGATCGAGGTTGCATCCCATGAAATGATGGTGGTCGATGTCGCCCGCCATGAACTGGAACAGCGGGTGCCGCAGCTGGACCTCCATATCGGCAGTCCGACGCCCGGCAATTCGCCGACCGTCCACAGTTTTCACCAACTCGCTCTTGCCCTGTGGCGAGAGGCGGAGAGCCGCGCCGCGCCGCCTGATCCAAGTTGGGCCGAGGGCGCCGAAACGCTGATGCTGGACCTGCTGGGCCTTGCCTTGCGCAGCGCTGTGCGCGGCGGCCCCAATGTCGATGGCCGGGGACTGGCGCGGGTCAAGGCGATCGTGGAGGCACGGCTGGGCGACCCGAATCTCGACACGGAATCCATCGCGCGCGAAGTTGGCATATCGCCCCGAACGATCCAGACTTGGTTCGCGGCCGAAAGCACGACGCTACGCGCGTATATATTGGATAGGCGGCTGGAAAGGGCGCTGGAAATGCTCGCGGCCGATCGGGCGGCGAACATCACCGCGATCGCCCTTGAACTCGGCTTCAACGACCCTGCTTATTTCGCGCGCTGCTTCCGCAAGCGGCACGGCTATTCACCTCGCGAAGGGCGCCAGATCGCGCGCGCCTGACCAGCGGTAATTTCCAAAGATCGTCCATCGGCCGCTCCGATCGCAGGAGCGCGCCTATCATCAGCATGCAGGAGTGACGCAGATGACCAACGGATTGCTTGCCGGGAAAACGGGCTTTGTCACTGGCGCTGCCAGCGGCATCGGGCGCGGCATCGCCAAGGTGCTGGCGGCGGAAGGGGCGCATGTCGTGTTGAGCGACCTCACCTCCTCTGCGGCAGAAGGCGCGCAAGCGGTTGCGGAGATCGAAGCGGCGGGCGGCACCGCGCGCTTTATGGCGGCCGATGTTACCAGCGCGGCCGATATCGACGCGCTGATTGCGCAGACGCGCGCGATCGACGGGCGTATCGACTTCGCCGTCAACAATGCGGGCATCGGCCTTAAATCCATGCTGGCGGACAGCAGCGATGATCTGTGGGACAAGGTGAACGATGTGAACCTCAAAAGCTGCTTCCGCATCATGCGCGGCGCTCTGACCGTTATGCGGGAGCAGGGTGGCGGCAGCATCGTCAACGTCTCATCCATCGCGGGAGCGGTGGGCCTCCGCGAAGCAGGCGTCTATGCGGCGACTAAGCATGCGATCCTTGGTCTGACGCGAACGGCGGCGGGGGAGAATGGCGACGTCAATGTGCGCGTTAATGCCATCCTGCCCAACGCGATCCGCTCCAAGCTGCTCGACGGCACTTCGCCCGAGTTCCTGGAAGCGCTGCTTGCGCCCCAGGCGATCAAGCGGCTGGGCGAGCCGGAGGAGTGCGGGCACCTTACAGCCTTCCTGCTGTCGGACAGGGCGGCCTTCATCACCGGCGCGTGCATCCCTATCGATGGCGGCTATCTGGCAAACTGACCAAGGCGATAATTCGCATTCGTGAAAAATTCGTGGAAATGAATCAAATTGCGCTGGAGTCCTGATCGGCAGCGCTCCAGTGCAAGCGGGAGGGGCGGGTTTCTGTCATTTCGATGATGAGCGCGAAAAGCGTCCATTGCCGAGGGGAGGAACCATGATCAAGATGATAGCCGCATTGCCCGTTGCGTCGGTGCTGGCCATAGCGGCCGGGACTTTGACACCGGGGTATGCCCAGGAAGCGACGCCCGCACCCACTGGCACCGCCGCCACGCCCGATCCGGTGCCTGCCGCTGAGGAAGTGCCCCAGACCGGTGGCGTCCAGGACATCGTCGTCACGGCCCAGCGTCGTTCGGAAAATGTGCAGAAGGTGCCGATTGCGATTACCGCCTTCACCAACGATGCATTGCAGGAGCGCGCGGTGCAGAGCGTCGCGTCGCTTTCGGGCCTAGCCCCCAATGTGACATTCGATGCGGGTACGCCCTTTTCCGGGTCGTCATCGGTGCTGGCAGCCTATGTCCGCGGCATCGGATCGAACGACTTCGCGTTCAACATCGATCCGGGCGTCGGCGTCTATCTGGACGGCGTCTATTTGGCACGTTCGGTCGGCGCGAACCAGGAACTGGGCGACGTCGAGCGGATCGAAGTGCTTAAAGGTCCGCAGGGCACGCTGTTCGGCCGCAACACCATCGGCGGCGCGATTTCCATTGTCACCCATGATCCGGGTGACAAGTTCCGCTTCATCGGCGATGCGACGGTGGGCAGCTACAGGCTGTTCCAGGCGCGCGGCACGGCGGACATTCCGATCAGCGACACGCTGGTGAGCTCGGTGTCCTTTTCCGTCAAGACGCGCAACGGCTATTTTAAGCGCAAGCCTTTCCCGGGCGCGCAGCCGGGCACCTATCAGGTCGAACCGGCGACCGCCTATTCCGCGTCCGGTTATGAAAATGCCGGGATCGGCCGTGAGGGCGGCGAAGATGCCTGGAGCCTGCGCACCAAGCTGCGCTGGGAACCGAGCGATGCCGTGCGCGTGTCGTTGACCGGGGACTATAGCAACAGCAAGCAGGAACAGCTTCCCAACACGCTGCTGGCGACCACGCCCAATGTCGCGGGCGGCGCGTTCGATGTGTTCGCGGGCAGCTATAACTGCGCCATTGCGGGCCAATCCACCGGGTGCGGCAACGGCCCGCCGTCTTTCGTCTATGCCTTTCGGCGTGCCGGGCGCACCGGCTTGTTTGACCTGCCCGCGATCTTCGGCGTCAACGCCGACGCCAATCCCGACAACAACCGCCTACCTTACGACAATCGCTTTGTGACGGGGGACAAGGACAGCAGCTACGCAACGGGATCCAACTTCTCGCGCATGCAATCCTACGGCGCCGCAGGGACGATCGAATATGATCTGTCCGACAGCCTGACGCTGAAATCCATTACGGCTTATCGCGAACTGCACTGGAAGGCGGGGCTGGATAATGACGGGTCGCCGCTCAACATGCTTCAGATCAGTTTCGAGATGAACCAGAAGCAGTTCAGTCAGGAGTTCCAGATGCTGGGCAACGCGCTGGACGAACGGCTGAAATATGTTCTTGGCGCTTATTATTTCGAAGAGTCGGGTAACCTTCATGAATATGTGACCTTCGCCGAAGGGTTGCTGTCGATCGACGGCAACAACCTTCTGAGCACCAAGAATGGCGCTGTGTTCGGGCAGTTGGACTTTAAGCCGATCGACCTGATCGGCATCACGGTCGGCGCGCGCTATACCAAGGAAAAGAAGTCGTTCGAAGGGTTTCAGACCGATCTCAACGGCCTGACCTACAAGATCCTGAACGGCTTTGGCGTCCCGCCCTGCGCATCGCTGACCCCGATCAGCGACGATTGCCGGATCGCGGCAGGCTTCCCCAACGCCAACGCCCCGCTGCAGCTTTATCCCGGTGGCGTGAACCGCAAGACCTTCGACAATTTCTCGCCCAAGATCGGCGTCCAGCTTTATCCCAGCGACGACCTTATGGCCTATGCTTCCTGGTCGAAAGGGTACAAGACCGGCGGTTGGACGACGCGCCTATCGAACCCGCTGCCCGATGCTCCGAACTTTGACGAGGAAAAGGCGACGACTTGGGAAATCGGGCTCAAGTCGAAGCTGTTCGACCGGCGTCTGCAGCTAAACTTCGCGGCCTTCACCACCAACTATAAGGGCATCCAGCTGAACTTCCAGCAGGGCGTGTCCCCCACCATCCAGAACGCCGGTGACGCCCGCATCAAGGGCTTCGAGGTCGAAGCGGTCTTCGCGCCCATCCGCGCCTTCGCCCTGACGACATCGCTCGGCTATATCGACGCCAAATATACCTCGGTACTGCCGGGCGCGGTTGTCGCGCCCAGCGTGATCCAGGGCGGTGTGTTCGTGGGTGCCGAACTGCCCAAGACGCCGCATTGGAAGGTCAATGTCAGCCCGCGCGTCGAGCTGGATGTGGGCAGCAGCGGCGCGAAGCTCATAATGTTGGCCGACTGGACCTACACGTCGCAGATGCGCAACGACACCGAAGGGACCTTCCTGCTCAACCGCAAGGCTTCGAACGTCGTCAATGCCAACGTCACGCTGCGCCTGCCTGACGACCGCTACAGCGTCACGGTGGGCGGCACTAACGTCTTCAACGAACGTTTCCTGACCACGGGTCAGGCGCAGATCGCCGGGGGGCAATTCTACGGCACCTATAATCGTCCGGCCGAATGGTATGCCAGGCTGGGCGTGAAGTTCTGATCAACCCCACATAACGGAAACAGGATCGCATCATCATGTCCACTGTAATGACCGCCCCCCCATCGACCGCCTTCAAGATCGTCGATGTGCCCGAAAACCTGTCTCATGTGATTGAGGCGCATGGCGTCAAGGGCAGCTTCATCGGGCCGTCGGAGGCTGAAAGTCCTTGGGTGCCGTTCGGTCCCAACGCCGCCATTCGTCACCTCGCGTTCGACGTCCGCCAGAACATCTATTGCAATGTGCTCTGGTTGAAAGGACCGGGCGTCGTCGGCACGCACAAGCATCGCGGGCGGCTGGTCATGATGTGCCTGGAAGGCAGCCTGCGCTATCTGGAGCATGATTGGGTCGCAGGCCCCGGCGACTTCTTCTTGGAAGTGCCCGGCGAACGGCACACACTGGTCAGCGAGCATCCCCAGGGTGGCAAGCTGTGGGGATGGATGCAGGGGCCGATCGAATTCTACGACGACGATGGCAAGTTCGTGGAGACGGCCGATGTATGGTGGTTCATCAACCATTATGAGAGCTACTGCCGGGAAAACAACTTGCCTATCAACCCGCAACTCTACCTCTGAGCGGGGGCGTCCGCCGGGAGGAGCAGCCCGCCTCCCGGCGGATGGATTGCAAAATGACCAAGAGCAGGCCCCTGCCACGTAACGCCGCAGCGCCGAAGACCTCATGAGCTTCCCAACCCCTGACCAGCGCCGCGCAATCGAGTGGGATTGTACCCGTCTCGTCCACCATTATGCCAATCTCAACGATGCGGCGAAATGGGAAGCCGCAGCCCATTTGTTCACGGATGATGGCCGGTTATCCCGGCCAACCGCGCCCGATCAGCCGATTGTTGGCCGCGAAGCTATATTGGCCGCCTTTCTCGCCCGCCCGCCGCGTACCACCCGCCATGTCTGCGCCAATGTCGTCATCGACGTTCTCAGCACAGATGAGGCCACAGGCGAAAGCGCTATGCTGTTATTCGTCGGCCCAGGCACGCCGTTGGTGGGATCATTCAAGGACAGGTTCATCCGCACCACTGGAGGATGGCGTTTCCTGGAACGCAGCGGATCGCTCATCTTTTCGGCATGAGGCTATTCCATTTCATTCCTGATGCTAAAGTCGGGCCATGAACGAACAGACGCTATCGCCCACCGTCAAATCCGCCATGCGCACGATCGACATCATCGAATATGTCGTGTCGTGCCGCCGCCCACTAGTGGCGCAGGAGATCGCGCAGGCGCTATCGATCCCGGTCAGCAGCCTGTCATACCTGCTCGCGACGCTGACGGAGCGCGGCTATCTGCAACGCGAAGGTCGCCGCTACAACCCGGGTCCGGGGCTCGCCCGCCTGCAAGGGCCAGCGCCGGCCTTCTCGCTTGCAGAACGCGCCGCGCCACTTGTTCGGTCGCTCCGCGTCCAGCTGAACGAGACCAGCTCCTTCTTCGTGCGCAAGGGGTGGGAGATGGAAGCGCTGATCACCGAAACCAGCGACCATGCGCTGCGCTATGCCGTGCAGACCGGCCGTCGCACGCCGCTCCACTGTTTTTCGGCGGGCAAGGCCTTGCTGGCGGCGATGCCGGACGAAGAGTTCGAACGCTATCTGGAGGAAAGCCGTCGCGAGGCACTGACTCCCACGACGATCACGGATGCGGATGCCCTGCGGGAAGAGATCAGACTGGTGCGGCAGATGAGCGTAGCGCGCACGCGGGAAGAAAGCACGCCCGGCATTTACGGCTTGGCCTATGTGGCGCGCGCGGATGGGGAAGTGGCCGGGGCGTTCAGCGTCGCCGTGCCGGTAGTGCGGTTCGATGAGGAACTCGACCGGCGCGTGGTGTCCGCGCTGACACGGACGGCGGCCTTGTTCGATATTGCTTGAAGCATGCCGCTGATCCCGGCGCCGTTCGCGCTCAGGGCAAACGGGTGAAGGATATACGCCGTGCTCCTGCGAAGGCAGGAGCCCAGGTCCAAGCGCCGAATTAGGCTCTTGCCTTTGCAGGAGCACAGCAGCACTGCCCCCAAAAAATCCGGCGGGATGCCGGGAGAAAAACACCCCGCCGGTTGGATGATCAGGCGGTCTTGCGGGTCCGCCATCCATCCGCATAGCTGTCACGCGCGACTTCGGAATAGGGCGCGGGGCTGACAGTGGCGTGAATTTCGACCTGGATGTGCGGCTCGACGGTCGGCTTGCTGGTGCCGCCATCGGGTTCGCCCCACAGCAGCGTCACCTTCGTGCCCGGCTCCGCATATTCGGCGTCCAACATCGCCAGCGTCAGCATGCGGCCTTCATTGGCGCTGTAGCCGACCCAGGTGGACAGGCCGACCTGCTTGCCATCGACCAGCACCGAGTCATAGGGGTGCATCGAATAGACCGCCGAGGGGAATTCGAAATATTTCGCGCGGTCGCCCTTCTGGAAAGCGGAGCTGATGACGCGAGCGACGTCTTGGCTGTCGAGCGCCAGCGTCACCTTCTTGCGATGCGGTCCGGCCGCGATCTTCTCCAGCGCTTCGCGGCCGATAAAATCATGATCGAACTTCACGAACAGACCATAACCGAGATCCCAGGGGGTCAGATAATAGCCATCGATGCTGTCGGGGACATAGCTGCCGCCGATCGACGCCTTGGCTTCGTAGGAGTTGGCGGTCAGCCATTCGCGATAGGGCTTGAGCGCTTCGCCGCTGTAAACGGCGGGCAGCGGGGAGGGGATCCAGCCCGATTCCAGCGTGTTCGACGAGTATGTGCGGCCGCCGACCAGCGTCAGGCCGAAGGGTTCGCCCGCCTTGATCAGCGCCTGGCGCACGGTTTCGCGCTCGGCCCAGGGACCGAACAGCTCATAACCCGGCTGGCCCGCCATGCCGTGGCGGAGCGCGCGCACCTTGCAACCGGCGATGTCGAGCGTGGTCATGTGGAAGAATTTGAGGTCGGGCGGGGTCTGGCCCATTGCCGCCTCAAGGGTCTGCATCGCATTCGGCCCTTGCAGCTGATAGCGGTAGGACTTGCGGTTTTCCGGGTCGGGACGGACGGCGGTGCGCTCGTCGCGTTCGACGGTTACGTTCCACTTGCCGGTCTGGGCATGATATTCTACCCATTCGATCGCGGGTGCGCGGCCGACTAGGTTGAAGCGGTTTTCCTCAAGGTAGAAGAGGATCACGTCGCCGATGACATAGCCGTCGGGCGTGACCGGCACCCACTGCTTGGCGCGGTCGGGGATGAAGCCCTTGAAGCTGTTGATGCCGAGATGGTTCAGCATCGCGAAGGCGTCCGGCCCGCTGACTTCCAGATCGACCATGTGATAGGACTGGTTGAACAGCACGGCCCTCTGCGCCCATGCGGTCTGTTCGTCGCGCCAGTTGGAATATTCCGCAGGAACGCCTGGATAGGCATTGGGGCCGGTCTGCTGGTTGCGCAGGAAGTGAACGAGGTCACCCTTGCCTTCGACCAGATTTTGCAGGCTTTCAGTCATTCATCGTCTCCCATCATGGTATTGGAGCCGACGGGCATGTCCAGCCAGTCGGCTATGGCTTCGTTAAGGGCATCAGGCGCCTCGGCGGGCAGCATGTGGCACGCTCCGGCGATGATCTTGAGGTGCGCACCGGGGATGCGCGCAGCTATGGCGCGGTGCTGTTCGGGCGGGCTCCATTCATCAGCGTCGCCCACCGCGACCAGCGTCGGACAGGCGATGTTCGGCAGCAGCGATTCGACCTGCGGGCGGCCGAGAAGGGCGGTGATCTGCGCCGCATAGGTGTCGATGCCCGCCTGCGTCGCCATCAAGTGCAGCGGCGCGATCAACTCCTGATCGGTGCGGCGAGCGGGCGCGACCATGGGGGGAAGCCAGCGGTCCACCAGAGCGGCCATGCCCTCCGCCCGGCCAAGCGCCAGCAGGGTGTGGCGCTTCTCTGCCTCTCCTTCACGGACGGTGTGCGTGCCAGTGCTGACCAGCGCCAGCCTTTCCACGCGCTCAGGTGCAAGCCGCACGACCTCCAGCGCGACCCGCGCGCCCATGGAATGGCCGAGCAGCGCCATCTGCTCGGGGCCAGAGGCGATCACGCGCCGGGCCATTTCCACGATGCTGTTGCACGCACCGAAGCCATCGATTGCGAAGGCGTCGGGGAAACGCTTCAGCTGCGCGCCAAACATGCGGGAATCGCAGAGAAGGCCGGGCAGAAGGACAAGATTTGCGGTGGAAGCGGACACGATGAAATCGCCTTTAATTCGTATTCGTGAAATTTCCTATATACGAATTAAAGGAAAGGCGCTAGAGAAGAAATGGCAAAAAGATCGAGTGGCCGACGCTGCTCGGCAAAGCCCAAACACTTCAGGAGAGCGGTCATGGCGGGCGCGGCGACGATCCACCCGAACTGGGAACAGCATATCCCCAAGCGGATCACGGATGGCTATTCGATCGAGATGACGGCCAAGGATTGCGACGCCCTGCGTTCCGCCGCGTCGATGCTGGCGCCGGAAACGCCGATCGCCATAACTTTCCTGCCGGGCGAGACGATCGATGCGCGGATCGACGCGGCGAAGCTGGTCCGTGACCTTGGCTTTGAACCCATGTCGCATCTGTCGGCGCGGCGGATCGGGTCCTTTGAGGGGCTGGAACAGACGGTGCGCCGGTCGGCCGAGGAAGCAGGCGTGCGCCGCATGTTCCTGGTGGCGGGCGATCCTCCCGTTCCTGCGGGGCCGTTCGAGGATGCGCTTTCGTTGCTTCGCACCGGCCTGTTCGAAACGCATGGCGTGAAGGCGATCGGTATTGCGGGGCATCCGGAAGGACATCCGGTGATGGACGAAGAGGCCCGGTGGAGCGCGCTTCTGGCGAAGTGCGCGGAGGTGTCGGATCGCGGCATGGCCCCGCTGATCGTCACCCAGTTCGGGTTCGATGCGGCGCCGGTGCTCGACTGGCTGATCGAACTGCGGCGGCGGGGCATCGATGCGCCTGTGCGGATCGGTGTGCCGGGGCCGGCGGGGATCAAGACGCTGCTGCGTTTTGCTGCCCATTGCGGCGTGGGCGCGTCCGCTTCGGTGCTTGCCAAATACGGGATTTCCCTGTCGCGCCTGCTGGGCGCGGCTGGGCCAGACCGGCTGGTGGGCGACATCGCCGCTGGCCTGCATCCCGGCCATGGGCCGGTGCGGCTGCACTTCTATCCGTTCGGCGGCTTGGCGCGGACGGCGGAGTGGATTGGGCAACACCGGTCGAACCAGAATTAACGCACATCATCCATAGGGGGATCGATTGACCCAGACCTGCATCCTGACCTTGTCCTGCGCCGACCGGCCGGGCCTGGTCGCCACCGTCGCCGCCTTCCTCGCTTCGCATGGCGGCAATATCCTTGAGGCGCAGCAGTTCGACGATCGTGAAAGTGGCCTGTTCTTCATGCGGGTGGTGGTCGACCTGACTGCGCCGTGGAACGACATGGGCAAGCTGAGCGCGGCGTTTCAGCCGGTAGCAGACGACCATGGCATGGAATGGAGTCTGCGCGACGCGGCAGAGCGGCGGCGGGTGCTGCTGCTGGTGTCGAAGTTCGACCATTGCCTGGGCGACCTGCTTTATCGCCACCGCATCGGCGAATTGCCGATGGATGTGGTCGGCATTGTGTCCAACCATCCGATGGCGGCGCTGAACACCACGATGATCGGCGATATTCCCTATCATCACCTGCCCGTCACCAAAGACACCAAGGCGCAGCAGGAAGCGCAGATCAAGGCGGTGGTGGAGGAAACCGGCGCGGAACTGATCGTGCTGGCCCGCTACATGCAGATATTGTCGGACGATCTGGCCGCTTATTTGTCTGGCCGCTGCATTAACATTCACCACAGCTTCCTGCCCGGCTTCAAAGGCGCCAAGCCTTATCATCAGGCGCATGCGCGCGGCGTCAAGATGATCGGCGCGACCGCGCATTATGTCACCGCCGACCTCGATGAAGGGCCGATCATCCATCAGGATGTCGAGCGGATCAGCCATGCCGACAGCCCCGACGACCTCGTTCGCAAGGGCCGCGACATCGAACGGCGCGTGCTGGCGACGGCGGTTGAATATCATCTGGAAGACAGGGTCCTGGTCAATGACAGCCGCACAGTCGTTTTCCGCAACTGATCCGCGCGTGGCCCTGACCATCGACGGCAAGGCGCTCGCCCGCACAATCGGCGCGGAGACGGCACGCCAAGCGGCGGAGCTGCATGCGCGCACAGGGGTACTGCCGACGCTCGCCGTCGTGCTGGTGGGCGATGATCCGGCAAGCCAGGTCTATGTCCGCCGCAAGGTCAAGGAGACGAAGGCAGCGGGCATGCGGTCGATCGAGCATCGGCTGGACACTTCCATCGCGCAAGCCGAATTGCTGTCGCTGATCGCGTCGTTGAATGCCGATCCGAGCGTCCACGGCATATTGGTGCAGCTGCCGCTCCCCCCGCAGATCGATGCGACGCGGGTGCTGGACGCGATCGATCCAGCCAAGGATGTGGATGGGTTCCATCCCGTCAATGTCGGGCGGCTGTCGACTGGGATTGGTGGGCTGGTGCCGTGTACGCCGCTCGGCTGCATGCGCCTGCTCGACACGGTCGTGAAGGAGTATCGGGGCCTCAACGCCGTCGTGATCGGCAAGTCCAACATCGTTGGCAAGCCCGTCGCCATGCTGCTGCTGGAACGCGAATGCACGGTGACCGTCACACATATCGCAACCAAGGGCCTGGCCGATATCGTGCGCACCGCCGACATCGTCGTCGCCGCGGCTGGCAGCCCGCGTTTGGTGCGAGGTGATTGGATAAAGCCTGGCGCGATCGTGATCGATGTCGGCGTCACCCGCGTGATGGACGAGGATGGGAAGGAAAAGCTGGTGGGCGATTGCGCCTTTGACGAGCTCGGCCATGCCGGAGCGGTGACGCCAGTGCCGGGCGGGGTGGGGCCGATGACCATCGCCTGCCTGCTTGCCAATACGGTGCAGGCGGCGAAGCGGGCGGCGGCTCTTGGCTGAGTCCTGCTCCACCACCCGGGTCGCCGTGCGCGAACTGCCGCTGATGGCGGACATTGGCATCAACCCCGACGAGATCGGCACGTTCCAGCCGCTGGTGGTCAGCATCACGCTGCTGGTCGATCCGGTGACGGAGGACATGTTGGGGGCGACGATCGACTATCGCCGCGTCCACGAACTGGCGCGGATGCTGGCAGAAAAACGCATCGGGCTGATCGAGACGTTTGGCGCGGAACTGGCGCGATCCTGCCTCGCCTTCGACCATGTGCGGCAGGCCGAGGTGGTGATCGACAAGCCCCGCGCGCTGCCTTCGGGGATGGCGTCGGTCACGATATCGATGTCGAAGTGAGGCGCTGATAGGCATGAGACGATCATGCCTTGAAACAGCTCATATTCTCCCCGTTCGGGCTGAGCTTGTCGAAGCCCCTTTCTTGTTCTTAAAGGCAGGAAAGCCCAAAACCATCCCTTCGAGACATTCCTTTGCATGAGGTAGGGAGCGAAAAGGTAGCCAAGCTTCGATCCTCTCACCCACCTCCAGGCGCATTATGACCACCCGCCGGCACCGGGCCGCCGCTGGGTGCGTGGGCATGATCCGGGCTGCTGTCCCAATCGATATGGTAGAGGTCGAACCGCCGATCGCGGAGGTTGCGCACCGTGCCTTCCGCTCGTGCCCAGCTGAGGTCGGCGAGGTTGACGTCGGCCATGGTCAGCGTTTCGACATTCTCGGTGGACTCCGCTGCGATGCCGTCCCGGGCGAAGGGTAGGTCGCAGGGTGTCAGGATGGCGCTTTGCGCATATTGAATGTCCATGTTGTCGACGTTGGGCAGGTTGCCGACATTGCCGGACATGACGACATAGCATTGGTTTTCGATCGCCCGCGCCTGCGCGCAGTAGCGCACGCGCATATAGCCGAGGCGCGAGTCGGTGCAGAAGGGAACGAAGATGATGCGTGCGCCCTGATCCACGAGGCGGCGGGCTAGCTCCGGGAATTCGCTGTCATAGCAGATGAGGACGCCGATCGGGCCGCAGTCGGTCTGGATCACGTCGAGCGAATCGCCGCCCTTGATGTTCCACCAGAATGCCTCGTTGGGCGTCGGGTGGATTTTTTCCTGGGTGTGGACCGAACCATCCCGCAGGGCAACATAGGCGATGTTCTGAATATCGCCGTCGTCGGCCCGGGTCGGGTGGGAGCCGCCGATAATGTTGATATTATATTCCAGCGCCATCCGCGTCAGTTCCTTCGTCAGGCGCGGCGTATAGTCTGTCAGCTTGTCGATTGCCTCCAGCGGGGAAAGCTTCTTCGTTTCGAAAGACAGCAAGGGTAAGGTGAATAATTCCGGGAAGACAATGAAGTCCGATCGATAATCTGCCGCGACATCAACGAAATATTCGATGTTCCTGACAAATTCATCGAAGTCTGCAACGGCGCGCGCCTGTAGCTGGCAGGTCGCCAGACGGACGCTTTCCACCCCGCGCGGGACGCGCATTTCAGGCGCTTCGTCGGGATCCACATAGGGATTGCGCCAGACCAGATGGGCGGCATGTCCATCGGACTGCTTGTCTTCGGGAAGATAGTTTTCCAGCACACCCAGCGGTTCGAACTGATTTTTCAGCTGGAAACTGACGACCTGGTCGCGGATTTTCCCCTGCACGACCTTTTCCAGATAGTCGGCGGGGCCGTCGACCCGCCGCCGGGCGCGGGCATAGCCCGGCATGCGCCCGGCGATGACGATGCCGTGCAGGTCCAACTGCTCGGCCAGTTCCTTGCGCTCATCATAAAGACGCTGGCCGATGCGCAGGCCGCGCAGTTTCGGGTCGACCGCCATTTCATAGCCGTAGAGCCATTCGCCCGCCGCGCTGTGCCGCGTGCCAAAGCCATTGGCCGTGATTTCTTCCCAATCATGAAAGGAAAAGGCCATGCCCTTGCTCACCCGCATGGTCGCGCAATATCCCACGACCTTGTTGTCGTAGAGCGCCACGAAGCAGCCGTCGGGAAAGTTGTTGATCTGGCCTCGGACCGTTGCCGGGGAATAGTTGGGCATGCCCGGATAGACCCGCGCGATCAGGCGCAGGACCGCGCGGACATCGCTGGGGACGGCGACGCGCACTTCCAGCCGCTTTCCTGCCTTGGTCGTCATCAATCATCTCCCCGCAATGGAAAAGGCGGCGCTGTTGGAACAGCGCCGCCTCATTTCGCCAACGTACTGATAAGCCGCGAACGGCCGATCGGTTCCCGTCAGATCAGGCCCATTGGCCCATGGCTTTTTCCAGGTTGGCGCGGATCGCTTCGAAGAACTGCTCCGTCGTCATCCATGCCTGATCGGGGCCGATCAGCAGCGCCAGATCCTTTGTCATCGCGCCGCTTTCCACGGTTTCGATGCAGACCCGTTCCAGCGTTTCGGCGAACTTCGTGACTTCCGGGGTATCGTCGAACTTGCCGCGATAGGACAGGCCCTGGGTCCAGGCAAAGATCGACGCGATCGGGTTGGTCGACGTCTGCTTGCCCTGCTGGTGCTGGCGATAGTGGCGGGTGACGGTGCCGTGCGCGGCTTCCGCTTCGACGGTCTTGCCATCGGGCGAGAGCAGGACGGAAGTCATGAGGCCCAGCGAGCCGAAGCCCTGCGCGACGGTGTCGGACTGCACGTCGCCGTCATAATTCTTGCACGCCCACACGAACTTGCCGCTCCACTTCAGGGCGGAGGCGACCATGTCGTCGATCAGGCGGTGTTCGTAAACGATGCCCTGCGCCTTGAACTGATCGGCAAATTCATTGTCGAACACTTCCTGGAACAGGTCCTTGAAGCGGCCGTCATAAGCCTTGAGGATGGTGTTCTTGGTCGACAGATACAGCGGCCATCCGCGATCGAGCGCATAATTCATGCTGGCGCGAGCGAAGTCGCGGATCGAATCGTCCAGATTGTACATGCCCATGGCCACGCCCGGGCTGGGGAAGTTGAAGACGTCCTTCTCGATCTTCTCGCCATTCGCGCCGTCCCACACCATGCGCAGCTTGCCGGGGCCGGGGACCAGGAAGTCGGTGGCGCGATACTGGTCGCCGAATGCGTGACGGCCGATGACGATCGGGTCGGTCCAGCCGGGAACGAGGCGGGGCACATTCTTGATGACGATCGGTTCGCGGAACACGACGCCGCCCAGGATGTTGCGGATCGTGCCATTGGGCGACTTCCACATTTCCTTGAGGCCGAATTCCTCGACGCGTGCTTCGTCCGGGGTGATGGTGGCACACTTCACGCCGACCCCATATTGCTTGACCGCATTGGCGCAATCGACGGTGATCTGGTCGTTGGTTTCGTCGCGCTTTTCGACGCTCAGGTCATAATATTTGAGGTCGATGTCGAGATAGGGGAGAATGAGGCGCTCACGAATCCACTGCCAGATGATCCGCGTCATTTCGTCGCCGTCGATCTCCACGACAGGGTTTTTGACCTTGATCTTCGCCATGCGCCTCTTCGCCTTCTTTGTTTGGATGCAATTGCGACACGCCCTAGGGAAAGCGGCGGCAATGTTCAACTGCGCATTGGCGGTCGCAGGACGTCAGGCTTGCCGTGCGTTCAGTGCAGGATCGGCCGTTGTCACTGCAAGTGACTGTCCCTAAAGACAGGTGCCATGGAAAATGACGAAATCTCCGTCGCCTTGGGCGGCAATGTGAAGTGGCGCTTCCCTTCGGTGCATCCGGAGGGGATGAAATTCGGCCTGATTGCTGCGGCGATTACGATAGTGCTGTTCCTGGTGGGCTGGACGATACCCGGCTGGCTGATGGTGATGGTGACGATCTGGGTGTTCGCTTTCTTCCGCGATCCGGTGCGCGCCGTGCCGCAGGATGAGCGGGCGATCGTTGCGCCCGCCGACGGCTTGGTGACTCTCATCCAGCGCGTGCCGCCGCCGCGTGAGATGGCTGGGGCGGATGGTCTTGGCGATCAGCCGATGATCCGCGTCTCGATCTTCATGAGTGTCTTCGACGTTCACATTAACCGCACGCCGATCGGCGGGACGGTGAAGTCGGTAGTCTATATTTCGGGCAAGTTCCTGAATGCCGACCTCGACAAGGCGAGCGAGGATAATGAGCGGCAGCACATATTGGTGGAGCGCCATGATGGCGTGCGCGTCGGCTTCACCCAGATTGCGGGGCTGGTGGCGCGGCGGATCGTGCCGTTCGTGAAACCGGGCGACATGATCGCGGCGGGGCAGCGGATCGGGCTTATCCGCTTTGGCAGCCGCGTGGACGTATACCTTCCCGCTGGAACGGCGCCGCGCGTGGTGCTGGGTCAAAGGACCGTTGCAGGCGAGACCATCCTAGGCCAGATTGGCGACATGCGGGTCATTTCGGGTATCCAGCAATGAGACAGCGGCGCGCTATCCCGCGTGGGCTTCGCCGGGGCATCACGCTGCGGATGGTTGCGCCCAATGCCGTCACTGCAATGGCGCTATGCTTCGGCCTGACGGGCGTGCGCTATGGCATTTCCGGAGAGTGGGAGAGGGCAGTCCTGTCCATCCTGATCGCGGGCGTGCTGGACGGGCTCGACGGTCGCATCGCTCGGCTATTGCGTGGGGAAAGCCGATTCGGCGCGGAGTTGGATTCGCTTTCCGACTCCATCGCCTTTGGTGTTGCGCCAGCACTGATCTTATACCTCTGGTCGCTGCACGCCATGCCGAAATTCGGCTGGATATTCGCGCTAGCACATGCGCTATCGTGCGCGCTGCGGCTTGCGCGTTTCAACGCCAATATCGATGCCGACATACAGCCGCATAAATCGGCCGGATTCCTGACGGGCGTGCCAGCGCCTGCGGGAGCGGGTTTGGCCTTCGTGCCACTTTATCTGTGGCTGGTGACAGGGCAGGAGATCTTCCGGGCCTGGTATGTGGTTGCGCCTTGGACGGCCTTCATTGCCTTCCTGATGATCTCCAGCATTGCGACATATACCTGGTCGGCGCTGCGGCTCCGCAAGAGGATCAGATTGGAGGCGATCGCTGTCGCTGGCTTGCTCGCCGCGTTGCTGATCACCGACCCTTGGCTGACGCTGCTATTCCTGTGCGCCATATATCTCGTGACGATACCGTTCGGGATGATGTCCTACGCTAAAGTCCGACGGCAACAAGCGACCGCCACCGGGACATGACGAACCGGATCAGGCGGCGAAAGCGTGCGGCCGTGTTGCAGCGGGAGCAAGCGGACGGCTTGGCGCGGCACGGCGGCGGCTGATCCGCAGGCGATACACTGGCGGCTCTTGAGGGATGGGCTCAAACAGCAGGGCGGCCACCATCTTTTCATGATAGAGCGCGAACATCCCGATTATCACGCTGGCGGCGAGCAGAAAGGCCGCGAAGAAAACCGTAGCTGCAACAATGGTGAACATAAGACCGCTCACTCTTCCTGTGCTGAGAACCGTAGGTCCTGATTGAAGTCCAAACCGGTCGAATGTCCGAT
Organism: uncultured Novosphingobium sp.; assembly: GCA_946886365.1. The sequence goes on from CAMPIM010000020.1 coordinate 39,285, forward strand.
TTGTTCCCATGTTCTCTATATGTTCCAATTTGCAGGCGTCGTCAAGCCCTTGCATCGCGCGTGGCGCCGCGCTAAGGGCCGCGCCATTCCACATGGGAATCGCACATATCCGGTGCTGACGGCGTGACGCCCCAGTTCCTGATTCCCAGAGGTTAAACCGGAAGGAGAAATATTATGGCGGCTCCTGTCGTCACCATGCACCAATTGATCGAGGCTGGCGCCCACTTCGGCCACCAGACCCACCGCTGGAACCCGCGCATGAAGCCGTACATCTTCGGCGAGCGCAACGGCATCCACATCCTTGACCTGTCGCAGACCGTGCCGCTCTTCGGCCGCGCGCTCGACTTCGTGTCGGCGACTGTCGCCGCCGGTGGCAAGGTTCTGTTCGTCGGCACCAAGCGCCAGGCGCAGGACCCGATCGCTGAAGCTGCTCGCAAGTCGGGTCAGCACTTCGTCAACCATCGCTGGCTGGGCGGCATGCTCACCAACTGGAAGACCATTTCCGGTTCGATCAAGCGTCTGAAGACCCTGGAAGAGAAGCTGTCGGGCGACACCCACGGTTTCACCAAGAAGGAAGTGCTTCAGATGACCCGCGAGCGCGAGAAGCTCGAACTGTCGCTGGGCGGCATCCGCGACATGAACGGCATCCCCGATGTCATGTTCGTGATCGACGCCAACAAGGAAGAGCTGGCGATCAAGGAAGC
>CAMPIM010000021.1 GCA_946886365.1 uncultured Novosphingobium sp.
CCAAGCGCGCCTGGGAACAGGATGTGCAGGTGATGATCGAAGGGCCGGGCCATGTCCCGATGCACAAGATCAAGCAGAATATGGAAAAGCAGCTCGAAGCCTGCGGCGAGGCGCCCTTCTACACATTGGGGCCGCTAACCACCGACATCGCGCCGGGTTACGACCATATCACCAGCGGTATCGGCGCGGCGATGATCGGCTGGTACGGCACGGCGATGCTCTGCTACGTTACGCCCAAGGAGCATCTGGGCTTGCCCGACCGCGATGACGTGAAGGTCGGCGTCGTCACCTACAAGCTCGCCGCCCACGCCGCCGATCTCGCCAAGGGCCACCCCGCCGCGAAGCTGCGCGACGACGCCCTCTCCCGCGCCCGCTTCGAATTCCGCTGGCGCGACCAGTTCAACCTGTCGCTCGATCCTGACACGGCGGAGAAATATCACGACCAGACCCTGCCCGCCGAGGGCGCGAAGACCGCGCATTTCTGCTCCATGTGCGGCCCCAAATTCTGCTCGATGAAGATCACGCAGGAGGTTCGCGACTTCGCAGCGAAGCAGAACCAACCCGCCGACTCATTCATCGCGGCCGAAGATGCGGAAAAAGGAATGGCCGAAATGAGCGAGACGTTCAAAAACAAGGGGGGTGAGATTTACCTGCCAGCTTCGGAATAATCCAACCAAGCTCCTGAAATATCATAGGCTGTAGAGGGCGGGCGGGGTTATACCTTCTGATATACCCCGCCATAGCAGTGCGGTCGGCCCGACCTAGATGGTAGCCTCCCTCAACCCTGAAAAAGAGGAGGCTACCCTTGGCTGAGGAACCCACCATTTTGGCTGCGGCCGAAGATCGCCGCCGCTTTCTGAAAACCTGCGGTCGCTTCGCTGCGACCGTTCCCCCAGCGATGACGATCATGTTGTCGACCTCCCTGTCGTCACAGGCAATCGCGGCATCGGGCGGCGGCGGCGGCGGCGGCCCCAAGGGCAATAATGGTGTCGGCAACGGCCCCGATCCCCAGCCCCCGGGCAACCCGCCGATCAATGACGGCCCTGGCACCAGCCCCGGCAATCCGGGCAACAAGGGCGGCAAACACTGAACGCCAAGGTTCAGCTGATTGATGGCGAATGGGCGGAGCGCCCTGACGGGGCGGAATTGATGCTGCGCCTTACACCCGGGACTTCGATGACCTTCATCGGCGATCAGCCGGTGATCGTTTCGCAGTCCCGGCACGCCATTTATGAACTGAACCAGATAGCAGGCTATATCGGATGCCGCCTGGAGGATGGCGTGTCCCTGTCGCAACTGGCGCAGGAAGTCGCCGACCGGGGCGTCGATCAGGTCGCGTCCATGCTCGACAGGGTGCTGGCGGAATGGTCCCACTCCGGGCTGGTCCACGCCACTGCCCGCCCGCCCGCATCCGCGCTCATCCTGACGCAATCCATATCGCTCGGCGGTCGCGCCCTCATGCTGCGCTATCATGACGAGGCGCTGGTGCGGCACGCGGCGCCGCTTTTCGCCCATCTCCAGACGGACGCGGCCCCGGCGTCTTCCTGCACCATCTATCATCTCTGGCAAAGCAACGGACTTTGCCTCTTCAGCCGTGATGCGGGCGATGCTTCTGTCCTGCAACTCCCTCAGGCCGCCACCCTGGTCAAGGCGCGGATCATCCAGGACATCATCGATGATCCCCGCTGGAACCTGGCGCTGCATGCAGCCTGCGTCAGCCGCAACGGAAAGGCGCTCCTGCTGACCGGACCGCCGGGGGCGGGGAAGACGACCCTGACCTCGTGGCTGGTCGGCAGCGGCTTTGCCTATCATGGCGATGACATCAGCATGCTGGGACCAGACGGCCATGTTCTGGGCCTTCCCTTTCTGCCAACCGTAAAATCGGGCGCCTGGCCGATGATGGCCGCGCGCTATCCGGGGCAACTCCAGCCGCTGATCCACTGGCGGCCCGATGGGCGGCGGGTGCGTTACCTCGCCTTGTCGCCGCCTTCGGGGCAAGCGCCCCTGCCGGTGGGCTGGATCTTGAAGCTGCGGCGGACGAAGGGCGCATCCGCTTGCCTGATCCCGCAACGTCCCACGGCACTGGTCAAGCATCTGTTATCCGAAGCCGCCTCATGCAGCGGAGAGGCCACCCGCCCCGCGATCGACAGCTTGATCCGCGCCGTCGGCGGCGCCCGGACCTGCGAACTGGAATATGACGATCTGGATGAAGCGGCCGCGCTGCTGGGGGTATTTTGTGATCCGGCTTGATCACCTAAATGGCTTATTGTCCTGCCTGCGCGGCCAAACACCCTCGCATGCCGATTGGCCCCGTATCATTGCCTTGGCCAACAAGACCTTGTGCAGCCCTGCCGTGGCCGCGCGGCTTAGAAAAGCCGGACGCTTTCCCGCGCTGCCATCGGATGTCGCGACATTTTTCGCCGAGATGGAAAGGCGCAATGGCGACCGTAACGATCGCATCATGGCGCAACTGGACGAAGCCGCCGCGACCATGAACGCGGCCGGTGTGTCGCCGATCCTGCTGAAGGGCACGGCATGGCTGGCCCATGCGCCACCGGACGAGCGTGCCGCCCGGATGCTGGCGGACATCGACCTGATGGTGCCCGCCGATCGTTTCCTGCCCATGATCGATCAGCTGCGTGGCATTGGCTACTGCCCCGATATGCCCGATCCCCAGCCCGGCGTGCCCGTTGTCCTCTCGCGCCCGCAGGATACGGCGACGATCGACCTTCACTCCGATTATGGCAGCATCAACACGCTCTCCTATAGCTTTGATGACCTGGCGCAGAATGCCGCCCTGCTGGAACTGGCGGGCGGGATAGTCCTGCTGCCATCGCCGGTTGCATGCACCGCGATATTGCTGCTGCATGACCAGTTGAAGGGCAGGGACTATTTGCGCGGCCGGATCGACCTGCGCCATTTGCTGGACATGCAGTCCTTTGCCAGCCGTTTCCAGCAGGATGATTGGGATGAGCTGAACCGGCATTTCCAATCCGGCTATGCCCGCAACGCGATGCGCACCCAATTGCTCACGGCGCGCAAGTTGCTTGGCATGGAAGTGCCACGCGCCCTCACGCGGGGAATCCGCGCGCGGCTTCAATATATACGACGCCTGGCCCAGTTGCGTTGGCCGGGTCTGGCGCCCTTTCTGACCTTCCTGTCGCTCCTCGATCCCAGTTATATCCTCGCCCGCCGCGCCGCCCGAAGGACGCTGCTCGACGGCGAGCCGATCGCGGCCTCCGGACTGCCCAGGCGTGAAAGTCTGGAACGGCTGTTCATCCGCAACGAACTGGGGAAAATATAGGAAAGGCCCTGCTGTCCTTTCACCATTTGGACGTACTCCCTCCGCCACAGCCCCCAGGACCGTCAATTGGACTAAGAGGGGGGCACCCTGATCAGAAGGGAGGAGGGCTGCCAATGGGACAAGCCATTTCACGCAGGACATTTTCCTTCGGATCGGCGGCAGCCCTGCTTTCGGCGCCAACCATAAGCCAAGGCCAGGCAACATCCCTATCCAGCATAACCCTTATTAAGGACGGCATCCCCCGCCCGCTGGTCATACCGGATCAGCCGCAAGATTGCGTCGTCTATGCCGCGCGGGAACTCGCCGCGCATCTCGCGAAGGCCACCGGCACGCTGCCCCAGATCATCCCGGAACACGTAGCGTCGGGGCAAAGCACGTCAGGAGGTTTCTTCTTTCTGGGTGATACCGCCATTGCACGCGCATCGATCGATCTCAGCAGCCTCGCCCCTGAAGCCTGCGTCCTTCGCACGATTGGAGGAAATTTCTGTATCGCGGGGCGCGATGGCCCCGGCGACCCGCTGGACCCCGATGTCACCGCAGGCACGCTGTTTGGCGTTTATCATTTTCTGCAAAACTACATGAAGGTCCGCTGGCTTTGGCCCGGAGATCTGGGGACTATGGTGCCGAAAACGGCATCCCTCATCGTGCCGAGCCTCGACGAGGTCGTCACTCCCCATTTGATGCAGCGTCATGTTCGCCTGTTCAAGCCGGCCAAGATTGACCGTCCCGAACTCGGCTTTTCCACCACGGCGGGGGCGGACTACCGTGCGGAGGAGCGCATATTCATCAGACGCCACCGGATGGGCCGCCGCCAGCACATTGGCTATGGCCATGCCTTTGGCGACTGGTGGGCCAAATATGGCGATCAGCACCCCGAATGGTTCCAGCTCGTCGATGGACGGCGCGGGCCGGTAAAGCCGGGCGCCCGCTTTTCGATGTCGATCGCCGACCCCGGTCTACACCAACAGATCGTCACCCTCTGGCGCGAGAAGGGCGGCGCCAGACGAGGGGCAAGCTTCATCAACGCGGTCGAAAATGACATGCCCGGGCTCTGCGAATGCGCGCTTTGTCGCGCTCTCGATAGCCCTCCACCGCCCGACTATCTGACATTCATTCCACCCCAATCGAAAATGGCCCGCCATCCTTTCGTCACGGATCGGTATGCGCGCTCCTGGCTCGAAATCCAGCGCCTCGCGGCGCGGGATGATCCGGACGTCACGGTCGTGGGCTACGCCTATTTTAACTATTTCGCGCCGCCGACCTCTGGCGTGCGGCTCAACAAGAACATCCTCGTCGGCTTCTGTCCTTCGTCATGGTTCTACCCGCGCACGGCGGCGGTGCAGGAGTGGATGAAAAAGCAATGGCGCGGCTGGGCAAACACTGGCGCGCGCATCTTTCTGCGCACGAACCATTTTCTCGATGGCTATTGCATGCCGTTCGTCTTCGCCCACCAGTTTGCGGACGAATTCCGGAACGCGGCCACGAACGGCCTGGTGGGCACCGACTTCGATTCCCTCACCGGGCAATGGGCGACCCAAGGCCCGACGCTCGACGTGCTGATGCGTCTTCAGTCTCAGCCGGACGCAGATGCCAATGCGTTGCTGGAGGAATATTATGCCTGCTTCGGCCCCGCCGCTGCGGACGTGAGGGCCTATTTCGAGCATTGGGAAAACTACACGATGAACCTCAGCGGAAGGCTGGAGCAGACCTTCGCCGAATTGAAGGCGTCGCGCTGGAAAAGCTGGGCCAGGGCAGCGGCCATCGTCTATCCGGAAGGGAGCTTTGCGGCAGGGCAAAAACTTCTGTCCAGAGCCGCGCAATCTGCGGCGCATGATCCGCAAGCGGCTGAGCGGGTGAACTTCCTGCAACTCGGGCTGGAACATGCGCGGCTCTGCTGCCGGGCGGCCAGCGAGCGCAGTGCGGGCGGGGTGCAGAAGTCCGAAGCGGCCGGGCAGGCGGCCGATGCCCTTATCCAGTTCCGGCGGACGCACGAACGCACGTGGATCGCAAATTTCGATCATTGCGCCTGGGTCGAGGGTGAGAGCTGGAATTGACCTGAGCAAATGCGCGTGAAGGCGCTGCTTTACAATGCATGCGGCGGCAATTAGCCCAGAGCCGTGATGAAGCTCTTCGTGCTCGTCGCTGCCCTTTTGACGCTTCTGGCGAATGGGGCGGCGGCGCGGGACTATTGTCCCGACCGCCCCGGCTTGGACACGCCGCCCTGTACCCTTGAACCGGGCGCGTTATCGGTGGAAACATCGGCCGTCGACTGGACGCATGACACATCGCCGGACTCGGTAAGCGATACCATTTTGTTGGGCGACGTCGCACTGCGCTATGGCATCGCGGAGCATGCCGAGCTGCGCCTGGGCTGGACCGCCGCCGGCATCGTCCGCACCCGCGATCGCCGAACCGGCGACGTCCAACGGCAATCAGGCTCAGGCGACGTCAGCATCGGGATCAAGCGCAACCTGATCGACCCCGATGGACACGATCTGTCGGCCGCTCTTCTGCCCTGGATCAGCGTGCCGACCGGTGGCAGCGCCATTGGCGCGGGTGATTGGGGCGGCGGCGTGCAGCTTCCCATCAACGTGCCCGTGGCGGAGAAGCTTTCCCTGCTGCTCACGCCGGAGATAGACGCAGCCGTGGACAGCGACCGAAAGGGGCGGCATCTGGCCTATGGTTCGGCGGGTGGCATCAATTTCTCCGCTAGTCCGGTGTTCAACCTTGCCGTTGAGGGTGCCGTGATGCGCGACGATGATGCAGGGAGCATGAGCACGCAGGCCGTCGCGGGCCTTTCCGCCGCACTGATGGTTGGCAAGGCTGCTCAGGTCGATATCGGCTCCGAATTCGGTCTCAATCACGACACGCCTGAAAGGCGCATCTATGTGGGTCTCGCCCGGCGCTTTTGATAGAGGACGCCATGGAAGTCGAACTGAATGCAGAGGCGAAGGACAAGCGGCTTAATCGCATGGTCGCGATCACGGTCGTCATCCTCTCCATCTTCACGGGCCTGTGCAACATCAAGGATGGCAACATAGTCCAGGCCATGCAGCAGGCGCAGTCCAACGCAGTAGACAGCTGGAATGAATATCAGGCGGCCAAGACAAAATTGCATATCAGCCAGACCAGCCGCAGTCAGATTGTCCTTCTGGCCGACACGCCTCATCGGCAGGCGCTGTCGAAACGCACCGTCGATGCGCTTGATGCCAGCATCGCGAAATATATCCGGGAAGTGCCTGTTTTGGCTCGGCAAGCAAAGGCCGATTCCGCCCTTTATGATGCCCTCAACGTCCATGACGACCAATTCGACGCGAGCGAGGCAATGATTTCCACCGCCATATCACTCGCCGCCGTCGCTGCGCTGGTGGAAAGCGCCTGGCTGCTCGGCGTCGGCTGGATGTTCGGCGCGTTCGGAATGTTCCTGGGCCTGTGCGGCTTTGCCGGTTGGGCGTTTCACCCGGACATACTCAGCCATTTCCTTGGCTGATCCCGCGCCGATCCGGCTCTCAGTTCATCAGGCTCGCATAGCGCGCGGGTGGGATCGGCAAGGTGAATCGGGCGACAGTGCCCGACAGAATGACCAGCGCAATCACCAGCGCGGCCGACCTTTTTCCGCGAACGGCATCGTCGCGTCGCCACAGGATGATCCAGCCTAGCGCCGTCGCCAGCATCGCCCAGAGATGATAGCGAAGGTCGGACGATATGCTGAGCAGGATGAAGCTCGCTTCCTGAAAGAGCGTCGAAACGAAGAGGGCCGTTGCGAGTTCGCGCTGCGCTCCCTCGGGCCGACACCAGCAGTTCCACAACCCCCACAACGCCGCGACGATCCAGAAGATCGGCCATGCCGCAGGCGCTTCGGTCAGCAATCCAGCCACCCCCTGCCACCGCATCGCCATGGACGAGGGATTGGGAAAACCCAGGTCATTGGGCTCTGATCGGGCGGGCGGTGCGGCCAGCGGCCAATGCAGGGGCACCAGCCAGCGCTCTGTCGAATTCAGATGGCCAAGCCGGTGCGCGATATAGGCGTAGGGATGCGCAATGACAGCCTTGGCAAACTGCCCATAAAGCTGACCGAGGGGCATCTTGTCCCATGGCCGGATTGCGGACGCGCAAAAGGCGTTTTCACCCAGCGGATCCCAGAACAGCGGCTTGACGCAATGATGCGCCGCGAGCGTCCGGATTGCTTGAGCAGAGATGCCTGTCGCCGGGTCGCCCGTCCGAACGGCAATAGCTGCAAGATCATATATGGGCTGGCTGCTGCGCACCCCACTGTCCCGCGCACCCAGCAGGCTGTGGTTGATCGGTTGGGAAAGGAGCAGGACCACGGGAATGGCGGCGATCATCGCGGCGAGGCGGAGAATTTCGTTCCGGGGACGCGGCACCAGCAGAAACGCCAGCGGGACGGTCGAGAATGCCCCGTTCGCGCGAACCAGCGTGGCATAGATCAGGCACAGGATGACGATGACGAAGGCAAATGGCGGGATGGGCCGGTCGCGCAGGCGGAACGTGGCAATCAGGCCAAGGGGGAGGGTTAGCGCGCCCACGAACTGACTGTCCTTGACCACGATGGCGAGCCAGCCGAGCAGAAGCGGTGTCGCGCCCATGGCGAGCAGGACGACGGTCCTTCGCTGGCCAAGTGCCCGGCCGAGCAGCCCGATCCCGATCCAGTAGCCGGCCATCTGAATTATGAACATCGGCGCGGTGCTTGGCCGGGCGAAGGACAGCACGGCCCAGAGGCGAGCCATGATGGGAGGATGCCAGTCGTCGTAACTCTGGCTCAAAACCTGCCGATATTGAACGATCGAGTCATATTCGGCGATCCCCGGCCAGAAAAGCAGCAGGGACGCGAGGAGTAGGGCGCAGGCGGCGAGAACCGGCCAATGGGATGAGGCCGAAGTCACCTGCTGCGACCCTGCGGTGGTGGGCATGTCCTGTGCTTCCATCATCTGGGCATGTGCCGGAGGATTTGGGCCACCAGAAATGGCGCGTTGCGTTCAAAATGATGTCCGCCGGGCACCGTGACGACCGTTGCTATGCCCCGTGGGATGTCAGGGCAGGCGCTGTCGGTTTCCAGATTGCCCCGGATGCACAGCATGGGCACGCCGCGCAGCCGCGCTATGGCGGGAATGGTCGGGTAGGCGCCTGTCGAACTCATGTTCAGCCAGTTGCTCAGATGGAACTGGAAATCCGCCGTTCCGCTGAGGCCGAGCAACGCCATTCCCTTCACTTGCGATCGCACGGGCCGGGCCAGATGCCCCGCAATATAGGGCAATACATCCGCACCAAAGCTGTAGCCGACCAACAAGACCTTGGGGCGACCCCAATGTTGCGAATAGCTCCGGATGATGGAGGCGAGATCGGCGGCGGCACCGGCCGGGGTGCGTTCGCTCCAGAAATAAGACAGGCTATCCACTCCCACGACCCGTATCCCTGCCTTTGCGAGTTCCGCGGCGACGCCCTTGTCGAGGCCGACCCATCCGCCGTCCCCGGAATAGATCACCGCCATCCTGTCGGTGCGCCGCGCGGCGGGATCGTCAACGATGGTGATCGGCAGGTTCGCAGGCATTGGCACAAGATTTTGCGAAGATCCGGGCGCGGCATACCGGGCCGCAAGGAATGGCTTCACTTGCGCCGCGAGTTGTGCATCGAGACTGAAATGCGGATCAAGCCCGACCGCCGTGGCGCCACGATATTGTGCGAAGTCAGCGGCCTGCGCATCTGCGCCATTCCTATTCAAACTGATCCAGGGGGAAGCCAGACGGGCCACGGGGGCGATCGTCCGGCCAGCGTGAGAGTATGTGCGGGCCGTTAGCGAGAGCATGGCCGACTTGCACCAATGGGTCCGGCCCGGCAGAAATGGACGAAACCCAGCCGTGACCACCGCGCGATAGGCCCCATCCGGCCCAGTGACGAGCGTGGCATAGGCGAACGTGGCTCCCAGCCCTCGCCCCACCAGCACTGGTTTCATATACATAGGCACGCCGAGCCGGTGCTGAATTTCGCGCGCCAGCGGAACGATGGCATAGTTCGGATTGATGCATGTCTTCTGCGAACCGAGCGCGTGCAGGAAGACCGGGGTCGAAATGCCGGTGACCAGCGCGCCCTCGGCCGTCAGCCGATCGGCGAGCGCGCGGTCATCCTTCGTCCAACCCCGCGCATCAGATAGCAGGATGACCAGCCCTCGCGGCGAGGTCTTGCTCCGGAACATTGCCACCCTGCCCAACAGGGCCGAGAAATGAGCCATGCCCGATCGAACTGGCGTCGTCGGCGAAGGCCGATGGATCACGGCCGCCGCTCGTCCGAAATCCGTCAGGATCAGGAGTGAAGCGACCAGAAACAACAAGAGTCGGCCAGCGCCCGATCGGCTAATTTTTTCTGACCGCGTCTCCATCTTATCGCCATCCAGCCGCCCGCCACCATCGGTAGCGCTTCGCCGCAGCCTGAGCAATGTGGCGACTGTCCCATCCATAGCCCTTGCTACGCCCACTGCCAAAGCCCGCCTGAAGCCCAGGCTGTGACCCAAGGAATCTCAGCGCGGGGAATCGGCCGGAAAGAAGGGCGCGGATCTGCTGTTCAATCCTACCTCAAGCCTCGCGGGGGGGGGGGGATCATCCATCCGCAAACGGCGCAGAGCAGCACGGCATCATGCGGGGCGCCCCCAAGGGGGTGAATTCTGCCTGCTGTGAAGACTGTTGGTGCAGTGGGCAGTCTGGAGCGAACGCGTCTCTTCCCTGCTTTTCCCTGATGTCGCCCCAAATTCCGGTTCTGCTTCTGGAAGGAATGAGCGAGGCCGACCGCAAGGCCTATGTCATTCCCATCGGTTCCGATTGCGGCGCCTGTGGCGTGCGAGCCAATCGTTATAGGGCGCCCAGTGATTTGGCTCAGATGGCAAAGATCTTCATCAGCGCCTTGTCGTCGCGCACCAGGGGATGATTGAGCAGGATTTCCACCTGGCGGAAGCCGCGCTGTTCGGTGAACGAAATAACGCGACACAGTTTTTCGAACTCGTCGTCGCTGTCGATCACCTTCTGCGTGTCGAGGTCATCAATGCTGGTGCGGAATATGATTTCCACGAAGCGATCGATGGGGAGCGGCATCGTGCCCCCCGTAGTTCGAACCAACGACGAAACATGAGATAATGCGTGCGTTCGTCGGCACGATGCTTTCGACCGCAGAGATACACCGCCGCGAACGAATGCGGCGGGTGGCTGACGTTACCTTGCATGTTGCAACGCCGCACCTACCCGCTGCACCCCAGGCATCGTCGGCCACTTCGAATTCAGATACTCGACCTGATCAGGTCTTAATCTATATCAATATTAATGGGAATTTTGAAGACGGGTTGTGTGGAAGTACAATATTAAAATCGTAATAACTCAGCAATGGAATGTTAATCTATAATAAAATGTTATTGAAGAAACGGGGGAACTTTCATTTATCATCATCGTTTCCCGATATAGCTCCCTGCCAGGGAGGAAAAAAGGGATCAATATATGAATTTGAAAAAATTTGGGCATTCCGCTCGTCGGAATGCTACGTCTTCGCGCGCACTTTTGGGTGCGACTGGCCTTGCAGGTTCGCTCGGAATTTTGATGTTGGCCTTGCCTAATACCGCGCTGGCTCAGAATGAATGCGGCGCGCTGCCTGGGGCCGGCGGTCTGGTTTCCTGTCCTGCATCCGGCAATCCCTATCCGGCCGGCATCACCTACCTTCCCACGGCCGGCCTGACGGTTGTTCTCCCGGCCGACGTTTCCATTCAGACGGCTACGCCTGCAACCCCCGGTGTTCAGATGGTCGGCGCGGGTGATCTGGCAGTCGACGCCAGCGGCGCGTCAATCGCGACCAGCGGCGCGCTTTCCAATGGCGTGACGGTTTCCAGCCTGGGCGGTTCGGTAGACGTGGGACTTGCATCGGTCTCCACGACCGGTGCGGGATCGACGGCGGTCTCCGCCCTAACAGACACAGGCGCCGCCAGCGTGATAACGACGGGCAACGTCTCCTCCACCGGCCGCGGTGGAGCAGGCATTTCGGCAGTGTCGGCAACGGGCGATGCATTCGTAACCGCAAACAATGTCAGCACCGTCGCTGCGCTGCCTGCGGACACGGCGACTAGCCGCAGCGCCATTTTCGCGCAGGGCGCCAACGCAGCGGTAATTTCCACCGGCACGGTGACGACGGCGGGTCGTGCTTCCTTGGGTGGAGTCGCCGATGCCATCTCCGTCACGGGGACGGCGGGTAATGCCAGCGCAGTCGTGAATAATGTCGCGGCCAGCGGCGACACGTCGCGCGCGATCGCGGTGACGGCCAGCAACAATGCCAGTGCTACGGTGAATGGGCTGGTTTCGGCTTCAGGCCTCGGCGCAGATGCGTTGGCGGTCACGGGCGGAAATCTCGCGCTGGTCACTGTGGGGCCGAATGGTCGCTTATCAGCGGCTGACGGCAACCTCATCACGCTAACGTCGGTCAATGGCAGCACCCTGTCCAACTCCGGCACGATCGGTTCCAATCCCAATGGTTTGGCGGTCCAGGCGCTTGGCGGTCCGGCAACGATCAACAACAGCGGTTCCTTGTCCAGCGACATTGTCCTGACTGCCGGCAACGATACGGTGAACAACAGCGGCACATTCGTCGTTGGCCCCAACCCCGATTTCGGAGCGGGAACCGACGCCTTCGTCAACACTGGCGTGGTCAGCCTTGGCGCGGGCGCAACGGTGGCGGGTGCATCGACATTCACGGGTCTGGAGAGCTTTTCAAACGCCGGCCTGATCGATCTGCGCAACGGTGTAGTGGGCGATAGCCTCACGCTTCAGGGCACCTTTTCGGGCACGGGCGCAAGCCAGTTGGGCGTCGATGTGCGGGCTGGCGGCAGCGATCGTCTGATCCTGGGTGGCGCTGCCACGGGGACAACGACCGTGCTGCTTGATACGCCGTCCCTTACCGCACCCATCTTCACCTCGGGCGCCGTCATCGTTCAGGCGGGTGCCCCGTCCGCGGCGTCGGCTTTTCAGTTGAACGGGGGCTTCCAGAATGCAGGCCTCGTTCGATATGAAGTCGCTTATGACCCGGCTACCCTGTCCTACAGCGTCACGGGCGGACCAAGCGACGCGGCGTTCCGCACGCTCAATTATGTGGATGGCGCCCGCAGCCTGTGGATGAAGTCCGCAGACGTGGTCACCGCGCAACTGCGGTCGCGCCGCGACTCACTCTGGGCCCATGGCGATGCTGCGAACTCCGGCAAGTTCTGGCTACAGATGCACGGATCGGTTGAGGATCGCGGTGGAAGGCGGACGGTGTCCAGCTTTGGGCAGAGCCGTGTCATCAACACAGGCTATAAGCAGGATTATTACGGGGGACAGGCCGGCTTCGACTTCGGTGGTGGCGTTGGTGAAAAGGGTGGCTTCGCCCTCGGTGTGACCGGCGGCTATATAAACTCCTCGCAAAACTTCGCTGCTTCGCCGGACAGGATCACCTTCAACGCGGTTAATGCCGGTGTCTATGGCAGCTTCACCTCGGGCAACATATTTGCAAACGTCCTCGGCAAATATGATCATTATTGGGCCAACGCCAACAGCCCGACCGGCGGCTTCAAACAGAAATTCAATGGCTCCGTCTATGGTGTACGTGGCGAGGTCGGTCTGCGGTTCGGCAGCGACGCCTTCTTCATCGAGCCCGCCGCAAGCCTGTCCTACACGCGCTCGGACATCGACAACTTCTCGGTCCTTGGCACCACTGCGGACTTTAACGAGGACGATGGCCTGCGGGGCCGCATCGGTGGGCGTGTCGGCGGACAGGTGCACATTGGGGACACCGCCGTGCTGGCACCCTATATAGGAGCCAACTATGTCCACGAGTTCAAGGGACGGGACGAGGTAAGCTTTAGCAACGGCGTGCAGACGGTCGCCTTCACCAATGACCGCATGAGGGATTATGGTGAAGCGGTTCTGGGCGTCACCATTGGCCAGACGAGCGGCATTTCCGGCTTCTTGGAGGCCAATTATGTGCGCACTTTCAGCAACGGCGGTGGCTCCAACAGCCTTGAAGGCGCTGGCGGACGGGCGGGCTTGCGCATCCGCTTCTGAATGCACGGGTGCCGCGGTCGATCAGGCTGCGGCACCTGATAGCAAACAGGATCGGAAGACGCCTTTGGCCGGATTTTCATTCTAAGGGGCCGGTCGGGGACGCGACGCTGGCCAGACCATGGGCCTCTAAGGAGTGGCTCCTGGGCAGACTGGGCAGACTGGGCAGCTGAAAGCTGCCCTATGTGTTTTGCCCCACGAGGCATCCACCCGTTTCGGTCACTTAGCCATCAACTTTGCATTCTCTTAAGCAGACACTCGACGTGGCCAGAACAACGCTCACAGGGAAGATGGCAATGAACAGCCGATAAAAAAATGCGGAGCATGTCACACGGCCATCCTCTGCCTCGTCATGACGGTATCCAACAGCGATGAAAGGATCCGACACATGAATGACCGCGCTGATGTCTACGCCGCTGGCGGGCCTCTTTTCAAAGCCTGGTACGATCTGTCGATGCAGGTGGAGAAATCCGGTCTCGAAAAAAGCCTGCTGGAACTGGTCAAGATCCGTGTCTCCCAGATCAACGGCTGCGCCAACTGCCTCAACATGCACACGTCCGATGCATGCAAAGCGGGCGAGACGGAGCAGCGCATCTATTTGCTCGGTGCGTGGGCGGAGGCGCCATGCTACAGCGCCCGCGAACGGGCAGCTCTCGGCTGGACCGACTGTCTAACGGAAGTTGCCACGAAGCGGGCACCTGACCATGTTTATGCTGAGCTGGCGTCGGAGTTCAGTGCGGAGGAGCAAGTGCAACTGACGCTGGCGATAAATGTCATAAATGGCTGGAACCGTCTGGCTGTCGGCTTCCGTCTCTACGATCCCGCGCTCGGCTGGCCGTCGTGACCGACGATAGCGTGACCAGCTTCGACGCGCAACGAGCCGCCTTGCTGCGCGTCGCCTATCGCATGCTCGGCTCGATGGCCGATGCGGAGGACATGCTGCAGGAAGCATTCATCCGCTGGGCCAGAACCGACAGGCAAGCTGTGCGCGTCCCCGCCGCTTTTCTCCGCCGCATGGTGACACGCCTCTGCCTCGATCACCTCAAGTCCGCGCGGGTGCGGCGGGAAGACTATATCGGGCCCTGGCTCCCCGACCCGATCGTGGAGGCGGAACCGCTGGAGGATGTCACCCTCCCCCTCATGCTTGCCCTTGAGCGCCTTTCCCCACTCGAACGAGCGGCATTCCTGCTTCACGACCTGTTCGGTGAGAGCTTCGATGATATAGCCCGGTCCGTCGGTCGAGACGCTGCCGCCTGCCGCCAGCTTGCAGCCCGTGCGCGGGAGCATGTACGCAGCGAACGAACGCGATTTCCTGTCGAACGCGATCATGGACTGGCGATCGTTGCAGCCTTTTACGAAGCATCCCGGGCTGGTGACGCCGCAAAGCTCGGCTCACTGCTCGCCGACGATGTGCGCTTCCATTCCGACGGCGGCGGCAAACGTCCAGCGGCAAGCCGTATTCTCGATGGCGCCGTTGAGGTTTTGCGCGGACTATCCGCGATTTTTCGCCTGCGGCGCGGTCATCCTGAGTTGGTCAAGCAGGCCTTCGTGAATGGTCTGCCCGGCTTTGTCACGCGAGAGGCAGATGGCATATTGCAGACGACAGCTCTGCTCATTGAAAACGACCATGTGAAAGCGATCTATGTCATGCGGAACCCCGACAAGCTCCGGCACGTGGAAAAACTGATCCACTAATTGCTGCAGACATATCATGTACCGAACGGCGATCGACTACAGACGTTGGCGCGATGGAATCAATCCACGGAAAGGTCGTTATTCAGCAGATAGATCACACGAGATTTGCCCTGCGCTGCGGTGCCAGCAAGCCCCTTTTACCAGAATTAATTCGTCGCCGAAGGAGCTGAGGAGCGCCTCAGGCTTTGTGCGGCGAAGCACACTTAAAGCAAAGACTTCCCATGAAGATCGCGATCTCGACCGAGCTCAACTACTACGTGCCTGAAAAGGCCGATCTGCTGCTGCAGCTGGAGGCGGCGATCATCCCTGAACAGCGGGTGCTCGACGCGTACATCCAGCTGCCGCCAACGGAACACTTTGCACGTATCGCGGGGCACGACACCATCGGCGACCGAATCTGGCTGCGCATCCAGGGTCAGCTGACTGTGCGATACGACGCCATGGTCGAGATCAACCGGCTGACGGCCGACATCGCCCAGTTCGACGCGGTGCCCCCGCACCGTTTGCCGGGTGAGGTAATCGAGTACATCCTGCCCTCTCGCTACTGCGCCTCGGACGAGTTTCAGCCCATCGTTTCTGACCTGTTCGGTGACACCATCGGCGGGCAGCGCGTGGCTGCGATCCGTGATTGGATCGGCGCGAATCTGACTTACGAGGCGGGCAGCTCGACCGCAGCAACCGGTGCCATGGACACCTACCATTCGCGTGATGGTGTCTGCCGCGACTTCGCGCACCTGATGATCAGCATGGCAAGGGCGAGCGCCATCCCTGCGCGCTTCTGCAGCGTTTACGGCATCGGCGTGGAACCGCAAGACTTCCATGCTGTGGCCGAAGTCTTCCTCGACAACACCTGGTACATGGTAGATCCGACGGGC
Organism: uncultured Novosphingobium sp.; assembly: GCA_946886365.1. The sequence goes on from CAMPIM010000021.1 coordinate 15,954, forward strand.
ATGTCTACGCCCGACACGATGGCGAAGATCGGCGTCGGCCGCGATGCCGCCGACGTGTCATTCCTTACCAGCTACGGCAGTGTCGAGATGCAAAGCCAATCGCTTCAGGTAACCCCGGTGACCTAAAGACCGTCCGGGTCAATTTTGCGAGGATGGTTTGTCCAAACCCCCACCGGAATTGATACGCGTTCTTCCATCTATTCGCGATTCAGGCCGGCCGCACGGCGACGCGGACGTCTGGCGCATCAAATGGGAACGACGGTCTACCCCATGAGCTCTCAGGGGCTTCCGACCCATCCCGGTTGTTCAGCCGCTAATTTTCCGTTCTCAACTGAGGTCGGTCTGCTTCTTCATTCTGCATGCCCAAGACTGGCCGATTTCGGACTGACGCGTTCGGAGCGGAGATGTAGGGATCGCGGCCGTTCATATGACTTTGACTATCGCCCCTAGTCGCCGTTGGCATCGACTGTGAAAATCATCGTTTTACCTCGTGACGCAGGATCCCATCCTGCCAATAACGCCGCCCGCACGCCCCGTGCGGCAATCGTGTCGTTGATGTGGGAACGCCCTTTCGGCAATCCTTTCATCAGGCGCTTGGGCGTAGGAAATTCCAGTATGGCCTCGCGCGGCATGTCTTGCTGACGCAACGAGACAGTCATGCCCTTCCAGCCATCACCAGAGGATAGCTGGGGCTCGCTCAGCAGTTCCCAGTCATATTTGAATCCGTCGATTTCGACTGTGCCGCCATGGCTGCGGATATTGGACATGGTTCGCCCCTAGCATGCAGATGTCGGTACTTCACCCCCTTCACTGATAGTGCAGCGTCTTCCCGAACCCCTCATTCGCCTTGGTCATCCTGGCCAGCTTCCTGAGGTGACTGCGAACATGCCGCTCGAACCGTATATCGTCATGGATGCTCGTCGCCGGATATTCGTCCTGGCCGATCAGTTCCTTAAGGCGATTGGCGAACGCGGCCTGCTTTTGGGGGCAATCGCCATGCCTGAGCGCGCGACAAACCCACTCCTCGGCAGCGGCCTTGTCATAGTCGTCGCGCGCCTCATAACCGCGCCGGTCCGCCGCCGCCTGATCCAGCCTTGACGCCTCAATCCGGCGTTCCAGCCAAATGCGGACCTGTTCTCCGTCCCATGGTTTCGATGAATCCGTCATCGCTGTTTCCCATTCCAGTTCTCGGCAAGGCGCGGAGCGATATACTTGCCCGAATAATGCAGCAGTGCGCATCGCTATAGCCGACAGACAATCAGGCGGTTAAATCGACCCATGGCCCGCAAGCGTTCGAAATACGATCCCTATGACCATCTCCCACAGGAAGATGAGGCTCCTGAAGCCCCCGTGCCCTGTTGGCTGTGCGGCCGACCAACCGGCAAGACCATCGTCTGGCATCACCCCATACCCAAGAGCCGCGGCGGGCGCGATGTCGTGCCGATGCACTCCATTTGCCAGCAGACGCTGATTGCCAACTTCACCAATTCCGAACTTCAACGCCACGGGATGGAGGTGGCGGGCCTGTTGGAAAATCACAACGTGCGCAAATTCGTCGACTGGGTGGCGAAGAAGGATCCGGACTTCACGGCGACCATCGCGAAGAAGCAACGCTGATTGGGCGGACTGTCGGCGCTACAGTCCCTCGTTCGATAACAGGAGTCATGACCTCCTGGACCCAGGGAATGGAAGATCGGTGGTCAGAAAGCGGCAGTGCGGATCAGACCGAAGGGATCGCATTCGCATCGCGCAATCTCGCGACCTTGAGATCAAGAAGGTTTTTTGCTAGCGGCTCTGGCTTCAACGGCAAATACGACGTGCCTTTGCAACACGCGGTGCGTCATCTAAATCGAATGTTCAAGGATAAACATTGCCTTCCTATAAAGCTCCCTCGTTCCAAGACCGTATTGCCGCAGCAGGATCGGCCAAGCAAAAGGCCTTGGATGCACTGAAAGCCAAGCCGCCCATCGACGAGGCAGTTATGGCGGAACGGCGCCGAGCGCGCGAAGCGCAGGATCAAGCAATTGCAATCCAGCGGGCGGCCAAGGCTGAAGCCGCTGCTTTAGCCAAAGCTCAAAAGGCGGAACGCAGAGCGGCCGAGCAGGCGGCGGAAGCTGAAAAACAAGCCGCCGCTGAGGCTGCGGCAGCACTCAAGGCCGCCAGGCTGACGCCCCCCAGCGCTGCTGAAATGAAAGCCGCTCGGGATGCTCGCTACGCTGCGCGCAAAGCTCGAAATAAATAGCTGATGCCGCCCTCTGCAGGAGGGCTGCGAGGATGCCCGACGCGCACCGTCCAGGGCGAGTTGCTCAGGGCAACGTGCCGACACGCAGCATCCACGCTAATTCTGGAGAACAGTATGGCCGATTTGTATCAGAAGGCATTGGAGTCGGAACGCCGAAGCCTGTGGGCCGAATGCAGGCTGAAAGGCCTTGCAAAGGATACTCCGGAGCGCATCCGTATAGCGGAACTGGACGAATTGCTTGCGAAGCATAAAGCCAAGAAAGGCGGCGGATCTGCTCCGTCCGGCCCTGAGGCGGAAATTCCATGAACGGTTACATCAAATTCGAGACGCCCGATGGCGATGTCCTCGCCATTAATGCAGACCGTGTCAGCTTTGTTCGACGTTACAGAGGAACTGATCAAGCCAGCGCCATTAATTTCGAAAAGGGGCATTACATCGTCGTCAGGGGCGACCTCGATGCAGTAATGGAAGCGCTCGCCGAGGGGTAATTCGCTGAGTTCGACCCTTTGTAGCCGTTCGGCCGCCAAATTTCCGGCCCTAGCTGCAGACCAGCCGCTTTTTCAACTCCTGCATTCTGGGATGGCCGTTTGCTGACTGGCGACTTTCCCGGCAGCGGGAGCCGGAAGCTGCCGCTCCGCCGCGACCATCGTACGATGCAACAAAATCGGCAATAGGGTTGCGGAGATAAATTCTAGATCAGGTTGAAAACTACGCAGCCTGAGCAGATGCGAGGATAGCATCTCTGACCCACGTGCCCAAAAACCACGCCGGCAAACCCTTCAGAACTGCGCCATTCCTCAGGCGCAGCATGCCCGAAGGCGAAAATCAGTTACCTTGTCAAACTGAATGGTGCGGTCGAGAAGACTCGAACTTCCACGGCCTTTCGGCCACAACGACCTCAACGTTGCGCGTCTACCAATTCCGCCACGACCGCACATCTGAAGGGAAACCGGCGGGGCCGGTGCCTTGGTAGGAGGCGGCCCTTAGCAAAGGCCTTGGACCCATGCAACAACCGATCTTCATGTGCGTTTCTTTTGCCGGGTGTTGGCGATGATTCAGGCGAGCGCGGAAGAGGAGAAGGTCGCATGTCCCCCCGTTTCTGGTTGTTCAGCCTGGCGAGCGCGGGGGCCGCGTTGGTCAGTGGGCTAGGCCTTGGGCTCTACGCGACGACGCCGCCACGGCTGTCCTTCACCGATGTGCAATCCTCCTCCTACTCCGCCTCGCCTATCTCGATCGCGCAACCGGAAAGCAGTCCCGACCTGACCGGGCCGGATGAGATCAACTGCAAGGGCTGCGGCCCGACCCTCGCGGATCGGCAAATGGCAAGCATGATGGCGGGCTGGAGCGGCTATGACGATCCGGTTGTGCAGCGTTATGAGGCGCAGGATGAGCGAACCGAAGATTGGCAACCGCTTGAAGACGCCCCGCCATCGCCGATGCACAGACTACAAGCCAACATAGACCGGTTCGCGAACGGCGATGATGCACAGCCGCAGCCGACTCAACTGGCACAGGGCAACGGCGCGAAATTCGATTCTGCGCCTGCCGTTTCACCCTAGGCAAAGCGGCGCAGCAGCCCCAAGCACGGAATGACCCAATAAAAAGGGGAGGAAAGCCCTCTGCCTTTCCTCCCCCTCATCCTATTCCGCAGCCACCACCTCGGCGCTTGCATCGCTCAAAGGATGGGTCAGCCGGTGCACCATCTCCTTGGGGCAAACCTGCCAGAAATGACGCCGCCAGCGATCCCAATCATCCAGGATCGTGTTCGACCATTTGCTGTCGGTCGTGACCGCATGCTCGGCGATCAGCGCCTTTAGCTGCGCTTCCCAATGGGCGCTTTCCAGCCGCTGCCAGATGATGTTTTCCGGATTGGCGCGCCGTTCGAAGCTGCCGTCCTCGTCCAGGATGAAGGCCATGCCGCCGGTCATACCCGCGCCGAAGTTCGCGCCGGTCTTGCCCAGGATCACCGCCGTGCCGCCGGTCATATATTCGCAGCCATTGGCGCCGCACCCTTCGACCACGACCTGCGCGCCCGAGTTGCGGACGGCGAAGCGTTCACCCGCCTGTCCCGCCGCGAACAGCTTGCCCGCGGTCGCGCCGTAGAGGACGGTGTTGCCGATGATCGTGTTGTCCTTGCTCGTCAGCGGCGAGGAAACCGTCGTGCGCACGACGATGGTGCCGCCCGACAGGCCCTTGCCCACATAATCATTAGCATCGCCAAAGACTTCCAGCGTGATGCCCTTGCACAGGAACGCGCCCAGCGACTGACCGGCCGACCCCCGCAGCCGCACGGTCAGGTGCCCGTCCGCTAGGGCAGACATGCCGAACCGCTCGGTCACCGCCGCCGACAGACGGGTGCCAACCGCACGATGCGTGTTGCGCACCGTATAGGTCAGCTGCATCTTCTCGCCCCGCTCGAACACGGCCTTGGCATCGCGCATCATCTGCGCGTCCAGGCTGTCGGGCACCTCGTTGCGCCATGCGGTGAGGCTGAAGCGCCGCTGGTCATCAGGCGCGTCCACCTTGGCCAGGATGGGGTTCAAATCGAGGTCGTCGAGATGCTCGGCACCGCGATTAACCTGCTTCAGCAGTTCCGTGCGCCCGATCACTTCGTCCAGGCTGCGATAGCCCAGCCGCGCCAGCACTTCGCGCACTTCCTCGGCGATGAAGGTCATGAGGTTGATGACCTTCTCCGGCGTACCGGTGAACTTCTCGCGCAGCTTCTCATCCTGCACGCACACGCCCACGGGGCAGGTGTTGCTGTGGCACTGGCGCACCATGATGCAGCCCATCGCCACTAGCGACAGCGTACCGATGCCGAACTCCTCCGCGCCCAGGATCGCCGCGATCACGATGTCGCGCCCGGTCTTGAGGCCCCCGTCCGTGCGAAGCTTCACCCGATGGCGCAGGCCATTGAGCGTCAGCACCTGATTGGCTTCGGAAAGCCCCATTTCCCACGGCGTGCCGGCATATTTGATCGATGTCTGCGGCGAAGCGCCGGTGCCGCCGACATGGCCCGCGATCAGAATGACGTCGGCATGCGCCTTCGCCACGCCCGCCGCGACCGTGCCGATACCCGCCTGGCTGACCAGCTTCACACACACCCGCGCGCGCGGGTTGATCTGCTTGCAGTCGTAAATGAGCTGCGCCAGATCCTCGATCGAGTAGATGTCATGGTGCGGCGGCGGCGAGATCAGCGTCACGCCGGGCGTCGAGTGGCGCAGCTTCGCAATGAACTCGGTCACCTTGAAACCGGGCAGCTGGCCGCCTTCGCCGGGCTTGGCGCCCTGTGCGACCTTGATTTCGATCTCTTCGGCAGACCCCAGATATTCGGCATGAACGCCAAAGCGGCCGGACGCGATCTGCTTGATCACGCTGTTCGCGTTATCGCCATTCTCATAGGGCTTGAAGCGGGTCGCATCCTCGCCGCCTTCGCCCGACACGGCCTTGGCACCGATGCGGTTCATCGCGATCGCCAGCGTCTCATGCGCTTCCGGCGACAGCGCGCCCAGCGACATGCCGGGCGTCACGAAGCGCTTGCGGATTTCGGTCGTGGCTTCGACCTCGTCGATCGGCACCGCCTCCCGCGCGAAGTTGAACTCCAGCAGGTCGCGCAGATAGACCGGCGGCAAATCCCGCACGCCGCGCGAGAATTGCAGATAGGTCGAATAGCTGTCCGTCCCGACCGCCGTCTGCAACAGGTGCATCAGCTGCGCGGAATAAGCATGGCTTTCCCCACCGTTACGCTGGCGGTAGAAGCCGCCCACCGGCAGGCGCACGACCGCGCTGTCATAGGCCGCCTCATGCCGCAGCACGGCATTATGATGCAGCGATGCATAGCCTTCGCCCGAAATCTTCGCGGGCATGCCGGGGAACAGGTCGTTGACCAGCGCGCGGGACAGGCCCACCGCTTCGAAATTATAGCCGCCCCGATAGCTGCTGATGACGGCAATGCCCATCTTGGACATGATCTTCAGCAGGCCTTCGTTGATGGCGACGCGGAACCGTTCGAAGCAGGCTTCCAGCGTCAAATCGCCGAACAGGCCGCGCGCATGGCGATCGGCAATGCTGGCCTCGGCGAGGTAAGCGTTCACCGTGGTCGCACCGACGCCGATCAGCACCGCGAAATAATGGGTGTCGAGCGCTTCGGCGCACCGCACGTTGATCGACGCGTAGCTGCGCAGCCCCTTGCGGACCAGATGCGTGTGCACTGCCGCCGCCGCCAGCACCCCCGCGATCGCTACCTTGTCGGCATTGACATGCTCGTCGGTCAGGAAGATTTCGGTGCGCCCTTCACGCACGGCCTGCTCCGCTTCCTCCCTGATGCGGGTGATCGCGGAGCGCAACTGTTCCTGCCCACCTTCCGCCGGGAAGGTGCAGTCGATTTCCGCCACCGCAGGCCCGAAATGCGCCTTTAGCCTCGCCCATTCGGACGAGACCAGAACGGGCGATTCCAGCACCAGCACATGGCTGTTCTGCGTATCCTGCTCCAGGATATTGTGCAGGTTGGAAAAGCGCGTGCGCAGGCTCATCACATGCCGTTCCCGCAGGGAATCGATCGGCGGGTTCGTGACCTGGCTGAAATTCTGGCGGAAGAAATGGCTGACGGTGCGCGGCTTGTCGGAAATGACGGCCAGCGGCGTGTCGTCGCCCATGGAGCCGATGGCTTCCTTCGCATCCTCGACCATGGGGGCGAGGATCAACTCCATATCTTCCAGCGTCAGGTTGGCGGCGACCTGGCGGCGTGTAAGTTCCGCCTTGTCCCACTGCGGCAGGCCACCTTGCGCCTGCGGCAGGTGGTCCATGCGCATGAAGTCCTTGATCAGCTCAGCATAAGGGCGTTCGCCCGCGATCTGGTCCTTGATCTCCCGGTCGTCGTAGAGCACGCCCTCGGCGAGATCGACTGCGATCATCTGCCCAGGACCCATGCGTCCCTTGCGGACGATGGTGGCTTCGGGGACAACGACCATGCCGGTTTCGGAACCCACGATCAGCAGATTGTCGCCCGTCAGCGTATAGCGCAGTGGACGCAGCGCGTTGCGATCGACGCCCGCCACGACCCATCGGCCATCGGTCATCGCCAGCGCGGCGGGGCCGTCCCACGGCTCCATTACGGAGGCGAGATATTCATACATGTCCATGTGCGACTGCGGCGTTTCGTTCGACGCAGCCTGCCATGCTTCGGGCACCAGCATCAGCTTGGCCGTGGGCGCGTCACGGCCCGAACGGCAGATCGCTTCGAACACGGCGTCCAATGCGGCGGTGTCGGATGCGCCAGCCGGGATCACGGGCTTTATGTCTTCGGAATGATCGCCGAAGGCCAGCGAAGCCATCTTGATCTCGTGGCTCTTCATCCAGTTCTTGTTGCCGCGAATGGTGTTGATCTCACCATTATGCGCGAGCGTGCGGAACGGCTGGGCCAGCCACCATTGGGGGAAGGTGTTGGTCGAATAGCGCTGATGGAAGATCGCAACCCGGCTCTCGAACCGCTCATCCCGCAGGTCCGGATAAAAGACCGACAGCGATTCAGCGAGGAACAGGCCCTTGTAGATGATCGATCGGCAGCTCAGGCTACAGATGTAGAAATCCTGTATCTGCGCCGCGATGACCTTCTTCTCGATCCGGCGGCGGATGAGGTAGAGGTCCTTTTCAAACTCGACCTGATCGCGCTCTTCGGGCATCGGCCCGGCGATCATGATCTGCTCGATCTCCGGACGGGTGCGCTGCGCCTTCTCGCCAATGACGGACACATCGACGGGCACCTGACGCCAGCCATAGATGGTGTAGCCCGCTTCGATGATCTCGGATTCAACGATCGTGCGGCAAGTCTCCTGCGCGCTCAGATCCGTGCGCGGCAGGAAGATCATGCCGACAGCCAGCCGGTTGGGCAGAGGCTTGTGCCCCGAATCCGCGATCGCATCGTCAAAGAAGCGCACCGGCAGATCGACATGAATGCCCGCGCCATCGCCGGTCTTGCCATCGGCATCGACCGCGCCACGGTGCCACACGGCCTTCAGCGCATCGATCGCCGAAGCGACCACGCGGCGGCTCGCTCGGCCATCCGTCGCGGCGACAAGGCCGACGCCGCAGGCATCGCCTTCAAATTCTGGGCGGTACATGCCTTCACGCGCGAGGCGGATGCGTTCGCTTTCCGTGGTCATGATGAACTTCCCTTGATCTTCTGTGACGCGGCCCACTCTTCGACCGCTTGTTTGATTTTGGCCTCCAGAGCAGGCTGATGCTCGCTGGATGCCTTAAGGCCGATCTGCGCCAGTCGCGGCATCATCTGTGGCATGACACTTTGCGCCTTGCGCATCACAGGATCAGTTTGGAGGACGGCTAAGCGTTGTAACTCTGCTGCACTGAAATAATCCGCATAGATCTGCGCCGCGTCATCGAGCGCCGTCCGCTTCATATCAGCAAGCATCGCTACCAGTTCCTCGTTCACGACACGGCGTAATGTCTGTTTCAGATCGGCGGGCATGGTGATGCCCAACTTCGATTCTTGCTGGACGACATTATGTTCGAAAGCAGTAGTAGCCATCGCCAGACCCGTCTGTTCCATCTGCCGCTCAAAGTCGGTGGCCACCAGCAGGTCGCGCGCAGCCGCGAGGGCGGCCAGCCGGTCGCCGGTTTGCGCGCTCGCTGGTGCGACTGCAAAGGCCAGGGCCAGGGGGATAGCAATCAGCCTCATGCCGCTTGTCTCTCGCCGACCGCAGCCTTGGCCTTCGCCTTCAGATAACGGTGCATATGCTCCGTCACATCGCGGCCGTCGCGGATCGCCCACACGACCAACGAAGCGCCCCGCACGATGTCGCCAGCGGCAAACACGCCGTCCATCGACGTCATCATCGTCTTGTGATCGACGCGCAGCGTGCCCCAGCGGGTGACCGACAAATCCTCCGCGCCGAACAGCTTGGGTAGCTCTTCAGGATCATAGCCCAGCGCCTTGATAACGAGATCAGCGTCCAGCGTATGCTCGGTGCCCGGATCGGCCTCCGGCGCGCGGCGGCCCGAAGCGTCGGGCTGGCCAAGGCGCATCTTCGTCACCTTGACGCCAGTCACATGTTCGGTGCCTTCAAATGCGATCGGGGCGGAAAGCCAGACGAACTCGACGCCTTCCTCCTCCGCATTCTGAACCTCGCGTTGCGAGCCCGGCATATTCTCCCGGTCGCGGCGGTAGAGGCACTTCACCGAAGTCGCACCCTGACGCACGGCCGTGCGGACGCAGTCCATCGCCGTGTCGCCGCCCCCGATGACGACCACCTTCTTGCCATTGGCATGCAGCGATCCGTCCTCATGCTCCGGCACTGCGTCACCGAACCCGGCCTTGTTGGAAGCGATGAGGAAGTCGAGCGCCTTGACCACGCCCGGCGCGCCGACCCCCGGCGCCTTGATGTCGCGCGGTTTGTAGACGCCGGTGGCGATCAGGATGGCGTCATGGCGGCTGCGCAACTCTTCCATCGACGCATCGCGGCCGACCTCGAAGCCCTCATGGAAGACAATGCCGCCGTCCTTCAAGCGCTGGACCCGGCGCATGACCACGTCCTTTTCCAGCTTGAAGCCGGGAATGCCATAGGTCAGCAGCCCGCCCGCGCGGTCGTGCCGGTCATAGACATGCACCTCATAGCCCGCGACGCGCAGATATTCGGCGGTTGTGAGCCCCGCCGGACCCGCCCCGATCACGCCCACCGACTGACCAAGCGGCTTGCCCGGCACCAGCGGCTCAACCCAGCCTTCTTTCCAGGCGGTGTCGGTGATGAACTTTTCGACAGAGCCGATCGTGACCGCGCCATGGCCTGAAAACTCAATAACGCAATTGCCTTCGCACAGCCGGTCCTGCGGACAGATGCGGCCGCAAATCTCCGGCATCGTGCTGGTCAGGTTCGACAGCTCATAGGCTTCGCGCAGCCGCCCTTCGGCGGTCAGGCGCAGCCAGTCCGGGATATGGTTGTGCAGCGGGCAGTGGGTCGCGCAATAAGGCACGCCACATTGCGAGCAACGCGCCGCCTGCTCTTCCGCTCGCTCCAGAAGAAAGCTGCTGCTGATCTCCAGGAAATCGTCGGCGCGATCGTCGGCCGAACGCTTCTCGGGATAGGCTTGGCCCGTTCCCACAAATTTCAGCATCGGATTGTCAGCCATGGTGAGTCCCTAAAATCTGTTCAGGGCTCACATAGCAGAAAAACCGCCAAAGTCACGCGGATTCGAGTATAAAGGTCATATTGGCTGACCTAAACTGAGGCTATTCCCAACACGCTTGGTCGAATGAGCGATCGGCAAGGCTAAATCTATGACCGATTCGGACCTACCTTAACCACAGCCATATGAGCGCGCCCGTCCCAGCGATGATCCGATACCAGGCAAAGGGGACAAAGCCCTGCCGAGAAACCAGGCCGACGAACCACCGGATAACTAGCAGCGCGACGATGAAAGACACGACAAAACCCAAGGCAATGCTGCCCCAGCCCACCGTGGCGGAGGTGACGTCGCTACCCTTTTTCAGCAGCTCCAGCGTCGATGCGCCCAGCATCGTCGGGATAGCCAGAAAGAAGCTGAACTCCGCCGCTGTCCGCCGCTCGACCCCCAGCGCCAGCGCGCCCATGATCGTCGCGCCCGACCGGCTGACCCCCGGGATCATGGAGATGCACTGGATAAACCCGATGCCGATAACCCGCGCCAACGGGATGTCGGCTATGCCGTGAAAGCGGTTATCCTTCGCCATCCGCTCGATCGCCAATATGGCGATGCCGCCGATGATCAGCGCCCAGGCAACCACCTGCGGCGCACCCAGCAGCACTTCGATATAATCATGCATCGCCAGCCCGACCACGACGGACGGCAGAAAGGCGACCAGCAGGTTGCGCAGAAACCGCCAGCTCATGGGTTCCTTGCGCAGCAACCCCATCGCCACCGCCCAAAACGTCCGCCAGTACAGCACCACCACCGCCAGGATCGCGCCCAGCTGGATGATGACGTTGAACATCGCCCAGGTCGCCGCGTCATAACCCAGCAGTTCGCTCGCCAAAATCAGGTGCCCGGTGGAGGACACCGGCAGGAATTCGGTCAGCCCCTCGACGATGCCAAGCAGGATGACCGTCAGAAAATGGAGGTCCATGGGCGGCTCTGGTCCTTGAACTGGAAAGGGAAATCCGCGCGGAACCCGGCGGAGGAAAGATCGCGCTTATTGTGCAGATGCGGGACGCGCGTGCAATGCACGGCAACGCTCATCGCCGCGCCATCCCGTCATTCCATCGACAGTTGAACAGGCGGCGATGGCTCGCGCGCTCAGGTCAGGCCTTGACGCGTCCGGCGAAGCGGCCATGGCGGCGGTAGCGGACCAGCCAGCTATCGGCGATCGCCTCCATCGGCGTGGGTGACACGCCCAACTCAGCAAGCCCCGGCATGCCCGCCGACACGATATTGTCCTTCTGCAACATCGCATATTGATCCCGCGTGATCGGCGCGCCCGGCAGCCAGCCGAAGCTCGCGATGGTCGATGCGATCGGCGCAGGCACCGCGATCAGGCTGCGATTGCGGCCAATGGCCTTGGCGATCCAGCCGTTAAGCTCCATCATGCTGAGCTGTCGCGGGCCGCCCAATTCGAATGTCTTGCCGCCGTGAAGGCCGGGGTCCGCCGCCGCATTGACGATCGCCTGCGCAACGTCGGCGACATAGACCGGCTGGAACTTCGTATTGGCGCCGATCACCGGAACCACCGGCAGGCGGCTGATCAGGTCGGCGAAACGGTTGAGGAACTGATCTTCCGGCCCGAAGATGATCGACGGACGAATGATGGTCGCGGCAGGGAAAGCTGCCCGAACCGCCGCCTCGCCCGCAGCCTTGGACCGTCCATAGGCGGAAGGGCTCTCCGCATCCGCGCCGATGGCCGAGACATGAACCAGCGCCTTGACCCCGGCTTCCGCCGCGGCCTTCGCTACATTGGCCGCGCCGTCATGATGCGATCCTTCCAGGTCGCCGCTCAGCACGCCCACCAGATTGATGACGATATCGCTCCCGGCAATCGCCCGTGCGACGCTCTGCGCATTCCGAATATCCGCCGCAATGAGTTGCTTTTGCCCCAGCGCACCCAAAGGCTGGATGCGAAAGGCGCTCGCCAGGTCGCGCTGGGCTATGCGCACCCGCGCGCCGCGTTCCATCAGGGCCTGGGCGACCTGTCGGCCAAGGAAGCCGCCGCCGCCGAACACCGTAACCAGATTGTCCTTCATCACGCGTTCCATGCCTGTCCTGCTTGGGGAAAATGACTTAGCTCCCCCTTGCAACAGCCGCCGCCCGCTGACAACAGCCGGGCGGCGGTCCCTGTTCCTTTTTTAACCGATCCAGCCCTGCAAGTCCGCGATCATCCACAGGCCAAGGCCCAGGAACAGCAGCGCCGCGCCGATCTGCAACGCGCGCATCGGCACCTTCTTCGCCAGCGCCTCGCCAAACAGCACCGCAGGCACATTGGCGATCATCATGCCCAGCGTCGTGCCCGTCGTCACCGCCAGCACATTGTCGAACTGTGCGCCCAGCGCCACCGTCGCGACCTGCGTCTTGTCGCCCATCTCCACCAGGAAGAAGGCGATCAGCGTCGTCACGAAAACCCCCGCCTTGGACGGCGCTTTCAGCGGCTCGTCCTCATCGATCTTGTCGGGGATCAGCGTCCATCCCGCCATTGCGATGAAGCTCGCCGCCACGGCATAGCGGAACCAGGGCTGCGTCAGCACGCCCGCGATCGAATGCCCAACCAGCGCCGCAAGGAAATGATTGGCCATCGTAGCGAACAGGATGCCGAGTATGATCGGCACCGGCTTCCTGAAACGGGTGGCGAGCAGCATGGCCAGCAACTGCGTCTTGTCGCCCATCTCGGCGAGCGCGACCAGTGCGGTAGAGGTGAAGAGAGCGTCCATCGATAGATATCCGGGGCCGGGCGAAGGGTTGAAGACGCAATGCCACCGCCTCTTCCCGCCCGGCCGGACAGGGAAGAGCCGATGCCATTGGTCTCGCCCGATACGGCCCGCTCAAGGCGTTCGCCTTGGCTTCCCATATCCCGCATGCCACGGCCTCTCGGCCAAATATGTTGACATACGGCCCGTCCGACCAAGCGAACGGCTGGCTACTCCCCAGATGACCGCCCGCCTTTAGGAGAGATTGGTGGTGTATGCAATGGAGGGAAGGGCAGGGGGAGGGCTTCACATCATCGCCGCTCTCAAAAGCCCCCCCAGCCCAGCGAGCGCGGCGACGGTCAAAGCGACCGCCCACGCCGTAACCGTCCGGGGTTTGTCTTGATCTTCCTGCGTTTCCGCGAGGCTGGAGCCCGCCAGCATCTGGCGATGCGCATAATCCAGAAATTCGTCGAGATTGCTCCACCCGTCGCGGTTCGCATCTTCCCAGGCGTCGTTTCTGGTCGCGTCGGTGCCGTTCGCCTTTTCCCATTGGTCGGACATGCCGTCTCCGTCGGAATCCGCATAAGGCGTTCCATCGGCTATCTCGGGAAGGATGCCGGGCTCATGGCGGATCTTGCCAGTGCCCTGCCTCACCTCCTTCACGATCCGTGTGTCCACCGTATCGCGGGGAAACGCCCCGGCCGTCGTCAGCGCGCGATGATAGGCCTGCCTGGCGTCGATGACCGGGGCGCCAATGGGACAGGACGGCGTCTGCACCATCGCTTCGCGCACATAGGGCGGCGGCTCCCGGACGATCCTGCCATCAATATAATTGCCCGCCTCATATATCTGCGCGCGGCCGGTCGAGTTCACCGACTGGCGAGCGATGATGTATCGCCCGGGCACCATATTGGGTCCGGCCTTGAAATAGTTTCCCACAATATTGACCGGGCTTCCGCCATGCTGTTCCCAAACTTCGACGAAATCGGAACGCGCATTGTAGATCAGGTTGTTGACCACATCGACGCAGGAACCGGGGAAGAAGTTGACGTCAGGATTCCTGTCGCCGTTATGGGCGCAGATATTGCCGATGAACGTCAATTTCTGGCTGCCTGTGGCATCGCTGCTTAGAAGCGCGCATTTGTCATGCCGACGCAATCCCTCGGCAAGGATGGAATTGGATATCGTTATATTGTCGTTCTGCCCCTGACCGCCGACGGTTTCATCCTCCGACCATGACACGCTGACATGGTCGATGATGACGTTGCTGCTCTTCTCGAAGATGATCCCGCTGTCGGAAGCGCGCGTGTCCCCCCGATTGTCCAGCCGCACCCTGATGTGGCGAATGATGACATCATGCGTATTTTTGGCGACAAGGGGCGTCAGACCGTATCGGCCGCCCGCATGCGTGATCAGGATGCCGCCGCCGGGCGCCGTCTGTCCCGCGATGGTGATATAGGGATTGCGGATCACCGGCCGCTCGGTCGTCCAGCGGATGACCCCGCCGACCCGGAAAACGCATGTGCGCGGCCCCCGCGCATCGATGCAGGCGCGCAAGGTTCCCGGCCCGCTGTCGGCCAGGCTCGTCACCGCTATGATCGCGCCGCCTCGCCCGCCCTGGGTGAACCGACCATAGCCGACCGCTCCGGGAAAGGCCTCCAATGTCCTGGCCTCGGCGGCTACGGGCATGATCACCAGCAATAAGGCGACCGCTTTCGGCAGACCCCAGGCGCGCATCGACAGCTCCCCGCCCGCGGGCAAGGGATGCCGCCTGATGTGCCCGGCGGGGACCATTTCCCCGGCCATGCCTGTTTCTCGCGCCGATTTCATGCCCCGATGATCACCAAAGTGCCGCAAATCGAAACAACTATTCTGGACCTATCCGGGGAGGAAAAGCGATCCCCCCAAGGAGTGGCCCTTCTCCGAAATCGCAAGTGTGGACCCAGTGGGGCTCCTGTAGAAAATCGGGATGGATCAAAGCCATGGGAAAGTTTCGTGACCGTCCGCCGTGCTCTGCGCGCCATCACGATCAACCTGTCCCGGCCGATGATCTCCACGGCGGCGCTGAACTGAGGGATGGTGGGGGATGGCCTTGGAAATGCACTCGAAGGAACTGCGCGGCGGAACCTACATCGCGCCGATATTCATGGCCACCATGCTCGTGGCGCTTGTCCTGCCGATGTTCTTCGAGGTCTACAGGACCGTCTATTATGGCACCATGTCCTATGATGACTATTCGCGCTATCTGCTGTGGGTGCTGGGCGAGCCGGGCGGGAAGATTCCACCCAGCCCACACGTATACCGCATCGGTTCGGTAGTCCTCGCCGCACCCTTCTACCAGCTGCCGGTCATCCTGTTTTCGGGTCAGGGCATTCATCACGCGCCCGTCGTGATGCAGCCTGAATATGTAAGGGCCTTGCAGGCGATGTGCGCGGCCAACGCGGCCTATGCGGCCATATCCGCCTGCCTTGTCGGCCTCTATCTCGCTTTCTGGCGCAATGTTTCGGTGGGCTGGGCCTTTTCCGCCACCCTCATCTTCCTGTTGCTGACGCGCTATCTCGGCATGGGCTCCGCCGACGGCGTAGCGACGCTGCCGCTCGTAATCGCGGCCATTGCGATGATAGAGCGCAGGATCGCCATCTTCGCCGCCGCCGTTATCCTCGGGACAATCGTCAATGAAAAGGTGGCCCTGATCGCCTTCTTTGGCGCGAGCCTCCGCATGCTGTTCGTGGTGGCGCATCGCAAGGTCTATTTCGTCATGGCATGCGTTGCCGCCGTCGCGCTGGCAGCCTATGCGGCGACGGTCCTTACCCTCGCCATGCCGGGCCTCGACAATCAACGGGACCCCGGCACCTATGTTTCGGGGATGATCGGTTCGATCCGCCATCTTTTCGGCATGAAGGGTGCCTATCAGAATCTTTGGCCCCCGATCGTCGTGATCATCCTGTGGTGGACCGCGATTCGGCAGAGCCGTGACCCCATGGTCTATCTTTGCGATATCGGCGGCGTCATCGCCTTGTTCCTTTTCGCCCTGGCGCTGGACGTCCAATATAATGTCGGTCGCATCGTGATGTTCTCGATGCCGTTGTTCCTGCTGGGCGCTGTGGAGAGCATGGCGCGGTCGCGACTGGGCGCGGCATCAGATACCTCGAACCGTCCGGTGGGTGGTGCGGCAAAATCCTCCGCCCCGATCGCGGCATTTCCCGAACATTCGTAAGGCATCAGCGGCGACGAAAAGGAAAGGCGATTTATGGCAAAGGCAATGCTCCTCGGACTGGTTCTGGCAAGCGTCTTCCTGTCTGCGGCAGCGCAGTTGATCCTGAAGCTCGGCATGTCGAGCGCGGCGGTGCAGAGCGCTCTGGCCCAGCCGGACCAATCGCTGTTCCGCACGGCGATGGTGATCGCGACCTCGCGTCTGGTCATCCTCGGGCTCAGCTGCTTTGTGCTAAGCGCGCTCATATGGTTGCTGGTTCTGGCGCGCGTCGATCTCTCCACCGCCTACCCCTTCATCGGGCTGGGCCTCGTCATCACGGTGGCGTCGAGCTATTTCATCCTTGGTGAGCCGATATCGACCACCAAGCTTGTCGGCGTTGCGTCTATCGTCTTCGGCGTGGTGCTGATCGGCCTCTCCGTCTCCCCGACGGAAAAGCCGGAACAGCTTTCCGGGAAGCTCGAACAGGCGTCCCGTCTCTGATTCCCGGTCCCCACGAGGGGACCATCATCACGCCATTTTCATGAGCAGCGGCTGAAACAGCGCGTCGCCGAAGGAACGGAACCGCTCGACCTCGCCTGATGCGCCCCGCGACAGGATCAGCGCGCGCATGTTCAACCGCGCGGCCACCGCCCAATCCCGCTCTACCCGGTCGCCGATCAGCACCGCGCGATCGGCTGCGACACCCGACAGGCGCAACAGCTTTTCAAGACCTGCCGGATCGGGCTTGGGACGGCCGACGTCGGGATCAGTGGCCGCGACGATATAGTCCGCGGTCAGGTCCAGCGCCGCAAGCTTCGCGACCGCCGGATAATCCGAAAAGATCGCGATCCGCTTGCCCTCGCGCGCTATCGCCTGGAACAGCTGCTGGATACCCGGACGGCGGCAGGCGGCGAGCATGGACAGCGGCCGCTCTTCCATCCATTCGGCGACCAGCCCGCGCACCTCTTCGGGGGTGCAGCCACGCTCGGCCGCCGGAATGCTATACTGATCGGCCAGGAAATCCTGCGACCCTTCGGCCAGCGCCTCGCGACAACGGCGAAAGGAACGCAGCGTTAGCAGCGTGTCCAGACTTCGCCGGGCGATCGCGTCCCGCAGCAGGGCGGCCAGCATCCGCGCGCGCAGCCGCCTTTGATCATAGAGCGTGCCATCCATGTCGAAGATGACGAGGTCGATCGCGCTCCAATCGATCGGGATGGACTGCGTCACCATGCCGGACCCGATCAGCCGACTTTGATGAGATAGGGCTGCGAAAGCGAACTCAGCCACGGCAGATCGACAAAGGTGGCGACCACCACCGCCAGCACCGCCAGACCAGTCGCGGCCAGCAGGCGGCGCGAACGGAACAGCCGTTCCGGCCGCTGCGCCACCGATCCCTGCCGCAACGCCAGCCACATATAGATGGCGAACAGGCCCGCGATGAAGGGAAAGGCGATGATATATTCAAGACGATATTTGATCAGGAACACCGCAATGAAAAAGGCCGACAGCATGGCGTAGAGGAAGCAGGATACGGTCAGGTTCTCGCTCGTATAGCTGCGGAACGACTTGCGATAGCGGTGCAGCATCTCGACGCCCTGATCCGCGACGACATCGCGATATTCGCTCAGCCGCTTGGCGCCCATCAGGAATGCGCCCCCTGCCCAATAGGCGATGAAAAGGCTGGCCGGGGGCAGGGCGGTCGGGTCCACCATGGCCCAGCCCAGCACCAGACGGATCGGATTGTTCACAGACTCGCTGATGACATCCAGATAGACCTTGTCCTTCGTCCGGATCGGCTCGACATTATAGGTGATGCCCGACAGCCCGAACGCCACCGAAGCGACGAAGAACAGCTGCCCCAACTGGTAGCCGAGCAACAGCCCGAGCAGCAGCAAGGCGAGATATTCGGCATAGACCAGCGTCGGCGAAAGCGCCTGATGAACCGCCGTGCGCTGCGACTTGACCGGATGAAAGGCGTCGAATTCCCGATCCAGCCACTCGTTGATCACATAATTGGCCGACGCGATCAGGATGGCGCTCGCAAACCCCAATAGCAGGCGATCGATCGACAGATGCGCCGCGCCATGGTGGACAGCATAGGCCAGCACAATGCCAGGGATGATAAAGACATGCTTCGTCATATGGTCGAAGCGCGCGATCGAAAGATAATCGCGTAGCGACGCCTGGGATGTAATGGCGCCACGGGCGGTGGCGTCAGACTGGTTGATCATCACTTACTGCTCCTTCAGGGCATGCAGATAAGCTCATCCCATTCGCGGCATTGGGCGGCGAAACGGGCGTTACTTGCTGTCCATTATCGTCCACGATGTTGCCGATATTATTGCCATAGGGACCTGGGTCAGGCCAGTGGCGCCCCCGGTTCAAAGGGGGCAGAAGCGCGACGCATTTGGATACGGATCAGAGGCATTCTGTCCCGAAAGAGCCTTGACCCATATGGCAATTCCGGGCGGTAGGACGACCGACCCTCCGTCTCCGAGAGCGGGCAATGGCGGCGCAGCCCGATGTCCCGCGAGCCGTCATTGACCGCAGGGCGCATCCCCATGGGCTTGCCAGCCCGTCAAGAACGATAGCGGGGGCGCCTAAAGCATTTTCGAAACGGAAGGCATCATCTGCTGGCTCGGGAAAAAGCGGCCATCAAAAGACAAATGGAGCATGAGCCGATTCAGCCTGATTGGATCATGCTCCAATCGCGCTGGGAAAGCCTGCCGCACCCTTGTCAGCCGGTGTCGGCTACTTGTTCACGATAACCGGAACCAACAGGCCCCGGCCGACAAGCTTCACTCCGCCGCGTCTGCCACGGCCTCGGGTAACGCCCGTACCGCCTCGGGCGAAGCAGGCTCGCGCACCAGCGCCTCGACCGGCTCAAGCTCCTCCAACTCGCGCCCGCCCGTCTCGATATTGAGGTCACGCAGCTTGCGCCCGGTCACCAATACCCTGCCCTCGAAGCTGCCAACGAAGCTGTTATAATCGCTCACCGCCCCGGTCAGGCGATTGCCCAGCTTCTTGAGCGACCCCGCCGCACCGGCCAAGCGCTCGTACAATTCCTTGCCCAGCGCGCCGATCCGCTTGGCTTCGTCGGCCATCTTCTCCTGCCGCCACACCGCCGCCACGGTGCGCGCGATAGCGATGAGGTTGGTGGGCGTCGCCAGCAGCACCCGCTTGCCAAAGGCATGATCCCACAGCTGCGGATCATGCTCCAGCGCCGCCGACAGGAAATGCTCGCCCGGCACGAACATGATGACATAATCCGGCGCTTCATCGAACTGGTCGGCATAGCTTTTGCGCCCCAGCGTCTCGACATGCGCGCGCATCGCGGCGGCATGGGCGGACAGCAGCCGCTTGCGCTCCTCCTCACCGTCGGCGCCATAGGCGTCCTGATAGGCGTTCAAAGACACCTTGGCGTCGATCACCAAGGCGCGGCCACCGGGAATGCGCACGATCGCGTCAGGCCGCAATCGCCCATCCTCACCCTCGACGCTCACCTCGGTGCGGAAATCGACATGTTCGGACAGCCCGCACGTCTCCAGTACGTTGCGCAACTGCTGTTCGCCCCAACGGCCGCGCGCCTTGGGCGCGTGGCGCAGCGAATCGACCAGCCGCTGCGCTTCCGCGCGCACGGCTTCCTGCCCGGACTTCATCGATTCGATCTCGCCACGCAGAATACCGTAAGCCTCCGTGCGCTGCTGCTCGATCTGGCTGATCTTCTGGTCGTACCGCTGAATCGTCTCGTTGACCGGATGCAGCAATTGCTTGAGCTGCGCCTCGCTCTTCTCATGCGCCTGCGCCAGCCGCTGGTCGGCGCGCTCCAGGAAATGGCTCTGCGCCTGATGCAGCAACTTGCCGCCAATCTCGCTGAACTGCGCCGACAACTGCTCCTTCGCGTCCTTCAGCGCCACGATCTGCGCCTCGAAAGCCTCGGCCCGTGCCTGCGTGTCGGATTGCAGCGCCGCCAATTCCCGCTCGGCCAGGCCCCGCGCCGCCCGCTCATCCTCCAGCCGCTGCGCCAGCACGCCCGCCTGCGCCGCCCGCTCCTGCGCCACGACCAGTTCCTGCAAGGCGCCATTGCGCTGCGCTTCCGCCTGCGCCAGCTTCGCAACAAGCTCGGCCTTTTCCGCCACCAGCGGCGCCACCGTCTTGCCACGCAACAGCCAGCCCAGCGCCAACCCTGCGATCAGGGCGGCCAGACTGAGGATGATGGCAAGGCTGTCCATTAATGATCCCCCGATGGAACGAAAGGTGAACTTAGCGGCCGCCGCGCGGTGCCGCAAGCGCTAGTTGCGCCTGACCCGAGCATAAGGCGAAAACGGCCAAGCCGCGCCACCGCCTCATCGATCACCGCATCGCTCTTGGAAAAGCAAAGCCGGACCAGATGTGTGACCGCCGCGTCCGGATAAAATGCCGATATCGGGATCGCCGCCACGCCCGCTTCCTCGATGATCCGTTCGCAAAAGCCGACATCGTCGAGCGCGATCCCGGAAGCGGCCAGATCGACCGTCACAAACCAGGTGCCCGCACTCGCCTGCACCTCATAGCCCGCCCGCCGCAAGCCTTCGACCAGCCGGTCACGCGACGTCTGATAACCCGCCCGCATGTCCGCAAACCACGATTCCGGCTTGGCCAGCCCTTCCACCACCGCCCATTGCAGATTGGGCGGGCTGGTGAAGGTCAGAAACTGGTGCGCTCGCCCCAACAGCCTCGCCACCGGCGCCGCCGCGCACATCCAGCCGATCTTCCATCCGGTGACCGAAAAGATTTTGCCCGCCGATCCGATCTTCACCGTGCGTTCGGCCATGCCGGGAAAGCGCATCAACGGCTGATGGACTTGGCCATCGAAGGTCACATGCTCCCACACCTCGTCGCAAATGGGATCAGCTCATGCTCCACGCAAAAGGCCGCCAGCATGGCAAACGCCGCCTCGTCCATCACGCTGCCGCTGGGATTGAGCGGATTGTTGAGGATGAGCAGGCGCGTGCGCGGCCCCACCGCCGCCTCCAGCGCCTCCCGCGTCACGCGCCAATCAGGCGGCGTCAGCCTGATCACCCGCGCGACCCCGCCCGCGCGCTCCACCAAAGGCAGATAGGCGTCATAAAGCGGCGCCAGCAACAGCACCTCGTCCCCCGGCTGCACCAGCGCGAACAGACTGGCCGCGATCGCCTCGGTCGCGCCGGAGGTGACGATCACTTCTTCCGGGGTCAACGCCAATCCCTGATGCCGCCCATAATGCGCGGCCACCGCCGCCCGCAATTCGGGCAGGCCGCCGCTCGGCGGATATTGGTTGGATCGGGTCATCAGCGCATCGGCGGCGGCGCGCAAAATATCCTCCGGTCCTTGCGCGTCGGGAAAGCCCTGGCCGAGGTTGATAGCGCCCGTCTCCCGCGCACGGGCCGACATTTTCTCGAAGATCGTGGCGGGCATGTCCCGATAGACGGGATGGCCGAGGGGCGCGCTGGTCATGGCGCCAGCCTAAAGCCTGCCATCGCCCGAGTATAGCGTGGGCTTTAGCGCGGGATTCAGCATTTTCCCCGTTCGGGCTGAGCCTGTCGAAGCCTTTCATTTCTTCACGCCCACTGCGCGAAGCAAGGAAGGCATAGCCGAAAGGTCAACCCGCAACGCGCGGCACCTCACGGTGCCGAATAAACCGGATGACCGTCCCCCGGACGGTCATTTGATCCGGTTTATTCCCACTCTATTATTAACAAGTATATCAA
>CAMPIM010000022.1 GCA_946886365.1 uncultured Novosphingobium sp.
CTGGTCTTGCACTGGCGATGTTTGTGGGGCTTTTCGCCTTTGGGCAGCAGATCGTTGGCTATGACGATCCGCATGGCCGTGTGCAGTTGGCGCTGCTGGCTACCTTTGCCTTCGGTGTTCTGATCGGATACCGGGCTAGCGCCTGAGCTTTTGCAGAAAAGCTGTTCGTTTGAGCTGCCGCCTGCTTTAGGGCGGGGCGATGAGCGGCGATTACCTTTATTATACATGCGCGATCGTGGCGGTGATCCTTTCTGGCCTCGCCAAGGGTGGCTTTGCCGGGGCAGGGGCGCTGGCGATGCCGATCATGGCGCTGGGCATCGATCCGGTGCGGGCGGCGGCGATCATGCTGCCTATCCTCATATTGCAGGATGCGGTGAGCGTCTGGTCGTTCCGGCATAGCTGGGATCGGCATATATTGAAGGTGATGATGCCGGGCATGGTTGTCGGCGTGGGGCTGGGTTACCTGTTCGCTGCGCGGGTGCCGGAGACGGCTGTGTTGGGGGCGCTGGGCTTTATTTCAACGCTTTTTGGCGCGCAGAGGCTGTGGGTTGAGCGAGGCGGGAAGGTTGTTCTGCCGTCCAGTTCGCCGAACTGGGTCGGGACATTGCTGGGTGTGGCGAGCGGCTTTACCAGCCAGATCGCGCATGCGGGAGCACCGCCATTCCAGATGTGGGTGCTGCCCAAGCGGCTGGCGCGCGACACGCTGATCGGCACTACGGCGATTGCCTTTGCCATCATGAACTGGATCAAGGTGCCTGCTTATACGGCGCTGGGGCAGTTTACGCGGGCCAATTTGATGGCGACCGCGATGCTGGCGCCGGTGGCCATTGGGGCGACCTATGCCGGGGTGGTGCTGGCGCGCAGGGTCGATCCGGCGCGGTTCTACACGCTGATCTATGTGCTGATGGTGCTGTTGGGGGTGAAGTTGATGGTGGATGCGGTGGTGGGGTGAGCAGCGCGCTATTCCCCTCCACCGCCTTTGGCGGTCCCCCTCCCCATCTTTGATGGGGAGGATTTGACCGTCAATCCTTGCTGCGCTTCTTGCGGTGGGTGTCGAGGTCTAGGACGGTCGTATCCGCGCCTTCGGGCAGGAGGCCCAGACGGCGGGCGACTTCCTGATAGGCTTCGACCTCGCCGCCCAGGTCGCGGCGGAACCGGTCCTTGTCCAGCTTTTCGCCCGTGTTCATATCCCACAGGCGGCAGCCGTCGGGGCTGATTTCATCGGCCAGGATGACGCGGCTATAGTCGCCATCCCACAAACGGCCGAACTCCAGCTTGAAATCGACCAGGCGGATGCCGATGGCCGCGAAAAGGCCGCACATGAAGTCGTTGATGCGGATCGCCATGTCGGCGATCTCATGCATCTCTTCCTGCGTGGCCCAACCGAAGCAGGCGATATGTTCTTCGGACACCAGCGGGTCGCCCAGCGCGTCGTCCTTGTAACAATATTCGATCAGGGTGCGGGGCAGTTGCGTGCCTTCCTCAATCCCCAGCTTCTTGGACAGCGATCCTGCCGCGACGTTGCGCACCACGACCTCGATCGGCACGATTTCCACCTGGCGCACCAACTGCTCACGCATGTTGAGGCGGCGGATGAAATGGGTGGGGACGCCAATCTGGCCGAGCAGGGTGAAGATATGCTCGGAAATACGGTTGTTGAGCACGCCCTTACCGGAAATCGTACCCTTTTTCTGCGCGTTGAAGGCGGTGGCGTCGTCCTTGAAATATTGGATGATCGTGCCGGGTTCAGGGCCTTCGTAAAGGATCTTTGCCTTGCCTTCGTAGATCTGGCGGCGACGGGCCATGCGCGTTCCTGTCTTCCCAAGAAAAGAATGTGCCCCGGCAACGCGAATCGAAAAGGATCAGCGGGTGCCGGGGCTGCTGGCTGGCCCATAGACCAAAGCAGACAGGGGTGCAATTAGCGCGCTGATCTGGCGGCGAACTGTCGTGGGATCAGTGCGCGATTTCGACGTCTGCCGCCTGCTCATCGTCGCGACGTACGGCCATCAGGCGTTCGGTGAAGCAGCGGCGCCACCAGCTGATGTCCTGTTCCTCGACGCAATCCATCATCGAACGCCAGCGGCGCTTGCGTTCATCCAGTGGCATGGCGAGGGCGCGGTTGATCGCGTCGGACATCTCCTCCGGGCTGTAGGGGTTGATAAGGAGCGCGTCCTTTAGCTGGGTCGCGGCGCCAGCGAAGCGGGAGAGGATGAGGACGCCGGGATCGTTCGGGTCCTGCGCGGCGACATATTCCTTGGCGACAAGGTTCATGCCGTCGCGCAGCGGGGTCACGAGGCCGATCCGAGCGGCACGATAGATGCCCGCCAGCTTGTCGCGCGGATAGCCCTGGTTCACGTAACGGATCGGCGTCCAGTCCACGTCACTATATTCGCCGTTGATGCGTCCGGCGGTGGCGTCGAGCGTCGAGCGGATGTGCTGGTAGCTTTCCACTTCCCCTCGCGAGGGCGGCGCGATCTGCGTCAGGACCACCTTGCGATGATGTTCGGGATGGTCCTTGAGGAAGCGGGCATAGCCGCTGAATCTTTCCTCCAGCCCTTTGCTGTAGTCGAGCCGGTCTACGCCGACGATCATCGCGCGGTCCTGCAATGAGCGGCGGACTTGTTCGAACATGTCCCGCGCGGGTTCGCTGACGGCGGCGTTGGAAAATTCCTGCGCGTTGATGCCTATGGGGCAGGCGATCGCCTGAATCGTGCGGTCGCCCAGCGTGACGAAGTCGCCATTTACCGTCCCGTTCATCTCCCGCTCCACATAATGGCGGAAGGATTCGAGCCATTCTTCGGTATGGAAGCCGATGACGTCATAGGCAAACAGGGTCTGCACCAGCTTGGTATGATGGGGCAGGGACACGAGAAGGCGGGTGGGCGGCCATGGGATGTGGAGGAAGAATCCCATCCGGTTGTTATGCCCCTTGTCGCGCAACATCTGGCCGAGCGGAATCATGTGATAATCCTGCACCCAGATAATGTCTTCGGGCTCGATCAGCGGGCTGGTCGTGTCGGCGAAGCGGTGGTTGACGCGGTTATAGCCGCCCTCGAAATCGCGGGCATATTCGGCAAGGTCGATGCGGAAGTGGAAGAGCGGCCACAGCGTCTTGTTGGCATAGCCGTTATAATATTCGTCGACGTCCTGCTCTTCGAGATCGATCGTTGCCGTCTTTACGCCTTCATCTTCGGAAAAGCCGATATGGCCAGTGAAATTTTCGGTGACTTCGCCTGACCAGCCGACCCAGATGCCCCGGCTTTCGCGCAGCGCCTGTGCCAGCGCCACGGCAAGGCCACCCTGATTGCCGGACTTGTTGGGCCTGCTGACCCTGTTGGATATGACTATCAGGCGGCTCATCGCATAACGCTCCACGGCTTGCTCAACAGAACGGCGCAGTTGATGATGCCGACCAATGAGTAGGTCTGGGGATAATTGCCCCACAATTCCCCTGTCGCGGGATCGATATCCTCCGACAATAGCCCGGCGGCGGTGCGGCGGGACAGCATTTCTTCAAACAGCAGCCGCGCTTCTTCCGTGCGGCCGGTGCGGTGCAGGGCCTCTATCAGCCAGAAGGTGCAGACGTTGAAGGCGGTGACGGGCTCTCCGAAATCATCCGGCGTGCTGTAGCGCAGCATGTCATTGCCCCGGCGCAGGTCCTTTTCCAGTGCCTTCAACGTGCCCACAAACATCGGATTGTCGGCTGTCAGGAAGCGCAGGTCCAGAAGCTGAAGCAGCGAGGCGTCGCGGGCGTCATCCTCGAAATTGGCGGAGATGGCGTTGCTGCCGCTGCGCCAGGCCGATTGCAGGATGCGCGCCTTCATGATCTCGGCCCGTTCGCGCCAATAAACCTCCCGCTCGGGCAGGTCGAGCGCGGCGGCGGCGTGGGCGAGGCGGTCGCAGGCGGCCCAGCACATCACGGCGCTGTAGCTGTGCACGTGAGCGCGGGTGCGCAGTTCCCACAGGCCAGCGTCGGGCTGGTCATAGACCGACCATGCGCGTTCGCCGACCGCTTCCAAGGATTCGAAGTCGGACATGCTCGCCATGCGAAGCAGTCGCTGGTCGATGAAACCCTGAACCGAGGACAGCACGATCTGGCCATAGGCATCGTGCTGAATCTGGGAATAGGCGGCGTTGCCGACGCGAACCGGCCCCATGCCGCGATAGCCCGGAAGGTTCTGCGCCTCCCGTTCCTCCAGCGTGGCGTTGCCGCGCACGTCATAGAGCGGCTGGATATGGCCGCCCTTTGCGCCGTCGACGATGTTGCGGAGGTAGACGAGGTAGCTTTCCAACACGTCAAGCGCGCCAAGGCGGTTCAGCGCCTCCACCGTATAATAGGCGTCGCGTATCCAGCAGTAGCGATAGTCCCAGTTGCGCCCCGAGTCGGCATGTTCCGGGATGCTGGTGGTCAGCGCGGCGACGATCGCGCCGGTTTCCTCATGCTGGCAAAGCTTGAGCGTGATGGCCGAGCGAATGACCGCTTCCTGCCATTCGGCGGGAATGGCGAGGCCGCGGACCCAAACCTGCCATTCGTGGATGGTGTCGTCCAGCATCCGTTCCACTTCGGGGCGAAGCGCATCCGAAAAGCTTTCGTCCGGCCCGAGGAAGAAGTGCATGTCATGTTCGAGCCGGAACCAGCTTTCCTGGGAAATGAGGCCGATGGGCGCGTTGGTCGACATGCGCATAGCCATATAGGACAGGACGAGCCGAATATGGTTTGAGCCATAGCTGATCGGCACGCTTTCCGAATTCCAGGACGTGGTCGGGCGAAGCCGCACGCGGATACGGGGGCTGCCTGCCACGGGCCGAACGATCCGGGCGAAGGCCACGGGACGGTACATGCGGCCCATGTGGCGATGGCGCGGACAGAAGTCGTAAAGCTCTATGGCATTGCCGTGATCGTCGGTCAGGCGGGTTACGAGGATGGGCGTGTTGCGGATATAATGTTGTTCGACGCTGACGCAGTTTTCCAATTCAATTGCCCAGAAGCCGCGCGCGTCCGGCGCGTCCCAGCTCTTATCATCAAGAAGGGCGGAAAAGACTGGGTCCCCGTCCACGCGGGGTACGCACGCCCATATCATCCGCCCAGCGCGATCGATCAGCGCGGATGCCTGGCAATTGCCGATGGGCCAGAGATCGAGAGTGCGTTCGTTTCCGGCGGAATGCGTTTTACTGGTCCTGACTATCGGTCTGCCCCCCTGGCTCATTCGAACGAGGGGGCGCCAGCCATGGCTCAGCCGGGCCTGACGACCCCCCGCGCGAGATAATGCCTGACAGCGGCAACCTGTTCCAAAGAGAATGCGGCGAGTGTCGTCCGGGGCGGGCCGACCAGAATGCCCGCGCCGCCCAGTTCGGTGGCGGCGGCAAAGCCTTCCTCATCCGTGACATCGTCGCCGATGAAGAGCGGGCGTCCCCCTGCCATGGGAGTGCGGGCCATCAGCGTGTGGACCGCGCTGCCCTTGTCCGCGCCGCCGGGGCGCAGTTCGAACAGCATCTTGCCCGGTTGCACGGCGAGGCCAAGTTTGGCGGCGAGGTCGCTGGCCAGTTCGCCCGCCTGCTCGCCCCATTGGGGCGCGCCACGGAAATGCAGGCCAACGCTGATCGATTTGCGTTCCACCAATATGCCGGGCTTACCGTCCGCAAAGCTGTGGAAGGCCGCTTCGGCATCATCGACCGCCGGGCGACGAGGGGCGGCTTCGACCTGTTCGCCCGGCTGGGCGAATTCCAGTCCGTGCGTTCCGGCAAGCAGGAAGTCGGCGAAGCCGAGATCGCGCAAGGTGACGATCGACCGGCCGCTGACGATAGCCAGACGGCCTTGCAGCACATCGCGCAATTCGCCGAGCAGGGTGAGCAGATCGCCGTCCACGACCACGCCGTCAGGTGTGGCGGCGATCGGCGCGAGGGTGCCGTCAAAGTCGAGAAACAGCGCCGCGCCGGTCAGCAGCGAGGCAGGCGGCGGCGGAAGGGCGATGACAGGAGGTGGGTTGGAATCGGACACGGGCGCAAATTGGCGCGTGGCGGCGAATGTGCAAGCCCCGGGAGGCGAAGGAGGTGAATTTTTCGGGGCTGCAATCCCCGTTTCCGTTTTGTCGTTGCGCTGCTATTCCGATCGCGATGACCGATTTTCGCGACCCATTCGACGCTATCAAGGATCACCCGTTCGACGAAGCGCTGTCCCAGCGCTACCTCGTCTATGCGCTTTCCACGATCACGGCGCGGTCGCTGCCGGACCTGCGCGATGGATTGAAGCCGGTGCACCGGCGTCTGTTGTGGGCGATGCGGCTGCTCAAGATGGAGCCGGGCGGCGCGTCGCCGGATGTGCTGGTCGCTAATCCGGCGCGTAACACGACTTCTTATAAGAAATGCGCGCGTGTCGTGGGCGACGTGATCGGCAAATATCACCCGCATGGCGACTCTTCAGTCTATGACGCCATGGTGCGGTTGGCGCAGGATTTCTCCCTGCGCACGCCTCTGGTCGATGGACAGGGGAATTTCGGCAATATCGACGGCGATAATGCGGCGGCCATGCGCTATACCGAGGCGCGGCTGACGCAGGCGGCGGCCGACCTGATGGCCGGGCTGGACGAGGGGACCGTCGAGTTCAGGCCCACCTATAATGGCGAGGATGAAGAGCCGGAGGTTTTTCCCGGCCTCTTCCCCAATCTGCTGGCAAATGGCGCAAGCGGCATTGCGGTCGGCATGGCGACCAGCATTCCGCCGCATAATGTGTCCGAGCTGATCGATGCGGCGAGCCTGCTGATCGAAAATCCGGATGCCGAACATGCCGACCTGATGCAGGTCGTGCGCGGGCCGGATTTCCCGACTGGCGGCGTGCTGGTGGATAACGCTTCCATCATTTCGGAAGCCTATGCGACGGGGCGGGGATCTTTCCGCACGCGGGCGCGCTGGCACAAGGAAGATGGCGGGCGCGGGACTTGGGTGGCGGTGGTCACGCAAATCCCTTTCCAGGTGCAGAAGTCCAAGTTGATCGAGCATATCGCCGCGCTGATCAACGACAAGAAGCTGCCGATATTGGCGGATGTGCGGGATGAGAGCGACGCGGAGATTCGCATTGTCCTTGAACCGCGGGCGCGGACGGTGGATTCCGATGTGCTGATGGACAGCCTGTTCCGGCTGACTGACCTGGAGAACCGCTTTCCGCTGAACCTCAACGTGCTGGATGCGAGCCGGACGCCGCGCGTTCTGGGGCTGAAGCCGGTGTTGATCGAGTGGCTGAAGCACCAGATCGACGTGCTGGTGCGACGGGCGCAGCATCGGCTCGACAAGATCGCCGCGCGGGTCGAACTGCTCGACGGCTATATCATCGCTTATCTCAACCTCGACCGGGTGATCGAGATCATCCGGACGGAGGATGAGCCCAAGGCGGTGATGATGGAGGAGTTTGGGCTGAACGATCGGCAGGCCGAAGCCATCCTCAACATGCGGCTGCGTTCCTTGCGCAAGCTGGAGGAGATGGAGCTGCGGCGCGAGCATGCGGGGCTGCTCAAGGAACGGGATGAGCTTACCAAGCTGGTCGAGAGCCCGACGCGCCAGCGCAACCGGCTGAAGAAGGATCTGGCGGAGTTGCGCAAGCGCTATTCGCCAGAGAGCGATATCGGCAGGCGGCGGACTTTGGTGGAGGAAGCGGCGCCCGCCCGAGAAATTCCGCTGGAGGCGATGATCGAGCGCGAGCCGATCACAGTGATCCTGTCGGAGCGCGGCTGGATACGGGCGATGAGCGGTCATCGCGACCTTTCTTCGGCGGACACGTTGAAGTTCAAGGAAGGCGACGGGCCGAAAATCGCCTTCCATGCGCAAACGACCGACAAGCTGCTGCTGGCGACGGCGAGCGGGCGCATATTCACGCTGGGGGCGGACAAGTTGCCGGGCGGGCGCGGGTTTGGCGATCCGGTGCGGTCGCTGGTCGATATGGATGATCAGGGCGACATCGTGGCGCTGTTCCCAGCGAAGACAGGAAGCGAGCTGTTGCTGGCTGCATCGGACGGCAGGGGCTTTGTCGCGGCGGTCGCGGATGTCATTGCCGAGACGCGTAAGGGCAAGCAGGTGGTGAATGTGCGCTCGGGCGCTCGCTTGACGGTGGTCCACATCATTGGGACAGAGGCGGACAGCGTCGCCGTGGTCGGTGAGAATCGCAAACTGCTGGTGTTCCCGCTGGTCGAAATGCCGCGCATGTCGCGCGGGCAGGGCGTGCAGATGCAGCGTTATCGCGATGGCGGCCTGTCGGATGCCGTCACTTTCCGGATGAGCGATGGCTTAAGCTGGGCGATGGGCGGAGGAAGCGGGCGCACCCGAACCGAGGCCGACATGACGCCGTGGCGCGTTGCGCGCGGGGCGGCCGGGCGGATGCCGCCGGTTGGCTTCCCGCGAGACAACCGATTTTGATGAATGCGTAACGAGCCGCATATCTTCTTGAAATTACATCGGGTCATTTCCTGAAAATTTACCACTGGTATCTAATCCGGTGGCATGAAAACGGTGCCAGCGCGTATTCGGCCAGGTCAAAGGCTGGACGACAACCTCCTCGCGAGGTTCGAGCGCACGCATCTGCGCTGCCTGGCGGAGATGGAGCATTGGTTGGAGGCGATGCCGCACGCCGCAGCCATGTTATGTTTTAAAGACAATGACTTGTCGATCGTTGCTGTTAACAAGACTTTTTATCACAGCTTCCTGGACAGGGGCGATACCGGCGCCGAGTCGCCCTATTGCAAGGACTGGCGCGAACGGATCATTGAGGTTGCGCTTTCGGAAAGCGTCTCCGTCACGTTTGAATTGCGGCGTGATGGTCCTTTGGGGCCGGAATATTTCTCCTGCACCGCCGGGCTGCTGCCCTCGACTGACGAAGCGGCGCACCTCATTCTCTTCACCGCGCTGGACCGCACTAGCGATCGCGTGACCGAACGGAATTTACGCCGCGAATTGCTATCCGACGGGTTGACAGCGCTGCCGAACCGTACGGGATTTGGCGAGGAGATCGAAGACCGACTGCGCAATTCTCCATGGCCGAGCAATTCGCAGTTCGGGATCATCGCGATCGATCTCAGCCGATTTAGCCGGGTCAACGAATCGCTGGGGCCTATGGCGGGTGACGAACTGCTGATCACGGTTGCCAAGCGTTTGAAGTCGAGCCTGCGACAGGGCGATGTGCTGGCGCGGATCGGCGGCAATGACTTTGCGATATTCGCTAGATTGAACAATGGTTTGTCCGACTGCCTTCATATCGTGCAGAGGGTAAGGGATGCGCTGAATTCGCCGATCCGCCTGAGTGATCTGCAAATTCGGGTCGACTGCGCGATCGGATGTGCTCTGGCGACAAGCCTGGACGATGACCCCGACGATATAATCCGCAAGGCGCAGGCGGCGGTGAAAATCGCCAAGCGTAGCGGCAAGGTGGAGATCTACCGCAACGGCGTGCTGAAGGAAGCGCAGCGGCGCTTTTCCATTGAGAGCCGCCTGCGCACCGCCCTGACACAGGGTGAGCTTACACTGGCATATCAGCCGCTCATCCAGTTGCAGACTGGGGAGATTACCGGATTTGAAGCGCTCGCCCGGTGGAACGACCCTGAACTGGGTCATGTTTCCCCGTGCGAGTTCATTGCGGTTGCCGAGGAAAGCGGCCTCATCACGCCTCTCGGCCGGTGGGCGGCTTATGAGGCGGCGCAGGCCCTGAGCCGGTGGGACGCGAAATTCGGGCAGGCAATGCCGGTCGGGGTCAATGTGAACCTGTCGCCGATCCAGATGGCGCGGGATGATGTGGCGTCGATGTTCGAAGAAGCGCTGCGCTATTCAGGCGTATCGGGCAAGCGACTGACCGTCGAACTGACGGAAAGCGCGATCATCGCCGATCCGGACAAGGCGCGGAAACTGCTGGTCGCGTTGAAGGACCTGCAAATGCCGATCGCCATGGACGATTTCGGCACGGGCTATTCCAACCTTGCCAGCTTGCACAGCCTGCCGATCGACATTTTGAAGATCGACCGCAGCTTTGTGACCAACATGCTGGATGACAAGGACAAGCAGGCGATCGTTCGCACGATCCTGTCGCTGGCCGAATCGTTGAACCTGCATGTCACCGCCGAAGGGGTGGAGACGCAGGAACTGGCCCATGGGCTGCAATCCATGGGATGCAGCCACGGGCAGGGCTTTTACTTCGCGCGCCCGATGCCGGAAAATGATGCGTTCGATTACTGGCGCGCGCGCTGGAATTTCGAAACGGTCTGATCCGCGATCTGGTCGACCCGGCCTGCCTCCGGGAAACCTTCTTCTACCCAGATACGCTGCACCTCGCCCAGCGCCTTGGCGACCTCGGGGCCGGGCGGCAGGCCGCGCGCGATCAGGGCGCCTCCGCCGATCGGAAGTTGCGGTGGTGTCCAGCCTTCGAGCGAGGCGATGCTGTCGAGGGGCGCCATGGGATCTAGCAGGATGCGATCGATTGCACCTTCGACGCCGATGGTGAAGGCCAGCGCCCTGAGCGATGGGGCCGCCTTATGGGGCTCCAGCGCGAGGACGAGGCGTTTTCGCGCCTTGTTGGACAGTTTGAGACGGGCGCCCACGGCATCGGCGGTGCGCGGGTCGGGGGGGAGCAAGGCAGCCAGGCGGCGCAGCGCAGCGTACGGAATGCCAGCGTCGGCTTCGCGCGCCGTCAACTGCCCCAGTCGAGCAAGTCCGTCCCCGTCGATTTCCGGAAGAACAGGAAGGAGGATGCCGCCTTCGATCATCAATTGGAGCGAGGCGAAAGGATCGGGAAGGGCGAGGAGCTTCATAAGCTCATCGGCGATACGCTCACGCGACAGGGCCATCAGGCTGTTGGCGGCGGTGCGGCAGGCGGCATATGCCTGCTCATCCGGCGTGTCGCTGCCGAAGCGGGCGAGGAAGCGGAAATAGCGCAGGATGCGCAGATGATCCTCTGCGATCCGCTCGGCCGCGCTGCCGATGAAGCGGACACGGCCTGCCGCAAGGTCATCAACGCCGCCGAAAAAGTCGGTCACTTCATGGGTGTGGGGATCGGCGTACAGCGCATTGATGGTGAAATCGCGCCGTGCCGCATCCTCCCGCCAGTCGGTGGTGTAGGCGATGGTCGCACGGCGGCCGTCCGTGCTGACGTCGCGGCGCAAGGTGGTGATTTCGACCGGCCATCCCCCGATCACCGCCGTGATCGTGCCATGGTCTATGCCCGTGGGCACAGCCTTTATCCCGGCGGCCTTCAGGCGCTCCATCACCTCTTGCGGCTCCAGCGCCGTGGCGATGTCGAGATCATTGACGGGAAGTCCAAGCAGTCCGTCGCGCACCGCGCCGCCGACATAGCGGGCAAGGCCCTGTTCCGGCCCCAACGCGGCGAGCAGGCCGTCAAGGCCGGGCCGGTGGCGCCAGTCGGCGTCAGGCAAATAGGCGGTCAAGATCAAGCCTCCGCGACAGGTTGGCGAGTATGGCGGCGGTGATGCCCCAGATACGGCGATCATTCCACATTATTTCATAATAGTGCCGTTCAACACCTTGATAATGGGCGGAATGGCCGACCCGGTTTGCGGGATCGAGCGCAAAGGAGAGGGGCAGTTCAAACCAGTCAGCGACCTCGTTTGCCTGTGGCATGAGCGGTAGGTCTGGCGGGATGACGCCCAGCACGGGCACAATGTCGAAGCCGGTGAAGGTGTGATAGCGGTCGGTCGTGCCGATGACGTCCACGAAGCTAGGGAGCAGCCCGATTTCTTCGTGCGCCTCCCGCAGCGCTCCGGCGATCTCGCTGGCGTCTTCCTGATCGACGCGGCCGCCGGGGAAGGCGATCTGCCCCGCATGTTTGCGCAGGGAAGCCGCACGCTCGGTGAGGATAAGGCCGGGTTCCGGTCGGTCGGTGATGGCGACGAGCACGGCGGCGGGCGCAAGAACTAGTTCGCCGTCGATGCGGGGATCGCGTGTGTCCGATAACATGAGCCCGACTTCGCGCGCATGTCCTTCGGCAAGCGCGGCGCGGACGCGGTCGGCCAAGGTCATGCGGAGCCGTCCAGCGGATAGAAGGCGCCGTTGCTCCACAGGCCAACGGGATCGCTTGCTTCGTCCAGGGCGAGGTTCATCAGTTCATAATAGACGCTGCGGTTGACCAGCGCCTCAAGCCCGCCACGTACGTGCAGATAGGGGTGCGGGCCATCGGCCGTTTCCCGGATCACGAGCGGGTTTTCGGGGCCTGCGGGGATCAGGTCGCCTGTGTTGAGGCGAAAGGCGAGGGCGCGATTGCGGCCTTCGCCCTCGCTCTTTAGCTCGACGGCGAGGAAGGGGGCGTCGTCCACCTCTATCGACAGTTTTTCAACCGGTGTTACAAGGACATAAGAGCCGTCCTTTTCACGCCGCAGGATCGTCGAGAAGAGGCGGACCATGGCTTCGCGACCGATCGGCGAACCCTGATGAAACCATGTGCCGTCGCGGGCAATGCGCATTTCGCTGTCGCCGCAATGGTCGGGATTCCACTTTTCGACGGGCGGCAGCCGCTTTTCCTCGACCAGACGGGCTATGTCGGCCAGGGACAGGTTGGCAAGATCGGGGGGCGGGTCCATCGGCATGGCGTCGAGATAGGATCGCGCGGCGCCGAAGGCAAAAGGGAAATCACAGTGGCGCGGTGATTCGCGGCCCAAGCATCCCTTCGCCACCGATCGCGGCTCCATCGACCGAAAGAGCGAGCAGCCGACGCGCCTCATAGGGACCGGGGCAGGTCCAGCCGCCGGTGGATGCAGCGGAAAAGCCCCAGAAGCGGCCATAATATTCGGGATCGCCGATCATCATCAGCGGATCGCTATGGTGAGCGCGAGCGGCATTGACGACCGCGTCCATGAGCGCGCGGCCGTGGCCGGTGCGTTGGAGGGTGGGGGAGACAGCGACCGGGCCGACCATGATGAGCGGTGTCTGCGTTCCGTCGGCATGGGTGAGCGCCACCGGCCAGCTTTGGAGCGAACCGGCCAACTCGCCATGTTCATCCATCATGCCGAAGGACAGCTCCGGCATCCAAGGCATGCCGTCGCGGATCAAATAGGCTGTGCGGCCGTGCCTGTCGGGGCCGAAGGCGGCGTCGAGCAGTTGCTCAATCGCCTCTTCCGCCACGATGTTAAGGGGCACAATATGAGACACGTCTTGCCGATCCGCCGTCAATGGCGCATGGACCGCGCCGGAGCGGCGGGATTAACGCCTGTTCCGCAAAATTAAAGTCTATTCTGGCCATCGCCAGCAGCAGGAAAGCCATGGACCGCGGATTTGACGATTTTCTGACGCTGGAGGTCAATCATCTGGACGTCAATGTCCTGACGGGCATCTATTCGGAAGAAACCCACCTGCCGCAACCGCTGCGCATTTCCATCCGCGCGCGGTTGAAGGTCGCTGACCATTATGAACTGGATACGCCGCTATCCCGTTCGAAAAATTACATGGACCTGAAGCATGCCGCCACGAGCGCGCTGCCGGAAGGACAGCATTTCACGCTGATCGAGGCCGTGGCGGACCATATGATCGACACCATCTTCCTTCAGGATGACAAGGTGCTGCATGTCGAGGTGAAGATCATCAAGCTGGCGCTGAGCGAGAAGGGTGAGGAAATCGGCATTACTCTGGGCCGGTGGCGTAAATAGGCCTCTCGGGCGCTCAGCCCCTCACCAGTCCGATCTCGCGCAGGCGCTCGGTCAGATAGCCGTGGGCGGTGATCGGCGGGTCTCGGCGCGGGTGGTCTGCGTCCACGCATTGCGGCAGCGGTTCGATCAGGAAATCCGGGCGTAGGTGCAGGAAGAAGGGCATGGAATAGCGCGCGACGTCGCGCCGCTCCGGCGAAGGATTGACGACGCGGTGGCTGGTTGACCGCAGGCGGTAGTTGGTCAGGCGCTGGAGCATGTCGCCGACATTGATCGCAAGCGCGCCGGGTGGCGGTACGACGGGGAGCCAGTGGCCCTGGCGGTCCTTGATCTCCAGCCCGCCTTCCTCGGCGCCGAGCAGCAGGGTGATGAGGTTGATATCCTCATGCGCGCCCGCACGGATGCCGGGGGCTTCGGGCGAAACTGGTGGGTAATGGAGCAAGCGCAGGATCGAATTGCCGCTTTCGGTGGCGTCGTCGAACCAATGTTCGGGCAAGTCGAGATAGAGGGCGATCGCGGCGAGAAGCTGGGCGCCTATGCGGTCGAACTCTGCATAAAGACGGCCTAAAGTGGATTGAAATTCCGGTATTTCTTCGGGCCAGATGTTTGGCGGCATGGTGGCGCCAAGGGGGTGTCCAGTGGGTAGGTCGCGACCGACATGCCAGAATTCCTTGAGGTCATTCTCGCTCGCGCCCTTGGCGATTTCCCGGCCGAACGCCGTGTAGCCACGCTGGCCGCCGTTGCTGCTGGCATCGTAGCGGCGCTTTACATCCTCCGGCAGGGCGAAGAAGGCGCGGGCGAGCCTCCAGCCATCGTTGATCAGGGCGGCATCCATGCCGTGGTCCTTCACCATGGCGAAGCCGAATTGCCGGAACGAATCGCCGAGCGCCGCTGCAAAATCCGGTTTTGCCATCGCGGTGACGGACAGCAGTGGAACCTGTTCCAGCGGTGCGTGCGGCAAGTTTCGGCTTTCCCTCTGTCAATTGGCGCCGTCCGATCCTTGATCGGCCCGGGCGGCTGATGCAAGGAGGCGATCATGAACTATTGGCTCATGAAATCGGAACCCGATGTCTTCTCCTATGACGACCTGGTCGAGAAAGGAAAGGCGGAGTGGGATGGCGTTCGCAACCATGCCGCGCAGCTGAACATGAAGGCGATGCGCAAGGGCGACCTGTCCTTCTTTTATCACAGCAATATTGGTGTGGAAGCGGTCGGCATCATGGAGATTGTCGAGGAAGCCGCGCCCGACAGCACCGACGAAAGCGGCAAGTGGATCGCGGTGCATGTCGCACCCAAGGAAAAGCTGAAGAAGCCCGTTACGCTGAAGGCGATGAAGGCGGACCCGGCGCTGGCCGATATGGTGATGCTGCGGCAGTCGCGCCTGTCCGTGTCCCCTGTGACCGAAGCGCAGTTCCGTCACATCCTGGGGATGTCGGAGGCTTGAGGCGTGGCCGGTTGCGCCAGGCGCAACTGGTGATCCGCCTTTTGCGATTGCGCGCATGTGTCTGGCCCATAGGTTCGACACCAACAGAACAGAAATGCAGAGGTGTTTGATCGGCATTCACAAGGAGAAAACCTATGCGAATGCTGTCGAAATTCATTCTTATCGGTGCAGTCGGCACCGTCGCCGCTGCCCTTGCCCCCGTCCATGCGGAAGAAGGCAAGCAGCGCTTCACCCATGAAGGCTACACCTATGTCTATCAGGTGAAGGATACAAAGACGGGTCGGCTCGTGTCAGGCCGCCGCTATCCGGATGCCGTTGCGTTTAACCTGGCGATCAAGAACGGCAAGGTGTCCGGCGTGTCTGGCGGCCGACCGGTTGCGTTCAAGGTCGATGAGGCTCGCGGAGCCGCCTCGGAGTAAGCGGCGGTACTTTAGGAATTTGCACAGGGCGGCTTCCAATCGGGAGCCGCCCTTTTATGTGTTGGCAGATTAGCGGCAGCGGCGCTTGCTATCGATTTCCTTGCCGAGCAGCGCGCCGCCAGCAGCGCCCAAGATCGTGCCGGTGGCCCGATCACCGCGCGTGTCGATGGCACGGCCTACAAGGGCACCGCCTACGCCTCCGACGATAAGGCCGGTCGTGCCGTTGGACTTGCGACAATATGTCCGTCCGTCGCGGCCGCGCCATTCGCGATAGTGGTGATGCTTCCGGGCGCTGGCCCCGTCGGTCGGGATCGCCATGGACACAGGGATGGCCATCGAAAGGGCCGACAGGGCGATAATGGCTTTGCGCATAATTCTCCTCCGAAACAATGATTTGCTGTTGAACCCGCTCATAGTGGAGGAGGTTGCATGAACCTGCGGCAACAAGCTAATATGTTGATTATAAATCCGTATTTTTAATTTTTATGATCTGAAGCAGGATGTTGAGCCGATCACCTTCAGGCTGATCTCGCAAATTTGTTCAGGAAGGCGTGTGGGCGGTTCGGGCCGGCATCGCGACGGGCGCCGCACAAGTGAAAAATTTGCCATCTATAGACATGTTAAAGCCAATCGACGGCGCGCTTCAGGCTCGCTAAGGGGAGTCGCGATGACATGTTTCCGGTCGCCTTTCGCTCATGCATGACAAGTCCAAACGTGGCCGGGCAGTCGCCATGCCCCGGAGCGAATTCCGGGCGCGGGCGACGGAATATCTGGATTTCCTGGCCGCCTGGGTGAAGAAGCCGCGCCAAACCGCCTCGGTGGTGCCGAGCAGCCGCTATCTTGCCCGGCTGATGGTAGCGCATATTGATCCGCTTGATGGCCGGGTGATGGAATTGGGCGGTGGGACTGGCGTGTTCACCCGCGCGATCCTGCAGACGGGCCTGCCGCCGGAAAAGCTGGAGGTAGTGGAGATCAATCCCGCCTTTGCGCGCGGGCTGCGGCGGCACTTTCCGCATGTGTCGGTGCTGGAAACGCCAGCGCAGATCGTATCGACGGCGGCGGCCGGTGAGCCGGGGCAATATCAGACGGTGATAAGCGGCCTGCCGCTGCTGGCGATGGACCGCCATGTGCATGCCGACATTCTGTCCGAAGCATTCCGCATGCTGCGGCCGGGCGGCAGCTTTATCCAGTTCACCTATTCAACGCGGCCGCCGGTCAGCCGTGACGTGCTGCATGCGCTGGACCTGGAAGTCGCGCGCGTGGGACAGACGGTGCGCAATTTTCCGCCAGCAACAGTGTTCCGCTTTCATCGCCAGGGCGAATAGGCCGGTTGCGCTTGAACCCGGCGCCCCTATCTTGGCGTGCAGATAAAAAGGGGCTTTTGCGCGCATGGCGTCCATCATTACCGTTTCCGGGCTGACGAAAAGCTACGCATCGGGTTTTCAGGCGCTTAAGGGCATCGATCTTGAGATTGAGGAGGGCGAGATTTTTGCCCTGCTAGGCCCCAATGGCGCGGGCAAGACGACGATGATCTCCATCATCTGCGGCAATGTGCGGCCGAGCGGTGGAACAGTGACCGTTGCGGGGCACGACATCGTGCGTGACTATCGCGGATCGCGCTCCGCGATCGGGTTGGTGCCGCAGGAATTGCACACCGACGCCTTTGAACGGGTGATCGACACGGTACGCTTTTCCCGTGGGCTGTTCGGCAAGCCGCGCAACGATGCCCATATCGAAAAGGTGCTGCGCGACCTGTCGCTTTGGAACAAGCGCAACAACAAGATGCTTGAACTGTCCGGCGGCATGAAGCGGCGGGTGATGATCGCCAAGGCGCTGAGCCATGAGCCGCGCGTGCTGTTTCTGGACGAGCCGACCGCTGGCGTGGACGTTGAGTTGCGCCGGGACATGTGGAAGCTGATCGGCGAACTGCGGCAGACGGGGGTGACCATCATTCTGACGACCCATTATATCGAAGAGGCCGAGGAAATGGCCGATCGGGTGGGCGTGATCAACAATGGGGAACTGATCCTGGTCGAGGAAAAGACGGCGCTGATGAAGAAGCTGGGCAAGAAGAGCCTGACCGTGGCGCTCAACCAGCCGCTGCACCAGCTTCCGGCGGAACTCAGCCAATGGGATTTGTCGCTCAAATCCGAAGGCCATGAGATCGAGTATATTTTCGATACGCGAGCCGAGCGCACCGGCGTGTCGTCATTGCTGCGGACGCTGGGTGATCTGGGCATCGGCTATAAGGACCTCAACACGCAGCAGAGCAGCCTGGAGGATATTTTCGTCAGCCTGGTCCATCAGGAGAAGGCAGCATGAGCGGCTTCAACTATCGGGCGATCTGGTCGATCTACAAATTCGAACTGCACCGGTTCAGCCGCACATTGCTGACCGGGTTGCTGGTGCCGGTGATCACGACATCCCTGTATTTCGTTGTGTTCGGCGGTGCGATCGGGTCGCGGATGACGCAGATTGACGGCATCGATTATGCGGCGTTCATCGTGCCCGGCCTGATCATGATGTCGATGTTCACTGAGAGTATCTTCAACGCGAGCTTCGGCATCTATATGCCCAAATTCGCGGGCACCATTTACGAGCTGCTTTCAGCGCCCGTATCGGCGACGGAAACGGTGATCGCCTATGTCGGCGCGGCGGCGACCAAGGCGTTGAGCGTGGGCACGATCATATTCGTGACGGCGCATCTGTTCGTCGACGTTCATGTCGAACATCCGATCGCCATGGTGGCGTTCATGGTGCTGATCGCGGTCAGTTTCTGCCTGTTCGGATTCATTCTGGGCATCTGGGCGCAGAGTTTTGAGCAGTTGCAGGTTATCCCGCTGCTGCTGATCATGCCGATGACCTTTCTGGGTGGCGCTTTCTATTCAGTGCATATGCTGCCCGAGCCATGGCGCACGGTGACGCTGTTCAACCCGATCGTCTATCTGGTGTCGGGCTTCCGCTGGACCTTTTTCGGTCGGGGGGACGTGGGGATCGAGTTCAGCCTGTTGTTCATCGCCGCGATGCTGGTGGTGTGCCTGGCGATTATCGGATGGGTATTCCGTACCGGCTATCGGCTGAAGAAATGAAAGGAGCGGCCTGTCGGGGCCGCTCCGTCGGTTCTCAGGCGACTGCGCTCTCGGGCGCGACTGCGAAGAGGGTCACGCCCTTATACTTGTCGTCGGTCTCATTATAGAGACCGTACATCGCCTCGAACGTCTCATCGAGCACGGTGACGTCGTTGAGGCCCGCCAGCTTGAATGTGCCAAGCTTCAGTTCGCGTGGCGGACCACCTTCGCGTTCCACCGTCACGGCGTCGATGAACATCTCATCATGGCGCGTGTAAAGGATGTGGGGCGCCAGCTTGACGACCAATTTATTGTAGGTCGCCTTCAGGCATTTCTGAAGCGCGATGGCTTCGAAAATGGTCGTCGGGGCAGTCATGATTTTCGTCATTACCGATTCGCAGGCTGTCTTCAATTGCTTTGTGCGCCGCAATATCGACGCAAAGTGCATCCGGGCGCTTTTCAGGATGAGCTGACGAGGCCCAGCCGTTCCCGCATCGTCCAGCGGATGAGGAGCAGTAGTGCCACCGCACCAAGGCCGCTGGCGAGGCCCAGCCATATGCCGAGGCCCTTCATCCCGAGCGGGAAAGCGAGGACTGTTCCCACGCCCACGCCGATGATCCAGTAGCCGATCAGCGCGAAGATCATCGGCACCTTCGTATCGTGCAGGCCGCGTAAAACACCGGCGGCGACCGCCTGTGTGGCATCCACCAGTTGAAACAGCGCGGCCACGGCGAGGAAGCTGACGGCCAGCGCCGCCGTTTGAGTGTTTGCAGGATCATTCAGGTCTAGGAAGGCGCCGATCAGCAGACGGGGCACGGTGATAAGCAGGATGGCGGCGGCTAGCGCGAATCCGAAGCCCAGCAGTAGGGCGAGCCAGCCCGCGCGCCCAATTTCGGCAGCATCGCCGCGTCCCTGAGCGAGGCCGACTCGTACCGTGGCGGCCTGACCTATGCCCATGGGCACCATGAAGAGAAGCGCGGCGATTTGAATCGCGACGGCATGCGCGGCGAGGGAATCGCGGCCGATGAGGCCCATGAGCAAGGCCGAGGCGTTGAACACCGTCGTCTCAAAACCCACAGTGATCGCGATCGGTAGGCCCAGCGCCCAGACGGCGCGATGCCGGTCCCTGTCGTGAGCCCAGAAGCGGCCCATCACCCGATAGCGGCGGAAGCGCCGGTCGATAAGGATCACCGTCAGAAGGCTAAGGAAAAGGAAGCAAGACGAGAGGGTGCCGGCCAGTCCCGCGCCTAAAAGGCCAAGGGCTGGCATGCCCAGCTTGCCAAAGATCAGAACCCAGCCCGCCAAGAGGTTGAAGGGTATGGCAAGCAGCATGACGACCACGGCCCAGACCGGCCGCTCCAGCGCCGACATGAAATTACGCAGCGTCGAGAAGGCTAGGAAGGGAAGCAGCGCCCATTGCAGCCCGCGCATCATGACTCCGGCCTGATGGGCAAGGTCGGGCTGCTGCCCCATGGCGAGGAGGATGGCTTCGCTCTGCCAGAGCAGCGCCCAGGCGGGCAGTACGAAGAGAAAGGCGGCGCGCAGCGTCTGTTGGACCGTGCGGCGCACGTCGCGGACGGAATGGCGGCGGCGGCCACGCTCATTGGCGATCAGCGGCGCGGCTGCTGTGACTAGGCCCATGCCGAATATGAGCAGGGCCTAGAACAGGTTGATGGCGAGCGCGCCCGCCGCGACGCTTTGCGCGCCCAGACGGCCGATCAGCAAAAGGTCGGTCGCGGCTATCCCTGCCCAGGCGACATTCCCCGCGATCATCGGCAGCGCAAGGGCGAGCAGGGCGACGGCCTCGACGCGCCAGGGGGAATGGGTTTGGGGCATTTTTAAGTTCTGCATTGGCCGAACGTCCGGCGTGCCGCGCGCTTCAGTGCTTTTTGAACAGGTGCAGCACTGCAACGATGATCCCACCGATCACCAGCCCGACGATGGCCCCGCCGATCGCGTTCACGGTCCAATCCAGGAAAGGTCCGATGGCGGGCGCGGTGGCCGCCACGCTTTGCGCAACATGGTGGATGGCGCCGGGGATCAGGTCCCAATGGAACTCATGCAACCCGTGAACGATCAGGCCGCCGCCAACCCACAACATGGCGGCTGTACCGACCACGGACAGGATCTTCATCAGGATGGGCATGGCATGGACCAGCCCGCGTCCCACGCTGCGCGCTGTTGGTGACGGGCGTTCGGTCAGATGTAGGCCGATGTCGTCCATCTTCACGATGAAACCGACGACGCCATAGACGCCCGCCGTGATCAGGATGGCGACGACGACCAGGATCAGCGCCTGTTCCCAAAGCGGTTCTGCTGCCACGGTGCCG
This sequence comes from uncultured Novosphingobium sp., assembly GCA_946886365.1. Next base: position 20,884 of record CAMPIM010000022.1, read on the forward strand.
AGCGCGATTGCCATGATCTCGCCGGAAAGGATGAAGTCGGTGCGGATGGCGCCCGAAACCTTCTGGTCCTCCAGCTCTTGCGAACTGTGGGTGGTGAGCGCTTCCTGCGCGACGTCATGCCCGCCTTGAACCGCCTCCAGCAGCTTTTCGACGGCCTCAAAGCAGAGGAATGCGCCGCCCAGCATCAGCAATGGCGGGAGAAGCCAGGGCGCGAAGGCGCTCAGCAGCAGGGCGGCGGGGAGGAGGAACAGCAGCTTGTTACGCAGCGATCCGCGCGCGATCTTCCAGATGATCGGAAGCTCGCGATCCGGCGTCAGCCCCATGACATAGCGGGGCGTCACCGCTGCGTCGTCAATGACGACCCCGGCCGCCTTCGACCCGGCCTTACCTGCGGCTGCGGCGACATCGTCCAGAGACGTGGCTGTGAGCTTGGCTATTCCCGCTACGTCGTCGAGCAGCGCGATGAGACCCGAAGGCATTTGCTGGATTTCCCCTTTTGTAGGTCGATGCCGACACGCGGCCATTACGGCCCCGTCTCATAGAGGCCGGGTCGGTCAGGGGCAACAACCGCGCCAGTCGGAACAGGTCAGGCTATGCCGCGATAGTTGCCGGGCGGGTCGCTTGCCGGAAAGGATTCGTCCACCTGCTCGTCGATCATGTCCCAGTCGCTTGGGGCGATATGCTGTTCCGCGGGACCGGCATCCCGGATGATTCCCGACGATCCCACCGGCGCGCGATCGTCAAGCTCAGATGGGGCCTTCCGGTCTTTCCAGCTACGCCATGCCACAGCGCCCAGCCCGCCAAGAAATGCCAGCTTCAACAACCCCTTCATGATGATTTCTCCTGCCTGTCATGAACATGGACCCAGTCGGCACGGTCCTGGGTAACGCCATGGGGATGAAGGGAAAATTCGCCCTCTTCATCGGTGCCGGGATCAGCATGGTCGCCTCCCGGGTGAGTCGTGACGGCCCACCGCTCCCGAAGCGCGGCGTTGATCATAGCGCGCCATTGAGCTTCGTCACCTGCCTCGCGCATGGCGGGGTCAGGGTCCTTCATGATGGCGAGGATGCTGGCCGCGTCGGCTACGTGCGCCTGCCACTGATCGGGTTCATGCGCGGCGAGATGGCGGGCCAGCCGTTCGATAAGGGTGCGCTGTTCCATAGCCGGGGAACGCCCGCCCATCAGCTTCCGTTCCGCCAGTTTCGTGACGCAAGCGCAGCGTTGTGAACGCGATGGCCGAATGATCGTTGGAAGGCGGTGAGGGGGCTGCTGACAGGAGATGGATCATGCCGCGTGGCGACAAGGGCAGTTATACCGACAAGCAAAAGCGTAAGGCCGAGCATATCGAGGAAGGATATGAAGATCGCGGCGTTTCCCGCAAGGAGGCGGAACGGCGGGCCTGGGCCACGGTGAACAAGGAATCCGGCGGCGGAAACAAGTCCGGGTCGGGGCGGGGGAAGCCTGACACTCATGTTTCCTCGCGCAAGGGCGGCACCGCTTCGGCTGGGCGGTCGGCGGCGGATCGATCTGCGGCGGCGAAGAAGGGATGGGAAACGCGGCGCAAGAAGGCTAGTTAGCGCGCGTCCTTGCTTTGCTTTTTCAGGCGTATCTCGAACAGCTTTGGCCAATATTTACCCGTGACGAAGATGCGGTCGCGCTTTTGGTCATAGGCGATGCCGTTGGGTACGCCTTCGCTATCAGCGACGCCGCTTTCCCGGATTAGGGGGGCAATGTCGATCCAGTCGATGACATTGCCGGTCGCGGGATCGATACGGGCGATGCGGGTGTCATACCAGATGTTCGCCCACAGCTCGCCCTTCACATATTCCAGTTCGTTCAGACGCTCGACCGGACGGCCGTTGAAGGTCACGGTGATGCGGCGCGTCTCGCCAAGTGTTTCGGGGTCGAGGAAACGAAGCTGCGAGGTGCCATCGCTCATGATCAGGCTTTGGCCGTCCTGGGTCAGGCCCCAGCCTTCGCCTTCATAGCGAAACTGGGAAAGCGGCGAGAAGCCATTGATTTTCCAGACGAAGCCCTGACGATGGCGCCAGGTTAGGCTGATCAGCCGGTCTTTCCAGTTGACGATGCCTTCGCCGAAATATTGCGGAGCGAGGGTGCGGCTTTCGAGGACCTTGCCGTCCTCAAGCGAGACCTTGCGGATTTCCGACCGTCCTTCAAGGCCGGTGCTTTCGTAGAGGGCGCCGTCGTGGAAGAAGAGGCCCTCAGTAAAGGCCATGGGATCGTGAGGATAGGCTTTGACCAGTGTCCAGGGCGTATCGGCCCATGCGGGCACTGTGATACTGAGAGCCCCGATCAGGGCCAGCAAGAGGCGCTTCATTCGGCGGCTTGCTCCGCGATCGCGGCGGCGAGCCATGGAGGCAGGGTCGCGGGATCGATGTCTTCCACGCGGCGCAGTTCGATAGATAGACCAAGGTCCGGCAGGGCGGCGCGCTGGCGCTTCTCGTGGGCGTTGGCCAGGGGTGCGGCCACAAGGCGGCGGTTCACCTTGCTGCGATAATGCATGCGGGCGGTGTTTTCCTGACCGACATAGCAGCCCTTGTCGAAGTCAACGCCATGCAGTTCGCCCGCATTGGTCTCCAGCCATAGCGTCTGGTCCTGACCAAGCTCGCCCGCGCCTTCGAAAACGCCGAGCGACAGGCGGTGTGAGCGAAAGGCGGGAGAGGCGTCGTCCGATGCGAGGGGAGCGAGCCAGCGATGGCCGAGGTCGGCGAGGCGCGGGTCGAGGGGCTTGTCAGTGGCTGCGAGCGACCAGTGGACCGCGAGTGATCCCTCCCGCGCGATCGTCACCTTGCGGCGGAGGCGGTAGAGAGTCAGCCGCTTGGCCAGCGCTTCTGCCTGCGCCGCCTCGCAATCGATCAGTACATCGTCGCCGTCCGCCCATAGAATGAAGTCGTACAGTGCCTTGCCCTGCGGCGTCAGGAGTCCGGTCCAGCGTGGTTGGTCCGCCTTGAGCGTCAGGACGTCGCGGGTTAGCAGGCCTTGCAGGAAGGGCCGCGCCTCTTCGCCTGAAATTCTGAGTAGCGCGCGGTCGGTTAGGGTGGTGCCGGTCATCGGCTTTAGGTAGGACAGACGCCGACCATATCCAAGCGGCGAGCAATCATGTCCCAGAATTTCGACCTGATCCTGAAGAACGGCACCGTCCACACGCCCGGCGGGGCGGCGCAGACCGATGTCGGCGTGCGCGGCGGCAAGATCGTGGCGATCGGGTCTTCGCTAGGCGATGCGGGCGAGGTGATCGACTGCACGGGGCTGGACGTGCTGCCCGGCTGCATCGACAGCCAGGTGCATTTCCGTGAACCGGGCCTTGAACATAAGGAAGACCTTGAATCAGGCAGCCGCTCTGCCGTGCTGGGCGGGATCACTTCTGTGTTCGAGATGCCGAACACCAACCCGAATACGGACAGCGCCGAGCGCGTGCATGACAAGCTGGCGCGCGCCCATCACCGCATGTGGTGCGACCACGCCTTTTATGTCGGTGCGACGGCGGACAATGCCGAAGCGCTGAAGGAACTGGAACGTATTCCCGGCACGGCTGGCGTGAAGATCTTCATGGGCGCATCGACCGGTAGTCTGCTGGTGGACGATGACGCGGCGCTGTCGCGTGTGTTGGCGAGCGGCACGCGGCGTGTTGCCATCCATGCCGAGGATGAGGCGCGGATGAATGCGCGCAAGGATTTGCGGGTTGATGGCGATCCTTCTTCTCATCCCGTCTGGCGCGACGATGAAAGCGCGATGATTGCGACGAAGCGCATCATCGGCCTTGCCCGTCAGGCGCGGCGGCGCATCCATATTCTGCATGTGACGACGCCAGCGGAGCTGGAATATATCGCCGGGCATAAGGATATCGCCACCTGCGAGGTGACGCCGCAGCATCTGACGCTGGCGGCGGAGGATGCCTATCCGCGTCTCGGCACCTATGCGCAGATGAACCCGCCGATCCGCTCGGCTTCGCACCGGGATGGCCTGTGGCATTGGCTCAACCAGGGCGTGCCCGATGTACTGGGCAGCGACCATGCGCCGCATACGATCGAGGAAAAGGCGAAAACCTATCCCGCATCGCCCAGCGGCATGCCGGGCGTCCAGACGCTGGTGCCGTTGCTGCTCAACCATGTGGCGGAAGGGCGTTTGTCGCTGCGGCGGTTTATCGAGCTGACCTCTTCCGGGCCGCAGCGGGTGTTCGGGCTTGTCGGCAAGGGGCGGATCGCGCTCGGCTATGATGCTGACTTCACCATCGTCGATCTCAAGAAGCGGTGGACGGTGGGCAGTGACTGGCTTTCCTCGCGCTGCAACTGGTCACCATTTGAAGGCATGGACCTGACCGGCAAGGCCGTGGGGACCATCGTGCGCGGAAACCGGGTCATGTGGGAAGATACTCTGGCCAATGAAGCGGTGGGCGAAGCCGTGCGCTTTGAGGCGACCGAGTTCGCCTGAACGCCCCGGCCTACGCCGCCGCCAGCCTGTTCTTGCGGGCGGCAGCGAGGCTATCGGTCGCGAAAAGGATGAGGCCCAGCCAGATCAGCGCGAAGCTGATCATCTGGCCCTGCGTCAGTTTCTCCCCATAGAGCAGCACGCCGCACAGGAATTGCAGCGTGGGCGCGAGATATTGGATGAGGCCTAGCGTCGTAAGGGGCAGGCGCTGCGCAGCCATGGCGAACAGGATCAGCGGCACCGTCGTCAAGGCGCCCGAGAAGATCAGAAGGCTGCTGGTATAGCTATCCTGCCCGAGGCTGATGCCACCATGGCCCCACAGCCATAGCAAATATGCAAAAGCGAGCGGCGCCAGCAGCAGCGTTTCCGCCCCCAAGCCAACCATCGGCGCAACCGGGGTCAATTTGCGGACAAGGCCGTACAAGGCAAAGCTGACCGCCAGACCGACGCTGATCCACAGGGTGGTGAAGGCCGCCGCCGCCATGATGGCCACGCCCACGGCAGCAATCGTGATGGCTATGGCTTGCCCACGCCGCAGTCTTTCCTTCAGCACGAGGACGCCGAGCGCGACATTGACCAGTGGATTGAGGAAATAGCCAAGGCTGGCAGCGATGACGTGGCCGTTATTGACCGACCATACATAAACCAGCCAGTTGAACCCGATGAACAGCGCGGATGCGGTGAGGGGCAGGACGATCCGCCTGTCGCGCAATGCTGCGCCAAGCGCGCCCAAGTTCCGCCGTGCCGCGAGTACGCCGACGATCAGGACGAGCGACCATATGACCCGCTGCGCTACCACCTCTACCGGGGTCACGGCGTGGAGCAGCTTGAAAAAGATGGGTAGCAGGCCCCAGAGCCCATAGGCCGCCACCGCAGCGATCAGGCCCGTCCTTAGCTGCTGATCATGCGGGTTCAGAAAATGCCTCCGCCCAGGAACAGGCGGAACGCACCGATCGCCGCGACGATGAGGCACAGGTTGCGGCCGCTGTTACGGGTCGATAATATCCCGATCACGGCGCCAAACAGCGCGATCGGCACCAGCAGCCAGTTGGCGATCCCCAGAAGCGGCAGGAATGCCGGGATCATCAGCAGGAGGGCGAAAAGGCCGATCAGGACCGAGAGGACGTTTAGCATCGCGATGAAATGGGCCTTGTTCCGCCCGGAGACAAGATGGGCGCAGATGCCATTCGCATCTTAATGGCATGGGAAAATTTAGCGATTTACCAAAATCACTAACGAAAAATTAACTCCTGACATTCACCTCTTGTTTACAAAGGAGTTAAGCCATGCCGCCTTTCCGTTCTGTCTATGCCCTTGCCGTGCTGCTCGCGCTGCCATTGGCGAGTTGCGGGAAGGGGGACAAGGAGGCTGATCTCAACGCCCTCGACGCCCAGCTGACCAACAATGCGGTGGACCCTGCCTTGCAGGAAGCATTGGGAGGGAAGATCACGGTCGATCCCAAATTGACGGGTCAATCCGGACGCTCTGCCATTGCGGGTTTACCGAAGCTTAGTGGCGACGCGGCCCAGGCACTGGCCGAATCGGTGAAGCTAGCGGGTGGCAAACTGCTCGCGACCCCTGCTCCAACGGCAGGTGAGGGTAAGGAACCGGCGGCTGCGCTGGCCTCCGCCGCTCAAGATCAGGACAAGCCCGGCGGCAATGTCTTCTGCCGCAAGCAACTGGCCTATGGCATGCAGTGGGCCAGCCGACTGCCCGATCCCTTCGGCGTGTATCCGGGCGCTAAACTGACGGAGGCGGCGGGCGCGGACAAAAATGGTTGCACGCTGCGCGCGGCCACTTTTGTGACGCCGGTGCCCCGCCAGAACGTCATGGATTATTATTATACGCAAGCGCGGCGTTCGGGATTTGACGCCGAACACACGGTTATGGGGGGCGATCATGTATTGGGTGGTACGCGCGCGGATGATGGCGCCGCCTTCCTGCTGGTCTTCACCGATGCGTCGGGCGGGCGGACGAATGTCGATATAATCGCCGACAAGGGACGGTAAGCGCAGAAAGGCGCGCGCCGCCATTTTCTTTACTGCGTTTTGCCTCTAGGGCGGGCGGGATGAACAATATCCTCCTTGTCATGGGCGGCGGCGCGGTTGGCGCGCTGGCGCGCTACCAGCTGGGCCGCTTTGCCGGTCACATGCTGCCGGGTGTGCAGTGGCCCTGGGGCACCTTTGCCGCCAATGTGCTGGGCGGTTTTGCCATGGGTCTGCTTGCGGGCTGGCTGGCGCGGTTCGGCAGCGCGTCGGGTGAGGCCCTGCGCCTGTTGCTGGCGGTCGGGCTGCTTGGTGGCTTCACAACCTTTTCCTCCTTCAGTCTGGAGACCGTGCTGATGATTGAGCGCGGGCAGTTGGGCATGGCGATGAGCTATGCCGCCCTGTCAGTCATCGCGGCGGTCGGCGCGCTGGTCCTTGGCCTTGGCATGATGCGGAGCGTGGCATGAAGGGGCGTCCTCCCGGCAAGCCTTCCGGTCCCTCGCGCGGGGGCAAGCCCGGCGGTGGCGCGCCCGGCCGCGCCCGTGGTGGCGCAAAGGCGGCGCGGGCGCGCAAGCCTGATGCGCCGAGGTCACCAGCGAAAACTGCCGCCAAGCCTGCTCTGGCCAAGGCCACAACGCCTAAGGTTGCTGCCCCCAAGGCTGCTGCTACGGGTAAAGGCGTTTCGCTGGATGTGCGTCAGTTCCGCGTGGGCGCGGATGATGATGGCATCCGGCTGGATCGCTGGTTCCAGCGGCATTTGCCGGACATCGGCTTCAACAGCGTGTCGCGCTGGTCTCGTACGGGTCAGTTGCGGGTCGATGGCGCGCGCGCCGCGCCGGGCGATCGGGTGGCCGAGGGCCAGCTGATCCGCGTTCCTCCCGCCGAGCCCAAAGCTGTCGAGACCACCAAGCCGCGCCGCGTCCGGCCGGAATTGAGCGAAGATCAGATCAGTTTCGCACAGAATATGGTGATCCATCGCGACGCGCAGGCGATCGTCATCAACAAGCCGCCGGGCCTGGCGACGCAGGGCGGCACCAAGACTGACGAGCACGTCGATGGCCTGCTCGACGCTTTGGAATATGAGCTGGATCAGCGGCCCAAGCTGGTCCACCGGCTGGACAAGGATACCTCCGGCGCGTTGCTGGTCGCCCGCACGGCGCGGTCGGCGGCTTATTTCGCCAAGGCTTTTTCCAGCCGCACTGCGCGCAAGGTCTATTGGGCGATCGTCATGGGCGTGCCATCGATCAATGACGGCATGATCGAACTGCCCATCGCCAAGCAGCCCGGCACCGGCGGCGAGAAAATGCATGTCGATGAGGAAGAGGGGATGCCCGCCCGTTCGCGCTACCGCGTGATCGAGCGCGCGGGCAATCGCGCCGCCTGGGTCGAGCTGCAACCGCATACCGGTCGCACGCATCAGTTGCGCGTGCATATGGCGGCTATCGGGCATCCGATTGTCGGCGACGGCAAATATGGCGGCAAGGACGCGTTTCTGTCCGGCTCGATCAGCCGCAAGATGCATCTGCATGCCCGCCGCATCCGTGTCGATCATCCCGATGGTGGCCGGGTCGATGTGCGCGCCGACCTGCCCGAGCATTTTGCGGCGAGCCTGATATCGCTGGGCTTTGACATCAACGCGGGTGACCTGCCGCTGGACGAGGAAATCGCCCGCGCGCCGACCCGCGAGGATGAGAAGAAGGCGGCGCGTGCCCATGCCAAGCAATGGCGGAAGGAGCGTCGTGGGGAACGGCGGTCGCGCGGATCGGGTGGTAGCGGGAGCCCCCGCAAGAAATGAGCAACCGCCTTGCCGTTTTCGATTGCGACGGCACTCTGGTCGATAGCCAGCATAGCATCTGCGCTGCCATGACGCTGGCGTTTGAAGGCGAGAAGCTGGCTGCGCCTGACCGGACTACGATCCTGTCCGTGGTTGGCCTGTCGCTGCCGTTGGCGATTGCGCGATTGCTGCCGGAAGCGGAAGCGGATTTCCATGACCATCTGTCGGAAAGCTACAAGCGCGCTTTCCAGCAGATGCGCCGCGATAATGCGGTGTCGGAGCCGCTCTATCCGGGGATAGCCGAGTTGATCCGGGAACTGGATGCCGACGGATGGCTGCTGGGCGTGGCGACGGGCAAGTCGGATCGTGGGCTGACTCTCTGCCTGGCGCATCATGGCATCGACGCGCATTTCGTGACGCTTCAGACTGCCGACCGGCATCCGTCCAAGCCGCATCCGTCCATGCTGCTGACCGCCATGGCGGAAGCGGGCGCGAGTCCGGAAACGACGGTGATGATCGGCGACACCAGCTATGACATCGACATGGCGCTGAGCGCGGGAACGAGGGCGTTGGGGGTCGGCTGGGGCTATCATCTGCCCGCCGATCTCATTGCCGCTGGCGCGCATGCCGTGGCGATGGACAGCGATGAACTCAGGAACCATATCCGCGCAGCATGACCGACTTTCCTCCTCTCCCTCCCGTCGATCCTGAAAAGGTCGCGCGCCAGCGTCACTTCGCGCTTGGCATGTTCCGCCTTTCGGGTGCCCTGCTCGTGATGTTCGGCTTTCTCATCCTGATGGAGCGCTTCAACTGGGTGCAGGGCAGCAAGGCCAAGGCGATGGGCATGATATTCGTGCTGGTCGGCCTGTTTCAGTTCATCATCGTGCCGCGTCTGCTGCTGGCCCTGTTCCGGAAGCCGCCGCAATGAGGCGCTTCTACAAGGATGTCGCGGTGATTTCCGGCGAGGCTGGGCATGAGATCCAGCTGGACGGGCGCCCCGTGCGAACGCCCGCGCGCGCGGCGCTGGCCCTGCCGACCGTGGGGTTGGCGGAGGCTGTGGCCGAGGAATGGCGCGGGCAGGGTGATATGGTCGATCCGCGCTCTATGCCCTTCACGGGCCTTGCCAACGGGGCCATCGACCAGATTGCGCCTAATCGCGAGAGCTTCGCTTCTGGCATCGCCAATTATGGAACCAGCGACCTGCTCTGTTACCGCGCCGAAGGGCCAGCGGAACTGGTGTCGCGGGAGGCGGCGTCGTGGGACCCGCTGCTGGACTGGGCGCGGCGGCGTTATGACGTCACCTTTCGCGTGACCCAAGGCATCATTCCGGTCGATCAACCGCCCGAGACTTTGGAGCGGCTGGATGCGGCGGTGAAAGCCTATGATCCTTTCACGCTAGCGGGATTGTCCACGCTCGTGACCCTGTCGGGTTCGCTGGTCTGCGGCCTGGCGATCGTCGAGGGCGGACATGATGCCGATGCGATCTGGACCGCGTCAGAAATAGATGAGGATTGGGAAGTCGAACAGTGGGGCGAGGATGCCGATGCCGCTGCCCGATCAGCCAGACGGCGGGATGAGTTCGCCGTGGCCCGACGCTTTTGCGAGTTGGTTGCGCGGTAGATCAGAGTTGGATTTAACCGGCACCACCTTTTAATCCCGTTCGGGGTGAGCTTGTCGAAGCCCTCCACTTTCTTAAAAGAAATAGAGCCCTTCGACAGGCTCAGGGCGAACGGGGTGAGGAAAAGCTGATTAACTAGAGCGGGGGTCTAAGATTCTTGCCAGCGGTGCGTGCGCCCCTCTTCAAGCCCCCATTGCCGTGAGCTTGTTCGCATAAACCATGCGGCCCGAGCCAAGCAGCCCGAGCAGTTGCGGCAACATGTGCTGGGCGACGGCGAAGCAGCCTTCGCTGCGGCCGATTTTGCCCCATGACGCGATATGATCTTCGCTCACATAGTCGGCGCCGTGGATCACGATGGCGCGCATCTCGGCATTGTTGTTCTGCGAATCGAGCCCTGCCAGCCGCATGGCGCGGCCGTGCTGTCCTTCGTAAATTTGTCCGGTCTTGTACGCGCCCGCCGAACTCGCCAGCGAATTGGGTTCGTTGGAGAATGTTTGCAGCCAACCGGAATGTCCCGGATCGGACCCCCGGCCATGAGCCACCAGATAGGAGCTGGAATGACCGCCGACGAGATCGACGATGTGGAAGCGCAACTCACGCGAAGGGGCGTTGAAATCGGCCAGCGCGATCCGGTCGCGCAGCTCGAACATATGGGCATGTTCGTCCAGCGCCGCCTTTGCCCGGTCCAGCAGCCGAGCATAGGGCTGCTGCGCCAAAGGCGTAACCGGATGCGGGGTAACAGGCGGCGGCACTGGTGCGGCAGGCTGTGGCATGGCCGTCACGGCCGCGCGTCCGGCGCTGTCTGCTAGGAATGAAAAGGCGAGTCCGCTTAAAGCGGCCTTCGTAAAACTGCGACGATCCATGAATCGCAATATAGCAAAGCTCTGCGCCCGCTTAAAGGGCAGGGTGCAAATGGGCGACCGCCGTTCGTCCGAAGGCGGCCAGCCTTCGGCTCAATTGGACGAGTTGCTTCCCTCGGCCGACTGGTCCAGCCGTGCGGTCATGCCGGTGGCTTCCGCATCGTCCTGGATCTGCTGTTTCTCGGTAATGCTTGGCGGCGGCGCGGGTTCCGGGGCTTGCACAGCGTTGTTGGCTGGCGGCAGCGGAGCTTCCGGTTCCTCGATGATTACATTTTCAACCGGAGGTTCGACCATGTTGTTGGTCGCGGGCGTTTGCTCTTCCTTTTTCCCGCAGGCGGAGAGGGCGAGCGCGCCAGCGAGGGCGGCGAGGGCAATCTTGCGCATGGGGTCTTAATCCTTCGATGCGATGGTGGGCGCCGGGGCGGCGGTGGGATCTAGCCGGCGGCTGGATGCCTCGATCTTCTGGGCGAGCAGCTTGTCCCAGCCATAGGGGTCAGATCGGAAGTTCATGGTGCCGTTGCTGCTGGCGAAAGCAGTCCAGTAGAGCAGATACACCGCCACTTCCTTGGGCAATTGCACGCGCTGCGTCTTGCCGGTGTCGATCAGCGACTGCACCTTGCCAGCAAGGTTGGGGTCGCTTTGCAGCATCAATTCCGCGAGCGGAACGGGCTTTTCAAGCCGGATGCAGCCATGGCTGGCGAGCCGGTCATAGCTTGAGAATTTCGCGCGCGCAGGCGTGTCGTGCAGATAGACGGCGAAGGGATTGTTGAAGTCGAACTTCAACCGCCCGAGCGCGCTGCCGGGACCCGCTGGCTGAACGATCCGCTCCCCGGTCTCAGGCGTGCCGACGATCTTGTAGCCCTGGCGCAGCAGGGCGGCGCGGCCCTTGGGCCACAATTCCTTCTTCGCGATGGAGGAAGGCACGTTCCATGGCGGATTGACGACGATCGAATGGATGCTGGATGTCAGCATCGGCGTCGCATTGTCGGGCGATCCGGTGACCGCTCGCATAGAGGTGACGGGCTGATCGCCTTCGAACAGGGTGAGGACGGCGGCGGCGATGTTCACCTGCACGCGGTTGACCGGCAACTGGCGCGGCATCCAGCGCCAGCGTTCCATATTCGCCATGATGGCGGCGATGCGCTCCTCCACCGGAACATTGAGTTCCTTGAGCGTGCGGGCGTCCAGCAGACCGGTGGGATTCAACCCATAGCGACGCTGCGCCCGCTGAAGCGCGTCGGACAGCTTTTCGCCGGGCTGAACGCTCTTGTCCTCAATGGCCAAGCGCATGCGCACCGCATCGGGCGCGGATTTCGCGCCGAGGACTGGCCAGCCCCCGGCGTCACGGATTTGCTCATAATTGGCAAGGCCCCGGCGCAGACCGTCATAACCGGAATAGGGCGGCGTCAGAGTGGCCGCCCATTGCGGCAGGCGGTCTTCGGCAATGGCGCGGGCAAGGCCGGGACGCGGATCGACGGTCGCAGGGCGCAAGGCCCAGATGTCCAGGAAGTCGGCGGTATCGACCCTGCCGGTGCTGAGCGCCTTGGCCCTGTCCAGAACGGCGGTGACCAACGCGTCGCCACTCAGGACGCCGGTCGCCTTGCTGCGCGCCATCAGGCCTTGTTCAGTGCCGCCCTTCAGCCAGTTGTTCAGCCAAGCCTGCTGCGCGGCCGATGGAGCCGGAATCGGCACCGGCGGCGGCGTCACCACGGCGGGCGGCGCGATGACCGGCGGAGCGGGCGCGGGCAGCGTCGGCACAACTGCAGGCGGCTGCGCGAGCACAGGTGTCGCGGCAAGGCCCATGAGGGAGCTGAGGCTGAGACGGATCAAATTGGGACGGTTCATGCTGGACCAGATAGCGCAAAGCCCTCATCGTTCAAACTCGAGATCGCGGAAAAAAGATGATGCTCCATGTCGTTCACCATCCTGCCGATGTTTCCCCTGCCACAGGCGGCAGCCGCTTTCGTTTTGATAAATATGGGCTGGTTATGGAAGCACTTAGGATAAGTGGCGCCGCCTTTACCGTCCATGAACCCGCGATCATGCCCCGCCACTGGATCGAAGCAGTCCATGACACGGCCTATGTCGAGGAAGTTGCCAGTCTGAATGTGCCGCCCGAAAAGGAACGGCGGATCGGTTTTGCGGTGAATGATCGGGTGATGCGGCGGTCGATGCTGTCTCCCGGCGGAACCTGGGCTGCGGCAAAGCTGGCGATGGTTCACGGCTATGCCGCCAATGCGGCCGGGGGCAGTCATCATGCGCTTTATGAAAGCGGGGCGGGTTATTGCGTGTTCAATGACCTGGCCATCGCGGCGAATCGCCTGATCGGGGAAGGGGATGTGCGGCGGGTGTTGATCCTCGATCTCGACGTGCATCAGGGTGATGGCACCGCACAGCTGATGGAGGGGCGGGACGATGTTTTCACGCTGTCCGTCCATGCGGAGAAGAATTTCCCCGTGCGCAAGATGCGGTCGTCGCTGGACGTGGCGCTTCCCGATGGCGTGGGCGACGCGGATTATCTCGCGGCGTTGATGGAAGTGCTGCCCCAGACGCTGGATAGTTTTGGCCCTGACCTGATCCTGTACCAGGCCGGTGTCGATCCGCATGCTGACGACAGGCTGGGGCGATTGGCGCTCAGCGATGCGGGGTTGGAAGAGCGGGACCGCACCGTCATGCGGGAAGCGCGTCGCCGGGGCGTCCCGCTCGCCAGCACCATGGGTGGGGGTTATGGCGAGGACAGGATGGTGGTGGCAGAGCGTCACGCCGCCTGCATGATCCGGCTGGCGGAGGAGGCGGGCACGAGGCTTAGTGCATCGTCGTAGCGTTAACTGATGCGGCAGGAGCCGTCACGATCAGTCGAGCCGCGATAAGTCCTGCGGCAGCCAGCGCGATGAAGTCGCTGAATGCGAGGTAGAGACTATATCCCCAATGCGCGTGGTTGAAGACGGCTTGGCCTATGTCCAGCCACAGCACGGCCGCGAGCGCGGAAAGCAGGGCGATACGCGCCCGGTTGCCGAAGTCCGCCGCCGCGAATCTCAGCGCCAGGGCGATGAGTACCCCGGTGATCAGGGCGAGGATGAGCCCGCCGATCAGCGCGGCACTATCCGTCACCGGAAAGCCGCTATTGTTGTAGAAGATCGTCGCGATTGGTCCCTTGCCATATAGGATGGTGCCCTGCGCGGTCGCCGGATCGGGGACGATATAGACGCCGGTTCCGGTCTGCGTCAGAGACTGCGCCAGTGCCGCCTGAAGGTTCGCGCCGGGCGCTTCACCCGTGCGGTGAAAGGCAAGAGCGCTGAGCGGCGTCTGCCAGAAGAGGAAGCGAATCACGAAAAGAGCGAAGCCGCCCAATATGCCGCCCGCGATCGTTCTTACCATGCCGTCGTTCTCCCTGTTTGCCTTGAGGCAGATCAGGAAACGCCGATGGGCGGATTTCTTTCCGGCTGTGTATCAATCTCGCGGGCGCGCAGCCTTCTCCGCGATCCCGGATACGCCTTCCCGGCGGTCCAGTTCATCGAGCACAGCGTCCAGCGGAATGTCGAGGTCTGCCAGGAGAACCATCAGGTGGAACAGCAAATCGGAGCTTTCGCCGATCACGCCTTCGCGATCGGATGCCATGGCGGCGATCACCGTCTCCACGGCTTCTTCGCCGACCTTCTGCGCGATCTTGCCCCGGCCTCGTGCGGTCAGCTTTGCCACATAGGATTGGGACGGGTCAGCGGCACGCCGTTGCCGGATGGTCTTTTCAAGATCGAAGAGTGTCGAGCGCATGCTGTCCATCAAGCCTTCACCGCCAAATGCGTCAATGAAAAGTTTTTCATCGCGAACGGACAGGCACGCCCGCAGCGGCAAGCGCCTGGTGCGCTTCGGCTACCGTGTGCTGGCCAAAGTGGAAGATGGAGGCGGCGAGCACTGCGCTGGCATGACCTTCGATCACGCCTTCGACCAGATGCTGGAGCGTGCCGACACCGCCGCTGGCGATAACGGGAACGGAAACCGCGTCGGCGATGGTGCGGGTGAGGGCGAGGTCATAGCCTTGTTTCGTGCCGTCCCCGTCCATGGATGTAACGAGCAGTTCGCCCGCACCGAGTTGCGCCAGCCTTACCGCATGTTCGACCGCATCGATGCCGGTTGGCTTGCGGCCGCCATGGGTGAAGATTTCCCAGCGCTTGTCGCCGACGCGCCGGGCGTCGACCGATCCGACGATGCACTGACTGCCGAAGCGGTCGGCGATGTCGGCCACGACTTCGGGGCGCGCCACTGCGGCGCTGTTGACGGCCACCTTGTCGGCGCCCGCGAGCAGCAGGGCTCGCGCATCTTCCGGGCTGCGCACGCCACCGCCGACGGTGACGGGCATGAAGCAGACTTCAGCGGTGCGGCGCACCACGTCCAATATGGTGCCGCGCGCCTCATGGGTGGCGGTGATGTCGAGGAAGCACAGCTCGTCCGCGCCTGCCGCGTCATAGACCCGCGCCTGTTCCACTGGGTCACCCGCGTCGCGCAGATCGACAAAGTTCACGCCCTTCACCACGCGGCCGTTGGCGACGTCCAGGCAGGGGATGACGCGGGTGCAGACGGTCATGAGCGGCGCATCCTCTCCCGTTCGGTTCGAGCGCAGTCGAGAACCGCGATAGCAACCGCATCTCGACTTCGCTCGATTCGAACGGATGCTGACACTATCATGCCGCAGCCTTCGCGATCGCCAGCGCCGCCTTCAGGTCCAGCCGCCCATCATAAAGCGCGCGCCCGGTGATGACGCCTTCGATGCCTTCGTCTGCATGCAGGCTGAGCACGCGAATGTCCGCGATTCCCGCCACGCCGCCGCTGGCAATCACGGGAATATCCGTGCCGCGCGCCAACTCGACGGTCGCGTCGATATTGCAGCCCTTGAGCAAGCCGTCCCGGCCCACGTCCGTGAAGAGGAGGCTGGCGACGCCCGCATCCTCGAACCGGCGGGCGAGGTCCGCGACGGGCATGTCGGACTTTTCGGCCCAGCCGTCCGTCGCGACGAAACCGTCCCGTGCATCGACGGCAACCACGATCCCACCCGGAAAGTCGCGCGCTGCCGCTTTCACGAAAGCTGGGTCCTTTAATGCGGCCGTGCCGATAACGATGCGTGATACGCCAAGGTCGAACCAGCGCTCCACAGCCTCGCGATTGCGGATGCCGCCGCCTAGCTGGACATGGCCGGGGAAGGCTTCGACGATGCGCTCTACCGCTTCGGCATTGACCGCATGGCCCGCGAAGCTGCCATCGAGATCCACGACATGCAGATGCTCGGCCCCTGCCTCCGCGAAGATCAGCGCCTGTGCGGCGGGGTCGTCGCCATAGACGGTGGCGCGGTTCATGTCGCCCTCGGCCAGACGGACGACCTGTCCGCCTTTGAGGTCGATTGCGGGAAAGACGATCAGGCTCATATCAATATCCGAACGGGCGGTGAAGTGGGGTCACGGACGCCACTTCAGGAAACGGGAGAGGAAGGAAAGGCCATAGGTCTGGCTCTTTTCCGGATGGAATTGGCAACCGATGATCGTGTCACGGGCGACGGCAGCGACCAGCGGGCCGCCATGATCGGTGATGGCGGCGACATGGGCGGGGTCGGCAGCTTCGAAATGATAGCTGTGCAGGAAATAGGCCTCGCCCGGCTCCAGCAGGGGCGGCGCGCCGTTCAGCACGACCTTGTTCCAGCCCATGTGCGGCACCTTGATCGCGGGGTCGGTCGGCTCGATCCGCCGAACCGTGCCGGGAACCCAGCCCAATCCTTCATGCCGCCCGAACTCTTCGCCTGCATCAGCGAGCAGTTGCATGCCGACGCACACGCCAAGGAAGGGCGTGCCGCGCTGGCCCACTGCCTCGTTCATCGCGCCGATCATGCCGGGAATGGCGGACAGCGCATCCATGCACGCGCGGAACGCGCCTACGCCCGGCAGGACGATGCGGTCAGCCTTCGCCACCACTTCAGGATCGGCGGTGATGACGGCATCCTCCGCCCCCGCCTTTCGCAGGGCATTATGGACCGAATGAAGGTTGCCTGCGCCGTAGTCGATGAGGGCTAGCGCAATCACAACATCCCCTTGGTGGACGGGATGGCGTCCGCCTTGCGCGGGTCAATCTCAACCCCCTGCCGCAGCGCGCGGGCGAGCCCCTTGAAGCAGCTTTCCACGATGTGGTGATTGTTGCTGCCATAGAGATTTTCGACGTGCAGCGTGATCCCGGCAGCCT
>CAMPIM010000023.1 GCA_946886365.1 uncultured Novosphingobium sp.
CATATTGATTGTCTATGAGGGCGACCGGCCGGTTTCGGGGGTGCTGACGCTCTACCATCAGGGGCGGGTCATGCCTTTTTGGGGCGGGGGTGTCGCGGATGCGCGGCGGCTGCGTTCCAACGAGCTCATGTATTACCGGCTGATGGGCCATGGCCGGACGCGCGGCATGCGCCTGTTCGACTTCGGCCGGTCCAAGACGGGAAGCGGGCAGGCCGTGTGGAAGAAGAGCTTCGGCTTTGATCCAGTGCCGCTGGCCTATCATAGCTGGTCGGCGACGGGCGAGCGGCGCGACA
This sequence comes from uncultured Novosphingobium sp., assembly GCA_946886365.1. Next base: position 294 of record CAMPIM010000023.1, read on the forward strand.
TCAATCCCAACAGCGCGCAATATCAGCGCCGCGTGGAGATGTGGAAGAAGTTGCCGCTGCCGGTCGCGAACCTGATCGGCCCGCTGATTTCGCGGGGGCTGGGATGACGGGCGAGATACTCTTCCTCTGCCATCGCATCCCTTTTCCACCCGATCGGGGCGACAAGATCCGGTCCTATCACATATTGCAGCGGCTGGCGGAGATAGCGTCCGTGCATGTCGGCTGCTTTGCGGATGACGATCGCGATCTGAGCTTCGCCCCGGCCATGGCGGAGATGATGGCGAGCCAGTGCGTGCTGAAGCGCAACCGTTCGCATGTGGTGGCGGGTCTCGCTGGGCTGGCGAAGCGGCAGCCGATGCTGGTGTCCCTCTTCGATGATCCGCGCATGCATCAATGGGTGCGGAAGATTTTGGCGGAGCGTCCGATCGCGGCCGTGATGGGCTATTCGGTGCAGATGGCGCATTTTGTGCCGGTGCTTCCCGATGGCGTTCGCTTCGTCATGGATTTCGTCGATTTCGATTCGGCCAAATATGCGAGCTATGGAGCGGGAGGCGGCGGTGCCATGGGGTGGATCAACCGGCGCGAAGGGCGGGTTCTGCTCGATTTTGAGCGTGCCACTGCCGAGCGCGCCGACGTCAGCGCTTTCGTTAGTGAGGCCGAGGCCGCGCTGTTCCGGCAGGCTGCGGGCCTGAACGCTGCGCGGGTCATCGGCATGGATAATGGCGTGGCGCTGGATTATTTCGATCCGGCGGCTGAATTTGATGGGGTTGCGCGGCCGGCAGGTCCGCTTGTCGTGTTCACCGGACAGATGGACTATCGGCCCAATGTCGAGGCGGTGGAAAGCTTTGCGCGCGATAGCTTGGCAGCCTTGCGAGCCAGACATCCCGAGGCATGTTTTGCCATCGTCGGGCGCAATCCTTCGCCGCAGGTTAGTGTGCTGTCGCAGTTGCCCGGCGTTATCGTGACGGGCGCGGTGCCTGATGTTCGCGGCTGGCTGGCGGCGGCGGATATTGTGGTTGCGCCGCTTCGGATCGCTCGAGGCATACAGAATAAGGTGCTGGAGGCGATGGCCATGGCGCGGCCCATAGTCGCGTCGCCGCAAGCGGCCGAAGGCATCGATGCGCAGGATGGTGCGCATTTCCTCATCGCGGCTGATCCTGTCGAAGAGGTCGAGGCGATATGCGCACTGCTGGCCGATCCTGAGCGAGCACGGCGTCTGGGCGAGGCTGCCCGCTCGCGGGTGGAGCAACGCTATCGCTGGTCGGAAACGCTCAAGGGCTTGTCGGAAATGCTGTTCGGTCCTGTCCCCGATCTAGGCAGCGATCTAGGCAGCCGAGCCGCATGACTGAAAAAACGCTGCCTTTGTCTCGAGCGCGCAGCGTTGGTGTGGAAGGCTGGCGCGGGCATCTCGCTGCGCTTGGCGTTCTGGCGTTCCTGATCCTGACGCTGTTCCATCGCGATGCGTCGGGCATGGTGTCGATATGGTGGAACGCGTCCACCTTCGGTCATTGCCTCTTCATCCCGTTCCTGATCGCCTGGCTTGTGCAGCAAAGACTTACCGGCCTGCGCCAACTTGAGCCTGTCGCATGGGCACCCGGATTGATCTGGATGGCGCTGGGCGCGTTCGCCTGGCTGTTGGGAGCGGCGGCGGGTGTCGCTGTGTTCCGCCACGCCGCGATCATCCTGATGTTGCAGGGTAGCGTCGTCACCCTGCTCGGGCCTGCCGTGGCAAGAGCGCTGCTGTTCCCGCTCTTCTACGCCTTCTTCATGGTGCCGGTGGGGGAGGAACTGGTCGCGCCGCTGCAATTGATCACGGCGCGGCTGTGCATGGTCTTTCTCGGTATCGCAGGGGTGCCCGCGCATCTGGACGGCATCTTCATAACGACGCCCACCGGCTATTTCCGCGTGGCTGAGGCGTGTTCGGGCGCGAAGTTCGTGATTGCGATGACGGCCTATGGCGCGCTGGTCTGCAATGTTTGCTTTTCGAGCTGGCCGCGTCGCATCCTCTTCATGGCCGGTGCGCTGCTATTGGCGGTGCTGGCCAATGGCTTGCGTGCGTTCGGGACCATATGGATCGCGCATCTGACCAATATCGACGCCGCTGTCGGCTTTGACCATGTCATGTATGGCTGGGTCTTTTTCGCTATCATCATGGCGGTGGTGATGGCCGCAGCGTGGCCGTTTTTCGACCGTCGGCCCGGTGATCCATGGTTTGATCCTGCTCGGCTTGGGAGTCTCATTCGTGGTCGCCTCCCGCTTGTTGTCGCAGTTGGTGCAGCGAGCGTGTTAGTGCTGGCCGCACCCATCTGGCTGATCGTGAGCGCGGCGGTGAGCAAGCCACTGCCCGGCGCGCCGATCCTCCCTGCGGTCAAGGGCTGGGCACCGACTTCTGCGCAGCCGCACTATCCCTGGAGGCCGCGATTCGACGGGGCGGATTATCTTGTCCTCGGGCATTACCGGAATGGGGCGGGAGACATCGTCGATCTCGCCATCGCCAGCTTTGACCGGCAGGATGAGGGGCGTGAGCTTGTGGGCTTTGCGCAGGGTGCCGCCAATCCCGACCAGCGCTGGTCATGGTCATCCCCTGCGCCCGCTCCTGCGGACGGGCTGGGCGAGCAGATTACCGCCCCCGGCCCGGTGGTCCGTCATGCTGTCAGCTTCTACAAAGTCGGAGACGGCCTCGTCACCGGCAGCGCGCCGCGCGTGAAGATCGATACGATGTTCGCTCGGTTGCTCGGCCGCGACCAGCGCGCCGCTGCGATTATCGTCTCGGCGCAAGATGGGCAGGGCAAGCCCGCTGACGCCGCCATCGCGCTGTTCCTGCGAGATATTGGCGATGTGAAGGATTTGGCTGACCGCAGCCTCGGCATCCGCTAAAGCCCGTTCGCATGTGCGGGATAGCGGGCATCTTCCATCTTGAAACGGCTAAGCCGGTCGATCCGGCGCGGGTTCGCGCGATGCTGGACGTGATGCCGCATCGCGGGCCTGACGGCAGCGGCGTGTGGACGGCGCCGGGCGTCGGGCTGGGCCATGTGCGTCTTTCCATCATCGACCTTGGCGGCGGGGCGCAGCCCATGCTGACCGAGGATGAGAGCCTGGCCGTCACTTTCAATGGCGAGATCTATAATTTCGCCGAAGTTCGCGCGGAGCTGGAGGCCAAGGGCCATGTGTTCCGCACGGACAGCGATACGGAGGTGATCCTCCACGGTTACCGCCAGTGGGGCGAGGCCTGTGTCGAGCGGTTCCATGGCATGTTCGCTTTTGCCCTGTTCGACGCGCGGGCGCAGTCGCTGTGGCTGGTGCGCGACCGGCTGGGGGTGAAGCCGCTATATTATGCGCAGCTTTCGGACGGCAGCCTGATCTTCGGGTCCGAATTGAAGAGCCTGCTTGCTCACCCGCTGTTGCGCCGCGCCCCTGATCTGGCGGCGGTGGAGGATTTCATGGCCTATGGCTATGTGCCCGACGACGCCTGCATCGTGGCGGGCGTGCGCAAGCTAAAGGCGGGGCACACGCTGCGGTTGGTGCGTGGGCGGCCCGTGCCGCAACCGCAACGCTATTGGGATGTGAGCTTTGCCGAACGCAGCAGGGCTAAGCCGGAGGCGCTGGAAGAGGAACTGGTCGCCCTGATGCGGCAGGCGGTGCGGTCGCGCATGGTTTCCGACGTGCCGCTGGGGGCTTTCCTGTCCGGTGGCGTGGATAGTTCCAGCGTCGTCGCCCTGATGGCGGAGGCGTCTAATCAGGCGGTGAAGACCTGCACCATCGGCTTCGATGTCGCGAGTCTGGACGAAAGCGCCTATGCCGACCGGATCGCCCGCCGCTTTGCTACCGACCACCGCATGCGGATCGTATCGCCCGATGATTATGGGTTGATCGATACGCTCGCCTATCATTTTGACGAGCCCTTCGCCGATGCCTCCGCGTTGCCCACCTATCGGGTGTGCGAACTGGCGCGGGAAAAGGTCACTGTCGCCTTGTCGGGTGATGGTGCCGACGAAGCCTTCGCCGGATATCGCCGCCATCGCTTCCAGATGCAGGGGGAGCGGGTGCGCAGCCTCATCCCCGCATCGGTGCGCGAGCCGCTGTTCGGCACATTGGGCCGCTGGTATCCCAAAGCCGATTGGGCGCCCCAAGCGCTGCGGGCAAAGTCGACTTTCCTCGAATTGGCGGGTGAGGGGAGCGAGGCTTATGCGGCATCCGTCAGCGTGACACCTCATGCCCTGCGCCAGAGGCTGTTCAGCCAGGACATGCGCAGTCGGCTGGGCGCCTATCGGGCGGAGGATCGCTATATCCGTGCCATGGCGGAAGCGCCCGCGCGCGATCCGCTGGACCGGGCGCAATATGCCGACATTCATATCTGGTTGCCCGGCGACATCCTGACCAAGACCGACCGGATGAGCATGGCTGTGGGTTTGGAGGCGCGCGAGCCTTTGCTGGACCACCGGCTGGTGGAGTTCGCCGCCCGTTTACCCGTTGCGCAGCGTATCCGGGGCAATAGCGGCAAATATCTGATGAAGAAGGCGATGGAGCCTTACCTGCCCCACGACATTCTGTATCGTCAGAAAATGGGCTTCGTGACGCCGATCAGCAACTGGTTTCGTGGGCCGCTCGCGGGAGAAGCGAGCGCCATTGCGGGCGGGTCGGCGCTTGCCCGAACCGGCTGGTTCGACGCCAAGGCGCTGGGACGCATCGCGGCCGATCACAAGTCCGGTATGGCCGATCATGGCCGCTTGCTTTGGCAATTGCTGATGCTGGACAAGTCGCTGACCCGCTTGTTCGGTCTTTGACCGGCTCGCAAACAAGGCGCTTGCACGCAAAGCCTTGCATGGCAGTCCCGCCAGTGCCAACGGAGCGGGCGGGTTAAGGACAAGCAGGACGCAAGTGACAGTTTCGAAGGAAATAGTTCGAGCGCGACTTTATCTGCTGTGCCTCCTTGGAGACCTGGCAGGGTTGTTCCTGTCATTTTTGCTGGCGAACTGGTTTGTGCTGGGCGCGCTGCTGGGCGAGCCGGGGAAGCCGCATGGCCTCGTAATGTTCGCGATGGTCGCGCCGCTTTATATATTGCTGGCGGTGCAGGGCGGGGCTTACGGCATTCACATGCTGGACGACATCCGGCGCGGCATCTTCCGGGGGCTTTTGGCGCTGGCGCAGGCGGCCTTGCTGATGCTCCTGGTGGTCTATTTGGGCAAGATCGCCGAACAGCTTTCGCGTTTGACCTTTGTCGTCGGCCTTGGCTTTTCGGCGGTCAGCGTCGCGCTGGTACGGCTGGCGATCGCCCGGCTTGGCGCTCGCCTGCTGGGCGAGGTGCCGCACCTTACCGCCGTCATCATGGATGGCGTGGAGATAGAGACTGGCTCTCACATGGAAGTGATCGACGCCGCCGCCGCCAACTTGCGGCCTGCCAGCCACGATGCCGACATGGCGGCACGGCTGGCGGCGGCGGTGGGGATGGCGGAGCGTGTGATTGTCGCATGCCCGATGGAGCGGATGAGCGACTGGTCGGTGGCGCTCAAATCCCTGTCCGCGCGCGGTGAGATCGTAGTGCCCGAATTGTTGCGGTTCGCGCCTGCTCGCGTCGATGAGTTCGACGGCCAGCCGACCATCATCGTGGCGGGCGGCCCGTTCCAGTTCCGGGACCGCATCATCAAGCGGATCTTTGACATCATCGTCGCGACAGCCGCGACCATCGCCATTTCGCCGGTGTTGATCGCCGCCGCGCTGACGGTGAAGCTGACCAGTCCCGGACCCGTCATCTTCAAGCAGCCCCGGATCGGACGCGATGCGCGGCCCTTTAATATCTACAAGTTCCGGTCGATGCGGATCGACGCGACCGATCACAAAGCCGACAAGCTCACCGCGCGCGACGATGATCGGGTGACGCCTGTCGGACGCTTCCTGCGCCGGACGAGCATCGATGAACTGCCGCAGCTTTTCAACGTGCTGCGCGGCGACATGAGCATTGTCGGCCCGCGCCCCCATGCCGCGGCGGCCAAGGCGGGCGACAGCCTCTATTGGGAAGTCGATGAGCGCTATTGGGAGCGACATTGCATCAAGCCTGGCATGACCGGCCTTGCGCAGGTTCGCGGTCATCGCGGATCGACAGACCATCATCAGGACTTGATCGACCGGCTTCAGTCGGACCTCGAATATGTGACGAAATGGTCGATCTGGCGCGACCTGCGTATAATCATGGCGACCATCGGGGTGCTGGTGCATCACAAGGCTTATTGATGCGCGGTTTGGACCTGATCATTTTGCTCGTTCTTGTTGGGTCGGTCGTAGCGTTGCTCTGGCCGTTCCTCTTTTACCCGCTAATCCTGCGCGCCCTTCCGACGAAGCCGGAGGCGCCGCGCGCGGGTGAAGTGCCCTCGGCTTCGCTGCTTTTCTGCGCCTATAACGAGGCAGCGGCGATGCCGGAGAAACTGGCCAATCTGGCGATGTTGAAGCGCCGCCATCCCGCCCTTGAGATTCTGGCCTTCGATGATGGCTCGTCCGATGAGACCGCGTCGCTAATCGGGGCAGAGGGCGATCTGGTGACGCTGATCCAGGGTCCGGGCCGCAGCGGCAAGGCGCATGGCATGAAGCAGCTTGCAGCGCGTGCCGTCGGCGATGTGCTGATCTTCACCGACGCTAATGTGATGCTGGACGAGGAGGCGATCGGCAATCTGCTTGCTCGCTATGCTGATCCGCAGGTGGGAGGCGTTCTGGGTTCGCTGCATTATGTGGGTGAGGGGGAAAGCGCGACGGCGTCGGTCGGTTCGCTATACTGGCGGATGGAGGAGCGATTGAAGGACGAGGAATCGCGCACCGGCAATGTGCTGGGTGCGGACGGTTCGATCTTTTCCATCCGTCGCGCGCTCTATCCTGTGTTTCCTGACAGTGTGCTTGACGACCTGACGGTGTCGATGGCGGTGGTGTTCGCGGGATCGCGGCTGGTCAAGGCGAAGGACGTCATCGCCAGGGAAAGGCTGGTTGCGGGCAGGGGCGATGAATATCGGCGGAAGGTTCGAATCGCCGCTCGCGCATGGCACACGCATCTGCACCTTCGGCCTCAGCTTCGGCGTATGAAGGCGCTCGACCGTTTCAAATATGCGTCTCGCAAGATCATCAGGTGGTTTGGGGGAATTTTCATCCTGACCGGTGGGCTTGCAGCCCTGTTGCTGGCTGTCCGCATTTCGCCTTTGCTGGCTCTGGGTGCAACGGTGCTCGCGTTACTTTTGCTGACGATGGGCTTGCGGGCGAAGTCGGGGCCTTTGGCGGCGGTGACCGATATTCTCATCGCCTATGCCGCGACGCTTCAGGGAGTCATGAAAGCCATGTCGGGCCGAACCGTCACTGTCTGGAATCCCGCAAAGTCACGCTGATCCCTCTCGCCAAAGGCGGGGCATCATGTATAGGCCCTCCCCAATGCTGATCGGAGCCAAGGCGTGATTACTTTCCAGCGGGTGGCAAAGGCTGCCGGCAAGCACCTGACCCGGACCATGCTTGCTCTGCGCAAGGCGACGGGTGCGCGCGCAAACCGGGCGTGCCCCGCATGTGGGCAGTCGGTTGTCGGCTTCTTCCGCTATGGCGAGAATGCGGAATGGGGATGCCCCAGCTGTGGCGCGTCCCCGCGCGAGAGGCTGATGAACCATCTGATCGTGGAAAAGACGCTGACGGTTCCGGAAGATGGAGCCATCCTGCACATGGCGCCGAATGAAGGCAGCCTTGTCCGCCGCTTTTCCGCCGCCGCCGGTTATGTACCCGCCGATCTTGATCCGGCGCGCTATTCGGTTCCTGGCATGCGCCGCGTGGACCTGATGGCGTTGGAGGAGGCTGAACAATATGACCTGTTCTACGCCAGTCATGTCATGGAGCATGTGCCCGACGATCATGCCGTCCTGCGCAATATCTATCGCGCGTTGAAGCCCGGCGGCGAAGCCTGGCTGATCGTGCCGCTGTGGGACAAGCCTACCGAGGATGGCAGCTTCGACATGCCGCCTCGGGAACGGGAACGGCGATTTGGCCAGTGGGACCATGTGCGGCAATATGGTCTGGATTTCGCCGATCGCATTCGCGCGGCGGGGTTCCAGTTGGAGGAGATCGACGCGAACGGCATTGATGCCGATACGCGCCATTTCTTTGCGCTGGATGACCGCTTGTTCCGTGCTCGCAAGCCCGTAGGAAGCGCCGCCCGGTGAGCGCGCTGGTCGGCAGGACCATCGCGAGGATGGAAGGGTCTGCCCGCTTCATTGCCCTCATCAAGCTCGCCAATGTCGGGCTGACGCTGATCTGGGGTTTTGCTGTTACTTATGTCTTCGTGCGCGTTCTGCCGCTGCGCGAGTTTCAGGCGTTCCTGCTGCTGGTCGCCTTCGGCAACTTCACCATTTCGGCCGAGTTCGGCCTGACCAGCATTATCTATGCACGGCTGCGGCGTCATTGGCTTGGCCATGACGGAGACAGCGGGGACGGCTTCCGTCTCGAAGAAATGGGCGTGCTTTTCCTGTTTCTGGGCATGCTGATCCTTGGCGGGGTGGTGATCCTCCTCGTCGCGCTGGTGGCGGGCGGGATCGACACGACGATGCCGCTTCTCTTCATTCTTTTCTTCCTGTCCGCCTGCATCAACCTTCCAGCGTTGCTCGCGAAAAGGGCGCTGGCGGCGGTCGATGGGAATTTCGTTTGGGAGATGCTGGATTGCGTGCGGCGGATGATGACCATCGCGCTGTTGCTGCTGATCCTCAAAGGATTGGACGCGCGTCTTTCGGTGGCGCTGCAACTCGTCATCAGCATGGCCGTGATCGGATATGCCATCAAGTTGGTGCATGGCCGGTTGGGTATGACGACGCGGCACTGGCTGGCCTTTCGCCGGGGCGGGGCATATGTGCGCACTCATTATCTGCGGGATATAAGTGCGTCGGCGCTCTTCACCGTGTCGGAGATCGTGGCCTATAATGCACCCTATTTCACCATAGCGATCGCCACGCAGGATGCGCGGCCGATGCTGCTTTTCGATTTCCTGTTTAAGATGTCGCGGGCGCTTTCCATGGCCATCCGCGCCATGGTGGAGGCCGCGCTTCCTCGCATCACGCGGGCTTTTCACGGGGGAGACCGAACCCGCCTGCGCCAATTGCTGGCCCGCGCACTGGCGGCCGGCTTTATCTTCGCCCTTGCCGCGTCGGCTGCGTTGCTGATGCTCGGGCAGTGGGTCTTCGCAAAGCTGTTCGCTGGACGAGCCGCCATTGGCATGACCGATCTGCTGCTGATTGATGGCGCTTTGCTGGCGCTGACGCTGATCTGCGTGTCGGTCTATGTCCAGGCGGCGCTCGGGCGCTTTTCTCATTTGCTCAAGCGCTCACTACCCTTCCTCGCCGGATCATTGCTCAGCGTGCCGCTCGCCATGATGCTGGGTGACGGGTTCGATCGAGGCTTCCTCGCGATTTATGCGCTGACGATGATCGTGGTCGCGGCGCTCCATGCCCTGTCGCTGCGCCGTCTGCTGAAAGGTCCGGCCGCGCGATGAAGATCGCAATGGTCGATCCGTCGCTTTTTACCGGGCGATATGATGACAGCCTGTGCAGCGGTCTTGCCGGACTGGGCGCGGATGTCACTTTGTTCGGCCGCCCGATGCGATCAACTGACGCCATCGCGCCGGAATGTTATCGATACGAACCACGCTTCTTCCGTGGGAGCGAAGCGCTGCGGGCGCGATTGGGGGAGGGCAAGGCCTTTCGTCTGATCAAGGCTGCCGAATATGGCGCCGCCTGCGCGCTTGGCCGGATCAGTGCGTTGACAGCGGCGGACGTTGCGCATTTCCAATGGCTGCCCCTCGCGCCTGCCGACCGGCTGCTGTTGCGCCGATTGAAGGGGCGGGTTCCACTGATCCATACGGTCCACAACGCGGATGCCTATCATGCCGATGCAGGCGTGCAGGGAAGGGGATATCGCGCTTTGCTCGATATGTTTGACGTGCTGATCGTGCATGGCGATACGACGCGCCAGGCTTTGGAGGCGCAGGGGATCGCATCTGCCCGCATTCATGTGACGCCACACCCTCCGATGCGTCTGGCACCGGCTACTTCGGCCGATCTGGCCGCTATTCCCGATCCCTCGGTTCCGCGCCTGCTCTTCTTCGGCACGATCAGGCCCTACAAGGGCGTCGATATATTGATCGAGGCTTGCATGTCGCTGTGGTGGGCGGGGCATGCTTTCGAACTGGTGGTGGCGGGCAAGCCCTTCATGGATGTAGCGCCGCTGCTGGAAAGAGTCCGGGCTGAGGGCTTTGCCGACCGGCTGATTGCCGACCTTGGCTTCCTCACCGAAGGGCGACTCGACGCGCATATGGCGAAGGCCGACGCCATCATCTTCCCCTATCGCCAGATCGATTCCAGCGGCGCATTCCTGTCTGCCCTGCACCATGGCAAGGCGATGGTCACATCGGACGTGGGTATGTTCGCCGCCTTGCCGGAGGGGGTGGCGATCCGCACAGCGGCCGGAAATCCGGACGATCTTGCTCAAGCCCTCTTGCGGCTAATCCAAAGCCCCGCCATCAGGCAGACGGCTGGCGCGGCGGCACGCGCCTATGGTGAGACTATGGGCAGTTGGAAGGACATGGCCTTGGCAACGATCGGCATTTACCGCTCCGTCATGGCCTCGCGCGCATGAGCCGATATGTCCGCGAACTGGCCGACCGCGCGCTGGCGATCCGCCTCGCCATCGCGGGGCGGGTGCATCAATATCCGGAGATTCAGGCGCTTCGTCGGTTTCTTTCAGCCTTTGCGGTCGATTGCGTGTTCGATGTTGGCGCTAACCGGGGCCAATATGCGGTCATGTTGCGCAAGGATGTCGGCTTTGCCGATACGATCCTGTCTTTTGAACCCAATCCCGACATATTCGCCGAGCTATCCCGCAAGGCGGCATCCGATGCCAAATGGCACGTGTTCAATCTTGCCTTGTCGGACTTTGAGGGAACCGCCAGCTTCAATATCATGGCGGCCGATCAGTTCAGCTCGCTCAAGAAGCCGTCCGATCGGCAGGATGCCATCTTTGCCGAGCGCAACAAGGTCACCCGGACGGTCGAGATGCAATGCAGGCGGATCGACACGCTTCTGCCGGAATTGCGGGTGGAGCATGGATTTTCCCGTCCGTTCCTGAAGATGGACACGCAGGGTCATGACCTTTCCGTTTGCGAAGGTGCTGGGGCCGCGATCGCTGTCATGGCGGGCGTGCAGACCGAACTTGGCGTGAGGCCCATCTACGAAAACGGCACCGGTTATCAGGCGATGATCGATTGGCTGGAGCAAAAGGATTTCATCCCCTCGGCCTTTTTCGCCAACAATAAGGGGCATTTCCCGCTGCTTGTCGAAATGGATGGCATTTTCGTCAACCGGACGCTGCTGCCGCAGGAAAGCTAAATGTACGTTCCGCCCGCCCGGCCTATCGATGCCCGCCGCCTGTTCCTGGCGGGTGCCATTGGCCTGACCCTTTGGCTGGGCGCCACATTTCTGTGGCATGTGACGTACCGGCAAGGCGTCAGCCTGGCCGTCATCCTGTTTCTGGATCAGGATTTCCCCGCGTTGCTGGGCGGGTTGTTACTGTTGACGCTGGCGGCGCTTTTTGCCGAGGGGATGGGGTTCCGCCTGCCAAAGCCCCGCGCGCGGGTGATCGTGCCGCTGATCGTCGTCTTTGGCCTCGTTGCTTGGGCGGGCCATTATTGGCTTTTCCAGAACTATGCGATTTCGCGAGATGAGGAAGTCGCGCGCTTTGCCGCCGCCTATATGCGCGAAGGATTGTTCGCCCGGCCGATCCCCGCCGAATGGGAAGCCTATCGGCGAGCGATCATGCCGGAATTCTTCTCGCCCTTCGGCGCTGCCGACTATTGGACCGCTGCCTATCTACCGGTGAACAGCGCGATCCAGGCCTTGTTCTGGCAATTGGGAGACCCGAATCTGGCAGGTCCAGCACTGTTGATTGCCGGGCTCTTTGCCCTGTGGCGCGTGGCGCTACATCTGTTCCCGACGCGGGACGATGCCGTTTGGGTGACGATGCTGCTTGGGTTGTCGTCAACCCAGCTCTGGGTCACGGCGATGACCCCTTATGCGATGACGGGCCATTTCGCGCTCAACATGATCTGGCTCGCGCTGGTCCTGCGGGGTGGCGTGATCGGTCATGTCAGTGCTGGCGCGGTGGCGCTGGTGGCGGCTGGCCTGCACCAATGGCATTTCCCGCCCATCTTCATCGCGCCCTTCATCCTGTGGATGCTCCTGTCGCGCCGCTGGGCCGTGGCCGCATTTCACGTCCTGATCCTGATCGCCATCGTTGTCGTGTGGGCAAAGCTTTGGCCCGGATTTCTCGTCCAGTCGTTAGGGCCTGCCGCCGATGTCCGACCGTCCGCAGGCGTCGCGGACAAGGTCGGCAGCCTGTTCGAACGCTTGGGGGATCGCTGGCAACCGCTGGTCAACCTCAGCCGCTTTGCCGCATGGAACAACATATTGATGGTGCCGCTGGCGGCGCTGGGCGTGATGGCGATGCAATGGCGCAAGGCGTTGCGGGGGCAGGAAATCGCATTGCCGCTGGCGCTGGGCTGCTTTGCCGGTTGCGCGCTGGCACTGGCGCAGGGCTATGGCTGGGGCTTTCGCTATGCCCATGGCTTCATCGGGCCGTTCTGCCTGCTTGCGGGGCTTGGCTGGGCGCGTTTCCGTCCGGCGGCGATGCGGCCCATTTACTTGGCCGTTGCGATAACGTTGGCGATGAGCGCCTTTCTGGTCTGGCGCACGCATGTGTTCGTCGCGCCTTACGCAGCTAGCCATCGCATGATCGATGCGTCGAAGGCGGATGTCGTGCTGGTCGATCCACGTGGCGGATTATATGTCACCGATCTCGTGCGCGGCCGGGACGGTGTGCCGGGGCGGCCCATGGTGATGAACCTTGGCATGTTGACGCTGGGGCAGGTGGACGAGCTTTGCCAGCATTATGTCGTGGAGTTGTTCGACCGCGCCGAGTTCCGCCCGTTGGGCATACCGCTTGCTCGCTGGAATCTCGGGCGCATGGACGCGCTCCGCGCGCATATGAAGGCTGCCGGATGCGACAAACCAGTGTTGCCGCCGCTGCCTGAAACCATTGAGGATGCGATGAACGCGTCGGGCGACGTGCTATAATCTAGGGCTTGGCCCCCTTCATAAAGACCCGCTCTCCGCCGATCCATGTTTCCAGAACCTGCGTCGCCCGTATGTCGGCGGGACGAGCTATGGAGATGTCCCGGTCGATGAGGATGAAATCCGCCCTCTGTCCGGGGATCAGGCTGCCAAAACGCTTATCCGCGAAACCCGCAAAGGCCGCCTGCCGCGTATAGCCGTCAAGCGCTGCCTCAAAGCTCACCCGCTGTTCCGGCATCCATCCGCCTGCCGGTTCGCCAGATGCATCCTCGCGGCTCATGGCGACGGCCATGCCGACAAAGGGATTGGGGTTCGTCACAGGCGCGCCAGAGCCGAACGCCAATGGTGCGCGATTGTCGAGCATCGCTTTCCACGCATAGCCGCCCTTCAACCGGTTCTCACCCATGCGCGCGACCGCCATGCGCCAGTTTGCGGCCTGAAGCGCGGGCTGCATTGACGCTATGACGCCATTTTGCCCGAAGCGGGGCAGGTCAGCTGGATCGACAACCTCCGCCTTTTCAACCCGCCAGCGCCTGTCGCCCTTGTAGGTTTGGCCCAGTTCCGTGATCGCATCCAGCAGTTCGCTGTTAGCCGCGTCTCCGGAGGCATCGACGGCGATCTGGAAATTGTCCATCGCCGCGCGGCTCATCATGTTGCGCAGCTGCGTGGATGGGATCAGCGAATATCCACGCTGCCCCGGTGCGTCGGCATAATCGGCCTTGAGCCATGCTCCGCGCGACGAGAGCGATCCGTCCAACGCCAGTTTCAGCCCGCCCATGCGCAGCCGGTCATCATAGAGCCACGGCGTCGGCTCAGGTCCTGCAATCAGCACCATATTGTCGAGGCCCTGCGCATAGGAGATGATCCGCACGCGCAGCGCGCCCCGATCGGCCGAGCGGCGGAATGCCTGCCAATCCTCGATCGTGGTGCCCATGTCGGCAATGCCGGTGACGCCGTTCGCCAGCAATAATTGTTGCGCCTTTTCCAGCGCGATGTCCCGGTCCTTGGGGGCGGGAGGCGGGGCGACCCGCTGGATAAGGTCCATCGCCTTACCGACGAACACGCCGGATGGCTTGCCCCCGGTCATCTCGATCCGGCCACCGGCAGGCGCCTTGCTTGTGGTGCTGATGTTGGCGGCTTTCATCGCCGCTGAATTGGCCCAGCCCGCCTGACCATCCGCGCTTTCCAGCCATATTGGGACATCGGCGGAGGCGGCGTCGAGATCGGCAGCGGTGGGCGCCCGATTAAGGCCCCAAAGCTCGGCATTCCATCCCCGGCCGATGATCCATTTCCGTCCGGGATTGGCGGCGACATATTCCCGTATCTTGCCCTGCGCGTCAGCCAGTGAGCGCGTGCCGGACAGGTCTAGCGTGATCTGGGTCAGGCCCAACGCCATGACATGGCCATGCGCGTCGATCAGGCCGGGGATCAATGTCTTGCCCCCGCCGTCCAGTTGGAAGTCCAGACCCTTCGGCCAGCTCTCACCCTTCTTCAGCTTTTTCTGGCGGGGCGGCGCTTCATAGCGTCCGGGCAGCAGCTTATCGACCTTGCCCTCATCGTCGATCAGCAGAGCGCGAAAGCGCACTGTGCGTCCATTGGCGTCGACCGCGATGCCATTCACATTGTCGATGACCCCCGACGCCAAAGCGGGAAAGGGCAGGGCGATTGCGGTAATAGCCGCCAAAAGGGCGCGCTTCATGCCTTGGTGATCCGCCTCACTAGCGCGCTTGTATCCTGTCGGCTTCCGCCCATCGCCTGCACATCGGCGTAGAATTGATCGACCAATGCGGTCACGGGTAGGGTCGCACCATTGGCACGCGCCTCTTCGAGGGCAAGGCCAAGATCCTTGCGCATCCAATCGATGGCGAAGCCGAAATCGAAACTGTCCTGTGCCATAGTCTTCCAGCGGTTATCCATCTGCCAGCTTTGCGCGGCGCCGCCGGACACGGCTTCGAACACCTTGTCCAGATCCAGTTCGGCGGCTTGCGCAAATCGTAGCGCTTCGGAAAGCCCTTGCAGAACGCCGGCGATGCAAATCTGGTTCACCATCTTGGTCGTTTGCCCGGCTCCCGCACCGCCGACATGCACGATCCGCGCGGCATAGCTTTGCATGACGATCCTCGCGGCCTCGACCGCCGGTCCCGTGCCGCCGCACATGATCGACAGGCGGCCGTTTTCCGCGCCTGCCTGACCGCCCGAAACGGGGGCATCGACGCAATGAAGTCCGCGGCTTTCCCCTTCGACGAACAGTTGCCGGGCGATCCGGGCCGATACCGTCGTATGGTCGATGAACAGGCTGCCCGGCTTCATCGTCCGGAACGCGCCTTCCTTGCCGACGGTCACCTGCGAAAGGTCATCGTCGGTGCCAACGCAGCTGATGACGATTTCGGCATCTTCCGCCGCCTTGGCCGGGGTGACCGCCACGGCGCCGCCATAAGCCTCGGCCCACTTCTTCGCCTTTCCGATGGAACGGTTGTAGACGGTCAATTCGTGTCCAGCCTTCGCCAGATGCCCGGCGACCGGGCCGCCCATGACGCCCAGACCGATAAACGCGATATTAGCCATATGCCTCGTACAGTTAGCCGCGTGGCCTTTTGCCATAGGACGAGATTTCGCCAAGGGCCAGTTCCTTCCGAGGTAAATTTCCGCTAGGGGCGAGCGCATGAACACGTTGAGCAAGATCGAAAGCGCGATGCCGCTGCCCGTTACCGTCGATGACATATTGGCGGCGCGCGTGCGGATTTCGGGCGCGGTCGTGCATACGCCAACGCTGATCAGCCAGACTTTGTCGGAAATGCTCGGCTGTAAGGTCTACCTGAAGTTCGAAAATCTCCAGTTTACCGCTGCCTACAAGGAGCGCGGTGCGCTCAATCGCCTGCTTCAGCTGGACGCGGCGTCAAAGGAAAAGGGCGTGATCGCCGCTTCCGCTGGCAATCACGCGCAGGGGCTTGCCTATCACGGCCGCCGTTTGGGCGTGCCCGTGACCATCGTCATGCCCGTGACCACGCCGACGGTTAAGGTGACGCAGACGCAAGGGCATGGCGCGACGGTCGTGCTGCATGGCGAGAAGTTCGACGACGCCAGCACCTATGCACGCCAACTGGCCAAGGAAAATGGCCTGACCTTCGTCCACCCGTTCGACGAACCCGACATCATGGCCGGGCAGGGCACTGTCGCGCTGGAAATGCTGGAGGACGCGCCCGAGATCGACACGCTGGTCATCCCGATCGGCGGTGGCGGCTTGTTTTCCGGCATGGCCACTGCGGCCAAGGCGATGAAGCCCGACATCCGCATCTATGGCGTGCAGGCGGAACTTTATCCGTCGATGTACAGCCATATCAAGCAGGCGAACCTGGCCTGCGATGGCGATACGCTGGCCGAAGGCATCGCGGTGAAGGAGCCGGGTGAGCTGACGCGCCGCTTTGTCGAGCGCCTGGCCGACGACGTCCTGCTGGTGGATGAACGGCATCTGGAGGAGGCGTTGAGCCTGCTGCTCCAGATCGAAAAGACCGTGGTCGAGGGCGCAGGCGCGGCTGGGCTTGCCGCGTTGTTGATGCACAAGGACATGTTCGCGGGCCGCAATGTCGGGCTCGTCCTGACGGGCGGCAATATCGACACGCGCCTGCTGGCGAACGTGTTGCTGCGCGACCTAGCGCGGTCGGGTCGTCTGGCGCGCCTGCGCATCATCTTGCAAGATCGCCCCGGCGCGCTGTTCCATGTCGCCCGCATCTTCGATCAGGAAGCGGTCAACATTCTGGAGTTGTCGCATCAGCGCATCTTCACCAATCTTCCCGCCAAGGGCCTTAGCCTCGACGTCGAATGCGAAACCCGCGACGGGGAGCATCTTGATCGCTTGATCACAGCCCTGCGCGCCGCCGGATATGAGGTAGCGCCGATCGAGGTTGCCTGATCGGCCTCCCGGCGTAGGGAGTACGTTTTTTTTCGTGGTAAATGACCTTTTCACGGAAGGCTGCGGGCGTCATAGTCTGTCCATGACTCAAGTTTCGCGCAGCGTTTTGACGGAGACCGTGGGGTGAGCGCACCATTTCGTTTTCCGCGCTTCTTTGTGACGAACCCCAGCCCGTGCCCCTATATTCCGGGCCGGAGCGAGCGGAAGGTCTTTACCGAACTTAACGGGGACAATGCGTCGGAACTTAACGATGCGCTCGGCCGCATCGGCTTTCGCCGCAGCCAGAATGTCGCGTACCGGCCAAGTTGCGCCGATTGCTCCGCCTGCGTGTCGGTTCGCGTGGTGGCAGGAGAGTTCACGGCCAACGCGACGCAGCGCAAACTCATTCGCCGCAACAGCGATTTGATCGTCACGGCATGCAAGCCATGGTCGACCGAGGAGCAATTCGAACTGCTCCAGCGCTATCTGAAGGCCCGCCATCCGGGCGGCGGCATGACCGAGATGGACGAGATGGATTTCGCCGACATGGTCGAACAGACCCCGGTCGAAAGCCATGTCGTCGAATATCGCGAGCCCGGCAAGAATGGCCGCCCCGGCAAGTTGATCGGTGCATGCCTGACCGACCGGCAGGGCGATGGCCTGTCGATGATCTACAGCTTCTTCGACACGGAGTTGGAGCACCGCAAGGGCCTGGGCAATTTCATCATCATGGATCACATCCTGCGCGCCGCGAAGGCGGGCCTGCCCTATGTCTATCTGGGCTATTGGGTCGAAGGGTCGCAGCGGATGCAGTATAAGGTCCGCTACCGCCCGTTGGAAAAGCTGAGCCGCAGCGGTTGGGTTCGTTTCGACCCGCAGGAGCAGGCGCAGGCCATCCGGGGCGTAGTTCCTCGCGACGAACCGCCGTTGCCGATCGAACTGGCGGGCATCTTCCGGAAATAGCCCCCTCGGCCTCGACCGCCACAAGGCTGCATGCGTCTATCTCGCGGCAAAGGTCACAGCCTCGATCTTGTTTCCATCCGGATCGCGCACGAACGCCCCGTAATAATGGGCGTCGTAATTGGGGCGAACGCCCGGCGTGCCCTCGTCCGTTCCGCCAAGTTCCAGCGCCAGTCGATAGAACTCGCGGACGGCTTCGCGATCGGCCGCTTCGAAACAGATATGAATGCCGTTGCCGGGCGACGCTCGATCCCCATTCACGGGCGTTTCGACGCTGAATGCCACGTCCGTCACGCCATAATCCAGTGAATGCGGATAATCGCGTATGTTGCGATAGCCGAGCAGCGTCATCAGCGGGTTGTAAAACGCCCGCGCGCGTTCGACGTCATTTGTCCCAACCGACACATGATGGATCATGCCGTCTCTCCTGTCCTTGCTCACTGGGTCTTCAGACAGGCTAAACCCCTGATCCTATTTGCAGTTGCACCTGCGTTTGACGCCATGGCGACGCGTCGTCGTTTCGGTCACGTAGCTGGTGGTAGTGACCGTCGGCGTGATCACCACTGTCGTTGTCGTGGCACCCGGATAATAATAGCCGCCCGCAATGTAGCCTGGGGCCTGTGTCGTCGTCACCACCGGGGCGCCGGGGCCATCATGCCGGACGATGGGCGGGGGTGCACCATAGGACGGAGCGTCATAATCCACCCCATAGTTACTGCGCGCCTCGCCTTCGAAACGGCCTTCATATTCGCCGCTCACCGTGCGGCCGTTTTCGTCACGCCAGGTGCCGGTCCAGCGCCCTTCATATTCATGGGGCGGGGGCGGAGGCCCGTCATGCGCGGTCACGTCATCATCATAGGGGACGCCGGGCCGATCCGGTTCATGATCGCGCGCATCCCAATCGATGTCGCTGCGATGATCCCGGACGCGGCCGTGACGATCGACCATCACGGCGTCGTCATAATAGCGGGACCAACCATAGCCATCGGCGGGCGCAGGCAGGCCATAGCGTCCATAATTGCCGATCCGGTAGGTGGGGCTCACCCAATAGGATGGCAGGACGTAGCCCATGACCGGCCGCCGGTAAGCGCCCCAACCGCCCGGCGCATACCAGCCCGCGAACCAGCGACCCTGAACGCGCGGACCCCAGCGGTGGACCATCGTTCCGCGGTGCATTCCGGCATGAACCGGCCGCATGCCGGAAAAACTCTTGCCCAGGACAGGGGGCGTTGCGCCAGTCCCGGCGGCATCACCTGCTAAAGCCGGTGTAGCGAGGCCGAGGGCAAGGCCCGTGCCCGCCAGCATGATGCTCCAGATCCGCATGCAAAACTCCCCGTTGTTCATGGCTGCCTTGAGCATGGCCGTGACGTTAACGGCTGGTTTAGCATGATGATCCGCCTCGATCCACGCGGGGGGAACGCCCCGCCTGTCCCGAAACGGAGCAGCGCGGTTAAGCGAGCCGAGGGCCAATCCGTTCGATCAGCATCTCAAGCCCATTCTGGTCGGCGATATCGAAACGCGCCGGGACAGGGCTATCGAGGTCAAGCACCGCAATGACGCGGCCATCGACCGTCACGGGCACGACGATCTCCGACGCGCTGGCCGCATCACAGGCGATGTGGCCGGGGAAAGCGTGGACATCCTCGACCAGCTGCGTCTCTCCCGTTGCCGCCGCCGTGCCGCAGACGCCCCGGCCCAAGGGAATGCGGATGCATGCTGGCTTCCCCTGAAACGGGCCAAGCACCAGTTCACCTTCTACCATGCGATAGAAGCCTGCCCAGTTAAGGTCCGGAAGAAATTGCCAAATTAGCGCCGCGACATTGGCCATGTTGGCGATCGCATCGGGCTCGCCGTCCGTCACTGCCTCTACTGCCGACAGGAGGTCCGCATAGAGCGTTGACTTGTCGCCATCGGCTGGCGCCTTGAAATCAAACATTGGCAGTCCTCAATCCATCCGCACCTTGCCACGCCCCTGCTTCACTGAACTGCGCGCCTTCTTGGCGTCCACGCGGCGTGCCTTTGCCGCCTTGCCCGGCTTCGTGGCGATGCGCCGGGGATCGCGTTTGTACGCCTCGGCTATCATCTCGGCCAGCCGGTCGCGGGCATCCTGACGATTGGCCTCCTGCGTGCGGAAACGGGACGCCTGGATCACTATCTCCCCGCCAGAGGTCAGGCGTGATCCCGCCAGCTCCTTTATTTTCCGATATGCATGGACCGGCAATCCCAGCCGATAGAGCGCCACCCTTAGTTGAACCGCAGTGGCGACCTTGTTGACATTTTGCCCGCCGGGACCGCCAGCGGTGATGAAACGCTCCTCCAGCGCATCTTCCGGAATGTCAAAGTCCGGCATCATCCAGATACTCCGGCCCGAAACCAGCCGCCGCAAAGGTGGCGGGCAGGGGAGCTGTCGCCTCTGCTGGAGCCTTGCTCCCGCGCGGGACGCTGAGGAAACGGCTGTGTAGCAGCATTGGTCCCTCGCCGGTGCCATATACCGGGTCGCCAGCGATGGCGAAGCCCAAGCCATATAATGTATGAGCGCGAATCTGATGGGTTCGTCCGGTGCGTGGTGTGAAGACCATCAGCGAGCGGCCGTCCTTCACCGCCAGCTTTCGCCATTCGGTCACGGCGGACTTTCCTTCCTTCGCCGCGATAATGCGCCAGCCCTTGGCCGCGCTGCTGACTTTCTTCAGCGACAGTTCGATGACGCCGCTTTCCGCGTCCGGCACGCCGTCCACGACCGCGACATAGCGCTTGCTGACCGTTCCTGCCTCAAACTCGGCGGCATAGCGCTTGTGCGCCTTGGGATTGCGCGCCAGCAGCAGGCAACCGCTGGTGTCCCGATCCAGCCGATGCACCGGCAGGGGCCAGCGTTGAAAACCGAAGGTCAGGGACGAAAGGTGGTTCTCCAGGCTCAGCGAACCGTCGCGCGGCGCATCGACCGGCAAGCCGGCGGGCTTGTCGAGAATGATGGCTTCACCATCGATGAAGAGAACTCGGTCATGCAATAGGGTCAAGGAGTGGTTCCGGGAGCAGTTGGAAAGATTGACGGATGCGCGCTGTCCTATAGGGCGTGGAAGCCATGGAGAACAGGGGGAACGAGGTCCAGCACAAGTCGCCATCGGAACGGATGCAGGGTGGCGGGCGGCTGGAATGGATCGACGTAGCGCGCGGCATTGGCATCATCGCCGTGGTGGCCGGACATGTGTGGAGAAGCGGCCCCCTCCGGGATGCGCTCTATAGCTTTCATATGCCGCTATTCTTCCTGCTGTCCGGCCTGCTGTCCCGGCCACAGTCGCCCGGACGTTTCGCGTTACGGCAATTGGCGTCGCAGATGCGCCCCTATGCGGCCTTCCTCGCATTGCTGATCATCGCGGATCAGATCATCGAGCCAATGAAGGGGCAGCGGCCTATATTCAACCAATGGCCGGATGATATGTTGCCGATCCTTCTTGGCGGATCATGGCTGCGCGGTCCCTACACGATATTCTGGTTCGTGCCCTGCCTGATGGCCGCGCGCATCCTGTTCAACGCGTTGCTGTCCCGTTGGCCCGATCCTCTCGACCGGCGCTGGTTTATCGCAATCCTACCTGTCCTAATTGTAGCCTATGTAGCAGGGGAGGTTACGCAAACGTCCGTGCTGGGGTTGCTGACGGTGCCCATGGCCCTTGTACTGCTCTGGATCGGAGCCGTATGGCAGCAGGTGCCGTGGAGGTATTGGATGTGGCTCCCCTTGGGCGCGCTGGCGCTGGCGGGGCTATCCGGTCTGCTTCCCACGCTTAACATGAAGGCCGCCGATTACGGGTGGCCGATCCTGTCGCTTGCTTCGGCTGTGGCGACGTCTCTGCTGATTTTCCGCATTTCGGTCCATGTTGCGCCTTTTGGCGGATGGTTCGTGGCGGTGGGCAGGGCCTCACTTGTCATCATGTATTTGCACGTCGCGGTCATCCACTACCTTTCCCCCTATTTGGACAAGCCCTGGTTGCTGCTCCATGCGCTGCTGTTGCCCATCGCCGTCTATTATCTTTTGCGCGCCAGCCCGGTCGGCGGTCGCCTGTTCCTCTGAAAAAAGAGGCCGGTGCATCCATCCTATGCACCGGCCCCTATCGTTGTGCCTTGCGACCCAAGGCTCAACCGCTGCACCGAGAGGGGAAGAGTGCAGCCAAATTTCTACCCGTGCAGCTTGATCGCCGTCTCCGCGATCCGCCGTCCCTGATACCGGGCGCCTTCCAGTTCATCCTCGTCAGGCTGCCGGCTGCCGTCGCTATGCGCGATAGTCGTGGCGCCATAGGGTGCGCCGCCACGCACCTTGTCGACGCCCATCTGCCCGGCGTGGCCATAGTCCAGCCCCACGATCACCATGCCGAAATGCAGCAGATTGGTGATGATCGAGAATAAAGTCGTTTCCTGCCCGCCATGCTGGCTGGCAGTAGATGTGAAGGCGCCGCCCACTTTTCCGTTAAGTGCGCCGCGCGCCCAAAGGCCGCCTGCCTGATCAAGGAAAGCTGCCATCTGGCTCGACATGCGGCCGAAGCGGGTGCCGGTACCGATGATGATTGCATCATAGTCGGCAAGTTCCGCCACGGTCGCCAGCGGCGCATCCTGCTCCAGCTTGAAGCCCGCATTTCGGGCGACCTCCAAAGGCGCGGTTTCAGGAACTCGCCTGATGTCAACCTGAGCGCCAGCGGCGGCCGCGCCTTCCGCAACGGCCTTTGCCATCGTTTCGATGTGGCCGTAGGACGAATAATAGAGAACCAGCACCTTAGCCATGAAGTGTCTCCAGTCTTGGTAATGCATTGATCGGAAAAAGGTTTCTTGAATAATGCGACCGCTCGCCCCCTTAGGGGGGCAAGGTGAGCGAGCGGCCGATAGGCTTTGCGAGCCTATTCGCTATCGACGAGGACGATTTCGCTATCCTCGATCGCGGTAATCGTGATGGGCTGTCCGCCCAGGATCGCGGCCCCGTCGCGAGCTTCAAAGGTCTGGCCGTTGATCTCGATCCGCCCGGTAGCGGGCACGAGATACAGGTGCCGTCCCTCGGCGCTTTCATAGGTGACGCTGGTGCCGGCCTTCACCGTGCCGCCCAATAGTCGGGCATCAGCGCGGATGCGTAGTGCGTCCTGATCCTCCGCATAGCCGCTGGCGAGCACGACCAGCCGTCCGGCACGATCGCCTTTCGGAAAGGGCTTGGCGCCCCAGCTTGGCGCGTCGCCCTGCGCCTTGGGAATGATCCAGATTTGGAACAGCGTGCTTGTCTCATCCTCCAGATTATATTCGGAGTGACGGATGCCGGTGCCTGCGCTCATCACCTGTACGTCGCCAGCCTCGGTGCGGCCCTTGTTGCCCAGGCTGTCCTGATGCGTGATCGCGCCCTTGCGAACATAAGTGACGATTTCCATGTCGCGGTGGGGATGTGGAGGAAATCCGGTGTTCGCCGCGATTTCATCGTCATTCCACACGCGGATCGCGCCCCAGCCCATGCGGTCGGGGTCATGATAGTCGGCGAAGGAGAAATGATGGCGGGCGTTGAGCCAGCCATGATCGGCATGACCCAGCGTCTCGAAGGGGCGACGCTCGATGCGGTTTCCTGCGGCGGTGATCATATTTGTGCCTTTCGTTGCGGCGGGAAAAGCGTTCCCGCTTGCTTGCAACTGATTTAGCGATCAGGATCGTTTCTTAAACCAGCAGCATTGAAACGGATTGTTTCCTTTATGCGTCTTCCTGACCTTGAAGCCTGGGCGATGTTCGCCGCCGTCGTGGAGCATCGCAGCTTCACCGATGCCGCTAAGGCGCTCAGTGTGTCGAAAGCGACGGTTTCAAAGGCCGTCACACGCCTTGAGCAGCATCTGGAGACCAGCCTGTTCAATCGCACCAGTCGCCGCCTTGCCCTGACCGAAAGCGGCAAGCGTCTCGCCAGTCACGCCGCCCGGATTTTCGAGGAAGGGCAGGCGGCGGAGGAAGCTGCTCGCCAGGATACCGACGAACTGTCCGGAACCATTCGGCTAGGCGCGCCGATGACGTTCGGATTACTCCGCATCGCGCCGCTGGTCGCGCAGTTCGCCAAGCTTCATCCCGCCGTCGACATCAATCTTCATCTCTCTGACGCGCGGATAGACATGATCGAGATGGGGCTCGACGCCACCCTCCGCATTGCCGACATGCCCGACAGCTCGCTCCGCGCGAGGCGGTTGGGTGACGTCAAGATGCATGTCACCGCTTCTCCCGCCTATTTGGAGGAGCGGGGCAGGCCCAAGCATCCGTCCGACCTCGGTGCCCACGACTGTCTTTGCTATGCCAATGCGCCGACGCCTGACGTATGGCGCTTCTCGGGACCGGGGCAGCAGAATGTCGTGATACAGGTAAGGGCGCGCCTAACCGTCAATAGTGGTGAAGCGATGCTGCCCGCGCTCCGGGCAGGCATAGGCGTTGCTCGGCTGCCCGATTTCATAGTGGGCGAAGCGCTCGCTTCAGGTGAACTGGAGGAGGTCCTGATCGACTGGAGGCCGCCGCCACTTGGCTTGCATCTGGTCACGCCGCCCTCGCGATTGCGGCCTGCGCGGGTCGAGGCGCTGCTCGACTTCATCGCTCGCAACCACGGTTGCTGAAGCTTCGTTGCGCAGGTGAATCTATCTTGACTCAAAATGAATCACTTCGACAATAAATCTTTTCAAACAGATTCAAATTCCCGCGACTCGCGCATTTCTGCGGGTTAGCGAAAAATTAACCTTTGTCCTTCAGAAGTTTTTTGGTTAATGAATTGGAGCAGACGCCGTTCTTAGGGGTTGACGGGATCTGCAAGGACAGGGGCTTCAATATGCGCGTTCTGCTAATAGAAGATGAACCGACAACGGCTAAGGCGATCGAGCTTATGCTCACGACCGAAGGCTTCAACGTCTACACTACGGACCTTGGCGAGGAAGGGCTCGACCTTGGTAAGTTGTATGACTACGACATCATCTGTCTGGATTTGAACCTGCCGGACATGCACGGCTATGACGTGCTGAAGAAGCTCCGCGCCGCCAAGGTGCAGACGCCGGTGCTTATCCTTTCCGGCATTGCGGAGATGGACAGCAAGGTTCGCTCCTTCGGCTTTGGCGCCGACGATTATGTGACCAAGCCTTTCCACCGTGAAGAGCTGATCGCGCGCATTCATGCCGTGGTTCGCCGGTCCAAGGGCCACTCGCAGTCGGTCATCCGGACGGGCAAGCTGGCGGTCAATCTGGACGCCAAGACCGTGGAAGTGGACGGCAACCGCGTCCACCTGACCGGCAAGGAATATGCAATGCTGGAGCTGCTCTCGCTCCGCAAGGGCACGACCCTGACCAAGGAGATGTTCCTTAACCATCTCTATGGCGGCATGGACGAGCCTGAACTCAAGATCATCGACGTCTTCATCTGCAAGCTGCGCAAGAAACTTGCTTTGGCATGCAGTGGCGACAATTATATCGAAACCGTCTGGGGTCGTGGCTATGTGCTGCGCGATCCTGATGAAGCGGAAGAGGTCGCGACCAAGGTCGCCTGACCCTGCAACCTTGCGCGGGTGTTAAAAGGCCGGTGATCCCATGGGATCATCGGCCTTTGTCGTTGATCGGGCCGCGATCAATCTCTCCTGATATGGAAAAGGGCCGGTGACCTCTTGGATCACCGGCCCTGTCTTGTCAGGCGGAGGGGCGGAAAGGGGGCGGGCTTAAAGCCCGAAGTGGGGAATCCGCCCGAGTGGGGTCAATTGTCCGCCTGACTGGACGACGTGCTGTCGCTGGAGCCTGATGCGTGGCCGCTTCCCGATAGCGTGCCGGTTGCATTAAGCGCCGCGCCTCCATTGAGAGCGTTGCTGGCGCTACCGGCTGAGTTTGCCGCGCCGGACTGAGCCGCGCCAGACGCGTTACCGGCCGCCGATCCAGCACCGCTCAGTGCGCCACCGGCCCGGTTGCGTGCCGCTTGTGCGGTAGCACTGGCTTGCCCTTGCGCCGCTGCACCTGCCGTGACCGCGCGATCTCGCGCTGCGCCCGCCGTCTGGCTGGCCTGATCCCGCACGCCGCCCACTGCATTGGCGACATCATTGGTGCCCAGCGTGTCGGCGGTCAGGCCACCGCTCGCCGATCCGCTGGCCGAGGCGTTTGCGCCGTGGCTCTTTCCCTTGTGGGTTACAGAACCAGTGGCGGCGCCGTCAGCCCGGCCAGAACCAGAACCCTTCGCCGCAACCCGCCCATTGTCCAGATCGATGCTGCGGTCGAGGCCGATGCTGCCCGAGCCGCTCAATGCGCCGCCGAGCGATCCACCAGCGCCGCCCAGAGCGCCACCCAGGCCACCGCCCAGACCGCCACCGCCACCCAGAAGCTGGGCAGACACAGGAACCGCAGTCAGGGCGGCAAGGCAGGCAGTGGCAAGAATGATTGTCTTCTTCATCGATCGTCTCCTTGTTCGTTGTCGATCCGATGCAAGGACAACGGGATGGCGATGCGATTTAATTCCTGGCGCCGAAATATTTTTGACAAGATGCTGATATTCAATCCATATTTCTGCAATTGCCGCAGATAATACCATGCCCGAATGCCTTGCTGCTTTCCGGCTTGGCCTCCTCGATCAGCCCGCTCAGGCTACCGTTCACAAACAGCCGCCCCGCGACAAGCGGCGCGGCGAAAGAGGTGCCTCGCACGCTGCCCTTGCCGCCATCGGTGCGTGCGGCATTCATGTCCGCGCCGGGCGCCGCGAAATCCACATGCCGCGCGCGGCCCGCCTCAGGCAGCAAGCGCCCGCGTCCATCAACGCCAGTCACCGCCACGACATCAGGGTAGGAGGCGGGATAGGCCGGTGGCGCGGCGGGGCCGTCATTGCCGACCGCCGCTACCACCGTAACGCCCTTTTCACGCGCCAGCCGGATGGCTCCTGCCAGCAGAGGATTATCGGGTCCGACCAGGCTTAAGGTGACGACGTTGACCCCGCGCGCCGCAATCCATCCCAGCGCTCGCACGATCGCGAAGGCACTGCCGCCCGCTGGATCATCACCATAAACATCTGCGACCAGCAGCGGCGTACCCGGCGCCGCGCCCCGAATGGACCCGGTTCCACTGATCAAGGACGCCACCGCCGTGCCGTGCGAACTGGCACGAGGCGCGCCGCGAACGAAGCCGCGCTGCTCGACCGCGCCAGTGAGTGACGCGTGACGGGCGACGCCACCATCGATCATTCCCGCCGCTCGAGATCGGACAGGCCCTGTCCCCGCCAAGGCTGCACCCCCCGACTTGGGCGCCGCACCGCCGGGGAAATAGAGATTATCCGCGCTCACCTCCGCCTCTGGTGCGATCGAGCGCACCTGCTTCAACGCGCGGGAGAGGCTCTGGCCGGGCGGCACCGTGAGGCGCGTTAGGAGCAGGTCGATCCCCTCAATGGCCTCGCTTGCCACCGCATAGCCCGCGCGACGCAACGCTTCGATGCTGGTCTGCTTGGCACCCGTCAGCAGGATGACGCCACGCCGCGCGGCCTCTTTCCGATCGTCCAGTTCCACGCTGTCGCCATGCCGTCGTAGCAGATCACCAATCCGTGCCGCTCTCGCCGCCATGAGGCGTTCTGCCGAGCGGGTGGGAGGAACCCGATTCAGCGCGCCTTCCGCGTCGTTGAGCAAGTCCGGAACCATCCCTCCTACCTGCCCCAAGGCCCCATTGGGGGACGGCAACAATTGTGCTTGTGCCGCCGGACCTGTCAGCAGCAGTCCCGCAACGATCCAGGAACGTAGGGCCTTCATCTCTGTCTCTTCATCCTCGACTGGCGCGGAGGCGAATTTTCCGCTCCTTTCGCATCCATAATGAGTCATCGCGAATTTATTTCCGGTAGATATACGTCTTCGGGGATGAAACGAATGGGCACAGCCGTTTCATCCTTGAACATGTGATGGAGACCGGATGTCGTTCGAAAACGATCTGTTGGCGATCCTCCCCCGGCTGCGCCGCTTTGCCGTCAGCCTGTCGAGGGATCGGGCCGATGCGGACGACCTTTGCCAGGCGGCGCTGGAGCGAGGGCTGCGGGCGCGCGAACAATGGCAGCCGGGGACTAGGTTGGACAGCTGGATGTATCGTATCATGCGCAATCTCTGGATCGATGAAGGCCGTTCGCGGCAGCGCGCCGTGCGGACTTTCGCACCCGAAGAGGCAGGCGAGCATGTCGGCTATGCTGGCGATCAGCATGTGGAGGCGCACGTCATGCTTTCCGACGTCGATCGCGCGATGCAGGCTTTGCCGGACGAGCAGCGCGAAGCCATCGCGCTCGTTCTCGTGGAGGGGCTATCCTACAAGGAAGCAGCCGAAATTCTGGGCGTGCCCATGGGTACGTTGACCTCGCGCTTGGTCCGTGGACGCGGCGCCCTTATCGAATTGCTGGGAGAAGCAGCATGACCGACATTGACGAAGCCATGCTGATCGCTTGGGTCGATGGCGAGCTAGACGAAATCACCCGCCGCCGCGTCGATCGCGCCGTTGCGGACGATCCGGCCTTGGCCCAGCGCCTGGAAATGCACCGGCATTTGCGGCAGCGTCTTTCCGGTCACTATGCGCCGGTTGAAGCTGAACCTGTGCCACAGGCTATGCGTGCGCTGTTGGAGGAACGGGCGAAGGTCACGCCCATCACCCGTGCGGCGGCGCCCAAATGGCGCAGTTGGGGCATTGGCGGCGCGATCGCTGCCAGCCTTGTCCTGGGTCTTGGCGTCGGCCGTTTGTCGAGCGGCCCCGCTGGACCTGTTGCTGTTAAAGATGGCGTCATGACGGCGAGGGGCGAACTCGCATCCGCCCTCGAAACCCAACTGGCCTCGGCACAGCAGGACACATCGATCCGCATCGGCCTTAGTTTTCAGCGCAAGGGCGGAGGCTGGTGCCGCAGCTTCGAAGGCAGCGCCCTGTCGGGGGTGGCCTGCCACAAAGGGGAAAGCTGGCAGGTTCAGCAACTGATTCCCGGCACCCCGCAATCAACGGATTACCGCCAGGCATCCTCCACCGACGCCCGCATCATGGCTACGATAGATGCCCTGATCGAAGGGTCCCCCGCCGACGGTGCCCAGGAGGCTGCGGCCAAGGCCAAGGGCTGGCGTTAGAAGGCGCCTAAGTCTGCAAATACCAACGATCCGTGCCCTCAAGGCCGATCGCCGTCAGTTTGCCGCTGTTCCAGGCACCCGTATCTATCCCTATCCGGTTGGCCTGCTCATCGACTTCGCTGGTGATGCTGTGTCCATGCACCACCATATAGGGATGGGCTTGCCGGTCATGCAGGAACTCACCCCTGATCCAGTGCAGATCGGCCGCGTCCTGTTCCTCGAGCGGCACTCCGGGCCTGATCCCCGCATGAACGAACAGATAGTCGCCCATCACAAGACTATCCGCAAAATCGTTCAGGAAATCGACATGCTCACGGGGCACATTTTCCAGCATCCATGACGCGATGTCCTTGTCCGTCATCGCTGTGCTGACGCCGGATTCCAGCCCATAGCTTTCAAGCGCGGCCATGCCCCCGATGCGGCGGCAATAGCCCGCATATTGCGCATCGCCCTTCGCGGCGCCGACAAAGACCTCCTCATGATTGCCTTTGATCAGGTGCACATTCGGGGATGCCCGCCACAAGGATATTGCATGCTCAATGACGGCGGCCGATTGCGGCCCGCGATCCATCAGATCACCCAGCAGGACGAGATGGCAGGGTAGGGTCGTGCGGGCCGAGTCATCCTGATCGATCAACCGCAGCAGTTGTTCGAACAGGTCGAGCCGCCCGTGAATGTCCCCGATGGCATAAACGCGCCGGTCCTCGCCTATGTCGGGCACGAAAGAGGGCGGTGGCGATGCACCGCGGCGGAAAAACTTCAGCATGACTGGCGCCGATCGATATTCATCCTCGCCCTTGTCGCACGTCCCCTAGAGTCGAGGCAATGTGACGCCTTGCTGCCCCATATATTTCCCCGCCCGGTCGGCGTAGCTGACCTCGCACGGCTCATTGCCCTTGAGGAAAAGGAACTGGCAGGCCCCCTCATTGGCGTAGATCTTGGCGGGGAGGGGCGTGGTGTTGGAAAACTCCAGCGTCACATGGCCTTCCCAGCCCGGCTCCAGCGGCGTCACA
Source organism: uncultured Novosphingobium sp. (assembly GCA_946886365.1). The sequence continues at coordinate 30,360 of CAMPIM010000023.1, forward strand.
TTCACGATGATGCCGCACCGCGCATAGGTGGATTTGCCAAGGCAGATCACCAGCACATCGCGCGGCACCCGGAAATATTCGACCGTCCGGGCCAGCGCAAAGCTGTTGGGCGGAATGATGCAACAGTCGGTCCTGCGATCGACAAAGCTGTTCGCCGCGAAATCCTTCGGGTCCACCACCGCGCTGTCGACATTGGTGAAGATCTTGAACTCGTCTGCCACGCGCGCGTCATAGCCATAGGAGGACAGGCCATAGCTGATGCAGCCGTCCCGCCGTTGATTTTCCACAAAGGGCTCGATCATCCCTTGGGAAATGGCCTGCTCGCGAATCCACTTATCCGACAAAATCGACATGACTATTCTTGACTCTTACTGGAAGGATCATGACCCAAATCATTGGGTCCGAACGAAAAAGGCAAAAGTTCGGTAACGCTGTGTTGGACCACGGACTCGCCGTCGCCGGCTGCACAATAAATGGCGATGGGCCGCCCCGCCACCTGCTCTGCTTCGTTCAGGATCTGACGGCATCTTCCGCAGGGCGTGACTGGGTTAACGCCACCCCCGACGACCGCAATCGCCTCGACGTCGCCAAACCGCCCCTGCGCATTGGCCGCCGCCAGTGCCACGGTTTCAGCGCAGAGCGACAGGCCAAAGCTCGCATTTTCGAAGTTCGCGCCCACGATCATCTCACCATCGGACAAGCGCACGGCCGCTCCGACAGCAAAACGGCTGTACGGGGCATAGGCATTTGCCCTCGCCGCGCGCGCTGCCTCGATCAGGCTTTCGACATCCGTATCAATAGTCATGGCGCAACCACGCCCCATCTAACCGGGCCATCGATGCCATCGATATGACGCATATCATTCGCCGTCCACATCACCCATCGGCGGGTAGCATAATCGGGCGGGAAGAAGTTTCCATCCAGCCAGAGCGTCCGGTTTATGCCCGACGCGATGTCATATTCTTCCTCGAAAGCCTTTGAAATGTTGAGGAGCACCGGCTTGCCTGCATTGCTCTCAACCAGGTTCACCAGCGTGTTGAGTTCAGACAGCACCGCGTCCCGCCCCGGCCGCGCAGTGCAGCCAGGATCAAAGTCGAGCCGGATCACTGGGGGCAGGGCGGCATTGTCCCGTGGCACTGTCGTGACGAAGCGTGTCGCCTGACCGGCCGCGCGGCCGCACAGGCTGAAATCCAGCACAGCGCCGTAACGCAGTCCCGATGACCGCGCCGCAGACCAGTTCCGCGCAAAGGCGGGGTCGCGGCCCTCTGTGCCCTTGGCCGCTCTTATATAGGCGAAATCGACGCCATTGGCCGCCAGCGTGCCCCAATCGATGGCGCCTCCGTCAGCGGAAACAGCCACCCCCTGAACCGGATAGACGTCGCGCCCCGGCGCCCAGCGGCAGGCATAGCTCCACGCACCCAATGCCAACAGGGCGATGACCAGCCCGCCCGCAAGGATGCGGACCAGAAACCGGCCGGAAGAATGCTGGCGAATGTCCCCTTACCCCTTGATATGCAGCACGCAGATCAGCGTGAACAGGCGTCGTGCCGTGTCGAAATCGACCTTGATCTTGCCATCCAGCCGTTCGATCAGCATCTCCGCAGCGTCATTGTGGATGGCCCTGCGCGCCATGTCCACCGTTTCAATCTGTTGCGGGGAGGCATTGCTGATCGCCTGATAATAGCTGTCGCAGATCGCGAAATATTCCCGGATCGGACGCCGGAACCGGCCCAGGCCGAGGATGATCGCCTCCAGCGGCTCGCCATCCTCCCGCTTGATCTCGATCACCAGCCGCCCATCCTCGACGCGCAGCAGCACGCGGTAGGGGCCTGCATAATCATCGGCATGGGTGCGCTGGGGCGCGAAATAATTATCTTCCAGCAGGTCGAATATGGCGATCCGCCGCTCCTGCTCGACATCCGCGTTGCGCCAAAGGATCGTCCGCTCGTCAAGCGTGATGTCGATGATGCGCGGGTCGGTCATGGGTCCATAGTCCCTGCTGCTGCCGACGATGAAAAGCAAGGGGGAGTTCTCCACAGCTTTGCCTGTCGGGACACAGCTTGCCCCTTGCGCAGAACCCCGGCGAGCGCGATGAGAGGCGCATGGTCGAACTGGTGCAGATTAATCCCGCCGCAGAAGCAGGCATCCCCGAACTCCCGCGCAACGTGGAGGCGGAAGCCGCGCTGCTGGGCGCGCTGATGATCGACAACCGCATTGCCGAGGATGTTCAGCTCAAGCTCAAGGCGGAGCATTTCTTCGAGCCCCTACATGGCCGCATCTACGAAGCCGTGATGAAGCTGGTTGAGCGCGACATGGTCGCCAATCCGGTCACGCTCAAGCCGATGCTGGAGCAGGACCCGGCGCTCAAGGAATTGGGCGGTGTCGGCTACCTCGCGCAGCTCACGGGGAACGGTGCCGCGCTGCTCGGCGCGCGCGATTTCGCCAGCCAGATTTATGACCTCGCACTTCTGCGTCAACTTGTGAATGTAGGGCGAGAATTGGTTGAAAATGCTCTTGATACAAGCGAGGATGTCAACCCGCGCGAGCAGATAGAGATGGCCGAAGTCGCCCTCTATAAAGTGTCCGAGGGCGAGGGTGAAACCGGCTCCGTCAAAAGCTTCGCCACCGCCACCACCATGGCCGTGCAGGTGGCCGAACGCGCGCTTAACAGTGGGGGCCATGTTTCGGGCATCACCACTGGCCTCAATAGCCTGAATGAAAAGATCGGTGGCCTCCACAATTCGGATCTCATGATCCTTGCGGGCCGTCCGGGCATGGGCAAGACATCGCTCGCGACCAACATCGCCTATAACGCCGCGTCCCGCTGGATGCGCGACCATGTCGATGGCATTCCGCCCGAAAAGAATATGGGCGCCAAGACAGCCTTCTTCTCCCTCGAAATGTCCGCCGATCAGCTGGCTACCCGCGTGCTCGCCGAGCAGTCGGGCATCAGCGGGGAGGCGCTGCGCATGGGTAAGATCAGCCGCGCCGATTTCCAGAACCTTTCCCGCGCCGCGCGCGACCTTCAGGAACTGCCGCTGTTCATTGACGATACGCCAGGTCTGACCATCGCGGCGCTGCGTACGCGTGCGCGGCGGCTGAAGCGCCGTCATGACATCGGCCTCGTCATCGTCGATTACCTCCAACTGCTACAGGGCAGCGGCCGAGGCAGCGATAATCGCGTGCAGGAAATTTCCGAAATTTCCCGTGGTCTCAAGACCTTGGCAAAGGAACTTAATGTTCCGGTACTGGCGCTTTCCCAGCTGAGCCGTGCGGTCGAGCAGCGCGAGGACAAGCGCCCTCAGCTATCCGACCTTCGCGAATCCGGCTCGATCGAGCAGGACGCCGACATGGTCTGGTTCGTCTTTCGCGAGGATTATTATGTCGCCGCGAAGGAGCCGGGCAACAAGGAGAGTAGCGAGCATCTTGAATGGGCGCAGGAGATGGAGCGGATCTACGGCCTTGCCGAACTGATCGTCGCCAAGCAGCGTCACGGTTCGACCGGCCGTATCCGTATGAAGTTCGACGCGAAGATCACCCGCTTCTCCGACCTCGCGGACGGCGGATATATGGGCGATTATGAGTGATCGACCGAGTTCGGCTCTGCTCGAACTAAGGGGCGAGGGCGCTCAACCCGTAATGAGCGCCTGCAACACCAATATCAGCCCAATCAGGCCAACCATATAGACCAGCGTCCGCACCACCGGCACGCCCATCGCGTAAAGCGGAAGATAGGCGATCCGCGCGCCCAGCCATAGCCATGCGCCGATCGCCGTCAGGTCACTCGTCCGTCCCGCAACCACCACGCCGAGCAGCGCGACGATTGCGATGGGGTAGGTCTCAAGGAAATTCGCCTGCGCGCGCATCAACCGTCCTGCGACAGGCTCCAGCGGCGGCAAGGTCTCGTCCCGCGCGCCCATATTCCACTTCGGTCCATATTGCTTCGTCTTGAAATGCGCCGCCGCGAAAATATGCACCATCAGGAGCACACAGCTCCACGCCAATATCTTGAGCTCGATCGCCATGCGGTATCCCCTTTCCACAGGTAAGATGGCTACGTTATCGCCATTCCTGCGCTCGCGCCATGAGGCTTGCTCGACAGAACGATACCGTTCGATTATGCTTGGCCAATACTGATGTCCACTATCTGTGCGACGGCAGGATCGCGCTACTCAAGCTGACGGCGAACGGCGTTATTTCTTCCCGCTGGTGGAGGAAGCGGCCGAGTTCATCCGGCCCGAATGCGACTGATTTTGCTGGGGGTGACGGGGGCGGGTGCCCGGACTTGGACACCCATCCCCCAAATTTTCCTTCGCCATGGGCAAAGCATTCTGAATTGAAACGGTTGCGCGCTTCCGCCATCTGGCCAGCATGGCCGAACAACTCCCTGCTACCGTCTTTCTCGTCGGCGCGGGTCCGGGTGATCCGGAACTGCTGACGTTGCGCGCTGCGCGCCTGATCGCGCAGGCGGACGTCATCGTGCATGACGGATTGGTTTCGGCCGAGATATTGGCCATGGCTTCGGTCGACGCTGAACTGATTTCCGTCGCCAAGCAGCGCAGCCGCCATTCGATGCCGCAAGAGGGCATCAACGCCTTGCTGGTGGAACTGGCGCTTGCCGGACGCAGTGTCGTGCGGCTGAAGGGGGGCGATCCATTCGTATTCGGTCGCGGGGGCGAGGAAATGGAAGCATGCCGCGCCGCTGGCGTGCCGGTCGAGATCGTGCCGGGGATCAGCGCGGCGATCGGCTGCGCGGCGCAGGCGCAGCTTCCCCTCACCCATCGTGATGCGGCGAGCGCGGTGACCTTCGTCGCGGGCCAGTGCAAGGGGCTGACAGATCAGGACTGGTCCGGGCTTGCTGGCCATGGCCGCACGCTGGTGATTTATATGGGCGTGGCGACGGCGGCGGATATCGCCGACAAGCTTATCGCCGATGGCGTGTCGCCAGCTATTCCGGTTGCGGTGCTGGAAAATGGCACGCGGTCCGATATGCGCACGCTGCGCACCCTGCTCGCCGATCTGGGCGACATGGTGGCGCGTGAAAAAGTAAAAAGTCCGGCCCTGATTGTGGTCGGGGAAGTGGCGGCCTATGCGCTGGCGCAGGACGTGCTGGCTGGCTGGGCCACACAGGTGAACAATGGGGCGGAGATGCATTCGTGAAGATTTTGACTGGCAATGACCTTGGCACCGGGGACGTGATCTGGTGGGCGGGCGACGGCTGGTCGCGGCAGGTCGGCGAATCCGTCGATGTAGGCGACAAGGGCGACGAGCTTGCCCGTGCCGAGGAAGCCGCGCTGCGGGTGGTCGCTCCTTATGTGATCGACGCCACCCTGACCGACGAAGGCGTGCGCCCGGCCCATATCAAGGATCGCATCCGTGCCCTGGGGCCGACGGTGCGCCCCGACCTGACGCTTAAACCGAATGACGCTGATGCCGGCAACTGGGTGATCTGACCATGTATCGTTATGACAGCTATGACCAGTCCATCGTGGACGCCCGCGTCGAGGAATTTCGCGATCAGGTGCAACGCCGCCTGGCCGGGCAACTGACCGAGGATCAGTTCAAGCCGCTGCGCTTGATGAACGGCCTCTATCTCCAGCTGCACGCCTATATGCTGCGCGTCGCCATCCCCTATGGCACGTTGAACGCGCCGCAAATGCGCAAGCTGGGCGAGATCGCGCGCAAATATGACAAGGGCTATGGCCACTTCACCACGCGCACGAACCTGCAATATAATTGGATCAAACTGGCCGATGCACCCGACATCCTCGCCGAACTGGCGACGGTCGAGATGCACGCCATCCAGACCAGCGGCAATTGCATCCGCAATATCTCGTCCGACCAATATGCTGGCGTCGCCGCCGATGAGGTGACGGACCCGCGCCCTTGGGCCGAGTTGCTGCGCCAGTGGTCGACCTTCCATCCCGAATTCACCTATCTGCCGCGTAAGTTCAAGATCGCGGTGATCGCCAGCGAAGAGGATCGCGCGGCGATGCGGCTGCACGACATCGGCCTGAAGCTGGTGTCGCGCGATGGGCAGATCGGCGCGGAAGTTTATGCCGGTGGCGGCATGGGCCGCACGCCGATGGTCGCCCCTCTTATCAAGGACTTCGTGGCCGAAGATGAGATCGTACCTTACTTGGAAGCGTGCCTGCGCGTCTACAATCGCTACGGCCGCCGCGACAACAAGTACAAGGCCCGGATCAAGATCCTGGTCCATGAGCTGGGCGTCGAGGAATATAAGCGTCAGGTCGAGGAAGAGTTTGCGCATATGCGGGAGCTGGGCCTCAACCCGCCACGTGAGGAACTGGACCGCATCCGGCCCTTCTTCGCCAATCCGACTTATGATCAGGGTCTGAGCGACGAGATCGACCGTAGCGACCCCGCCTTCGCCCTGTGGGTGGACCGGCAGGTCGCGGCGCACAAGCAGCCGGGCTATGCGATCGTCAACATCAGCCTAAAGCCGCGCGGCGGCATTCCCGGCGATGCTTCGGCCGAGCAGATCGAGTTGGTGGCGGACCTCGCTGAACGCCATTCGCTGGACGAACTGCGCGTGACCCATGCGCAGAACCTTGTCCTGCCGCATGTGAAAAAGGCGGACCTTTATGCCATCTGGCAGAAGCTGGACGAGGCTGGGCTGGCGGAGGCCAATCTGGACCTGATCGGCGACATCATCGCCTGCCCAGGCCTCGACTATTGCAGCCTTGCCAATGCGCGGTCGATCCCGCTGGCGCAGAAGCTTTCGGAACGGTTCGCGGACGCTGGCCGTCAGAAGGATCTGGGCGAGCTTAAGGTCAAGATCTCCGGCTGCATCAACGCGTGCGGGCATCATCATGCCGGGCATATTGGCGTGCTGGGCGTGGACCGTAAGGGCGTGGAGAATTTCCAGCTCTCGCTCGGCGGATCGGGCGCGCAGGATGCTGCCGTCGGCCAGATCACGGGGCCGGGCTTCTCGGAGGATGGCGTCGTGGATGCCATTGAGAAGGTCACCGACCTCTATCTCGCTGAACGTCAGGAAGGCGAGCGCTTCCTCGACACCTATCGCCGTCTTGGCATGAAGCCCTTCAAGGAGGCGATCTATGGTTGAGTT
>CAMPIM010000024.1 GCA_946886365.1 uncultured Novosphingobium sp.
CCTCTCTTCGGTCGCTTGGCGCGGCCGCGGGTCAGTCCGTGATCCTGGCGAGGATCTCGAGGGCGCGGCTCGGGGGAACGAACAGCCGCGTGCGGTGCTGGATGATCTCGGTGAAGCAGCCCGCCGCCTTGAGATGCGGCAGCGCCTCGGGCTTCCAGTCCAGCAATTCGAGGCGTTGATCGCCGGCGACCAAGGCGCGCTTCAGCCGCAGCGCTCCGATCGGCATGATCTCGCCCGAGGTGCGGACGTGCTCGACCCGCGCGCCGAGGTCGATCTCGACATGGGCCGCGATGCCGAATGCGCTGGCAATCCGCTCAACCAGCGGCGCCGGAATAAGACGCCCGAGAAGCGACTGGCCGTCATCGCTCGTCAGCCGCCAGACCTGGACATGATCGTCGGGCAGCTTGCCCCACACCGGAAGCAGCAGGCCAGTGACCAGATAGATGATCTGCGTGCGCGTCTGCGCCGCCATTGCGTCGCATTCGGCCTGCCAGGCTTCGTCGAAGCTCGCCCGGTCCACGTCGGTCCAATGGGTTTCGGCGAAGAGGTCCTGCCGGTGCCGTTCGGTGCGCGTCGGCCGCACCAGCTCATAGCGGCGCACGGTCCGCCCCTCTTCGTCCGTCAGCGAGAAGGTCGGCCGGCAAATGGCGGCCTTGCCGGAACGCGGGTTGATCAACCCGCGCGCTTCCGGGTCGGCCAGAAGCCAATGCGCTCGCTCCAGGGTCAGCGGCCGATATCGCTCCTCGGTTTCGATACGCAGGATCTCGGTTTCGGCGCCGCTCACGGGATCGCGCCGGATCACCGTCCGGTCGAGGATCGAAATACGGTCGGCCGCGATCGTTTCGACGCCAAGATCGAGGGTGCCGGCCTCGCGTGCCTTTTCCACCCGTGCTTCGATCAAGCCGAGATATTCGTCGAAGATCGCGTTCTGCAGGTCGATGCGCAGCGCCAGGATGCGGTTCAACCACCGCTGGATCGTGGGCAAGGTCTCGGTGAGCCCCCCACCCTCCCCGGCCAGGTTCAAACCGGTGAGCGCCTGGAACTGATCGAAGTGGACCGATTGGAGTTTTGCCTGGAACAGCAGGCGAAACCACTGGTCGAGCGATTCCCGCGCGAAGTCGGACTCCAGATTGTCGCGGGGGTCGAAAAGTCCCTGCCCGCCGGTCTGGCGTTGGCCACGGGTCAGCGCGCCCAGGCTGTCGAGGCGCCGGGCGATGGTCGAGATGAACCGCCGTTCGCCACGGCAATCGGTGGAAACGGGCCGAAACAAGGGCGGGCAGGCTTGGTGGGTGCGGTGCGTGCGGCCCAGCCCCTGGATCGCCGCGTCCGCGCGCCAACCGGGCTCGAGGAGATAGTGAATGCGGCGGCTCTGATTGGGCGCGTCGAGGCTGGCGTGGTAACTCCGCCCCGTGCCGCCGGCGTCGGAGAAGATCAGGATGCGCTTTTCGCCGCGCATGAAGATGTCGGTCTCCGCGAGGTTCGTGCGCGCGCTGCGCCGTTCGATCCGCTGACGGCCGTCGGCATCGACGACGATCCGCCGGCTGCGGCCCGTCACCTCGGCCACAGCCTCCGTCCCGAAATGCCCGATTATGTGATCGAGCGCCGAGCCGACGACCGGCAGCGCACAGAGTTGCTCGAGGAGCTGGTCGCGCATGGCCATCGCTTCCCGGCACAGCACGGGCTGCCCGGCCTCGTCGATCATCGGTTCCGAGCGCACCGTGCCGCTATCGTCGGTATAGGTGCGCATCTGGCGCACGGGAAAGGCCGCGGTCAGATAATCGACCAGGAATTCGCGCGGGGACAGCTCGATATCGAGCCAGGCGCGCTCCTCGGGGGACAGGTCGGCAAGGGCACGATCGAGCATCGCTTCCGAGGTCGACACGAGCTGGACGACGGCGCAGTCGCCGCGCGCGAGATCGGCGGCGATCGCCGGGATCAGCGAGGGCAGCTTCATCGACAGCAGGATCTGGCCGAAGAAGCGTTGCTTGGTCGATTCGAAGATCGACAATGCCGCGGCCTTCGCGCCGCTATTATAGGTGGCACCGCTGAAGCCGTCGGTGACGCGCGTGGCGGCGAGCGCGGCCTGCAGATTGTTGTGAATGATCGCCCAGGCATCGGCATAGGCATTGTAGACGGCGATCTGTTCTTCGCTGAGCCGATGCTCGAGGATGTCATATTCGACGCCGGCGAAGCTGAGCGCCCGCGCGGCATAGAGGCCCTGCGCTTTGAGGTCGCGGGCGATCAACTCCATCGCCGCGATGCCGCCTCGGCGCAGGGATTCCACGAAGGCCCGCCGGTCGGCGAAGGCCGTCTGCGGTCCCCACAATCCGAGGCGTGTCGCATAGGCAAGATTGTTGACATCCGAGGCGCCCGTCGCCGAGGCGTAGAGAATCCGGGCGCGCGGAGCGAGATTTTGCAGGCGGACGCCGGCAATGCCCTGCTCGGACCCTTTCGTGGCGCCGAACCGGCCCTCGCCGCCGGCCACCCCGGCCATTTCATGCGCCTCGTCGAAAACGATGACGCCGCTGAAATCCTCACCCATCCATTCGATCAGCTGGCGCAGCCGCGTGCCCCTGTCGCCGCGGTTGGAGCGCAGGGTGGCATAGGTCAGGAAGAGGATCCCATCGCCCAGCGCGATCGGGGTGCCGAGCTTCCACTGGTTGAGATGCTGGATGTCGAGCGGCAAGCCGCCAAGCGCCGACCAGTCCCGGCGAGCGTCTTCGACCAGCGTCTCGCTCTTGGATATCCAGAGGTGGCGGCGGTTGCCACGCAACCACTGGTCGAGGATGACGCCTGCCACCTGCCGCCCCTTGCCGGCGCCCGTGCCATCGCCAAGGAAAAAGCCGGTCCGATAGGCGTTACCGGCCTCTGCCGGCGACAGCGAAAGACCCTCCTCGCTGGATATGAACCGCCCGGGAAGATCGCGCTCGAACGCCGCGCCAGCGTAGATCAGCGTTTCGAGCTGCGCGTCCGAGAGCAGGCCGTCGTCCAGGATCCTGGCCGGCAGCACGGGTTCATAAGCGACCGGGGGTGCGGCAATCGATCCCATTGCCTGCGATTCGACCAGCGCGCTTGGGTGCTCACGAGCATCGGCAATCAGCAGACGGCTCGGCCGATAGGGCAGGTAAATCCCTTGCGGTTCGCCCGCGGGTGCGGGCGCGTCGAGACGGTGATAGGCGACCGCGCGGGTCGTGGGCAGGGTCACCGCCGCACGCGAGCAGACGGGGCGGGTCCGCCGCGTGAGGCCCCGGAACAATCCGCTGGGGCGGGAGATCGGCTGCGGCTGCGGCGCGCATGGGGTCGCCATCGCATCGATGGCCGCAAGCGCAGCGCCGAGCGTCGTGCAGGTCTGGCGCGGGACCGAGCCCCCTGCCCCGTCCTTTTCGAGGAGTATGAGCTGGACTGCCTGGCCGGTGCCGTGCTTGGCATAGGCATCGGGCGGCAGGTCGAGATGCAGCCGGGCATGCGCGCCCGCAGTGGCGTGCAGCCAATCCGCGTCCTCCGTCTCGATGCGGTCGGGGAGAATAACGGCGCAGCGCCCGCCTGGAGCAAGCCGCAACAGCGCGGAGCGCAAATGGCGAAGCGCGGCATGGCGATCGCGCGCGCGCCCCTGGCTTCGCGAGAAGGGCGGATTGAGGAGCACGACGCTCGGCACCAGTTGCGGATCGAGCATATCGTCGATCAGTTCGCCATCATGCGTGCTCAGCCTGCCTTCGGGAAAGGCGTGACGCAGCAAACGCGTGCGCCAGGCATCGATATCATTGAGAAGGAGGCGCGCGCCGGCGAGATGGGCGTGTACGGCCAGGAGGCCGGTCCCGGCCGAGGGCTCGAGCACGATATCGTGTGCCGTGATCGCGGCTGCCTTGGCGGCAAGGAAGCCGATCGGCGCCGGTGTCGAGAATTGCTGGAACGCGATCTGCGTTTCGCTACGCACGCTTTGCGTGGGAAGCGCCGCCGTCATAGCGATCAGCTGGGCGAGCCGCGCATTCGCATCTGCCGGGAGCGTCGCGTTCTTCAGATGGAGGACCTGCGCGAGTTCGAGCACATCGTAGGCGTCGCGCAATGACCACAGGCCATCGGCGCTCGAGCCACCGAAAGCGGAGGTCATTTCGGCAAGGAGGTCGTTACGTGCAACCGGACATCCTTCGGACAGCCGGTCGGCTATGCCTTGAGCAGCGGTACGGGCGGGATCATCGAGCGGCAGCGTGAGCGCGAGGGGGTGTGTGGCCATGGGGCATCTCCAGGTCTGACACCTGGCATCAGCGCCAGGTCATCAGCCGGAAGGCTCCCTCCCCTTTCAGGCCGCCTCGGCGGCCCGGCGGACACGCCAAGCATCATTCCAGTCCGCGTGCCGTTCCGGCAGCCGGAGCACCAGTTCGCGTCCATTGGCTGTGAGATGGGGGCGGGCTTTTTTGAGCATGGCGGCAGCGGCGGCACCGCGATCGCCATAGACGATGATACGCTTGACCCGTTCGGGGATGGCGACAAGCCCAAGGCGTTCGACCCCGCCCAGCGCCCAGGTGGGCGTTCCGAACCAGGCCATTGCTGAAAGGGCGTCCTCGATGCCTTCGGCAAGGCCAAGCTCCTCGCCGGCCGGCGCCAGACGAATGGCCGCGTCGCCGAGAAGGCCAAGGGCAATCTTCGGCTTTGGCATGGGTTTGTGCAGGATGTCGGCGAGATCGAGGCAGGTCCGCTGGACGGCGACAACCCCCAGATCATTCTCGACCGCGGCGATCATCGCCGGAAAGAACCGGCGGCGCTCACCGGCCCCGACGATGGTGCGCGGGTTGTAGCGCAGGCAACGCGGATAGGGAGGCGGCAGACCGCGCGCCGCCAGATAATCGGCCGCTGGAGATCCGGCGATGGGCTGGCTCGCCTTCCATAGGCGAAGTGCAAGAGCGCGATGGTCCGCGGCCGCCTTCGGGCGCGGCATTGTGAGCGGCTCCGCATCGTGAAGTTTGCGCCGGCGCAAAGCAGCCAGAACATCGCGCGTGTCGCAGCCGGCAAAGCAGTGGAACAGGATCGCCCGCTCGCCCAGGCGTACCGACAGGCTGGGACCATGGTCGTCATGTGCCGGGCAACGGCATTCGCCGCGCGTACCGCGCCAGATCCCACCCAGGGCTTCGACAATGGCTTTGGCGCGATGGGGAGCAGCTATGGGCATCGACTAATCCTCGGAAGTGGTGGAGCGCCGCTGCTGATTGCGCCCTCCCCTCCCCGGTATTTCACCCCGGCATGCCTTTGGGTGCCAGGATCCCGAATTCCTCGACGATGCGATCGGTCGTGTAGTGCGTCGCGCCGTCGCGTTCATAGGAGTTGTCCTTGAGCCGTCCGGCTATGCGCACGAGATCCCCGACTTGAGCCCGGTCGGCGATATGTTTTCGCTGGCCTTCGCTGAAGACGCTCACGCGGTTCCAGTGGCTGTCTTCCTGCCATTCGTTATCGTCACCCTTGCGGCGATAATTCGCGCAGACCGACAGCAGGGTGACTTTCGGCCGCGCGTCGATTTCCCCGATCCGGCCGATGATCTCGAACTTGGCGAAGTTGATCATGCACCCTCCATGCGCAAGGTCATTTGGCCGGCAGCCTATCGTAGGCGGCTAACTTCGCGTATCCCTCCAGGCGGGGGGATTGAACGATTGCATCAGGCGCGACGCCGATCTCTTTCTCAAAATAAAAAGAATCAAAACGCCGCTGCTCGCAGCGGAAGCTTTTCCGATTCAAAAGGATTCAGATTCAGGAGGCCGAAAGCACAGCATTTCTGCGGGTTTGAGCAAGCTTATCCTGACCGGACGGGGGATTTTGCCTGCCCTTCCGGGGGCGCTTCCCTGACCGATCGGGGGATGCAACCTGACCTGCTGGGGCCTTCCTGACCGTATGGGGGACAGCTTCCTGCTGGAGTGATTCGCTCGCCATAGCGTTCGTCAGGGACTTTCTTCGGCGTCCGCGCTGCCGTTTGCGCGGGTCCGGGCGCTTGGAAACGCGACTCGCCGCACTTCCTCATGGTTTGCTGCTTCGGAGCGAAGTTCCATCCTGACCTCTTGGGGGCCGAATCCGGTGTCTATCCTGCCCTGACTTGACGCGTAAGGACAGGTCAGGCAGATTTTCTCCCACGCTGGACGAATCGGCGCAGACTTCATGGCATGGATGACGAGCAAGCCCTAGATCACGCTGTAACGCCCTCCCCCACCGGCGATGACGCTTCTCCGGGACGGGCGATGCGGGTGGCTGCCGCCCTGCAGGCAAAGGGCGGTGACGAGTTCGCCAAGCCCGGCAGCATCGTCGAGGTCAAGTTCGTCAAAGGCCAGTCGCTTAGCCTGACTGCTTCGCGTTTGCTTGCGCTGATGATTTTGACCGCGGGCGGTGATGCCTGGGAGGACCGCCCGCACAAGATGCGAAAGGCGGACATTCGCCGCGGCCACAAGGGCAATGAGCGCATCTCGGATATGCTTGAGGAATTGCACCGCACGCTTTTCGCGGTCGACGACAAGTCCTGGCGCGGCAAGAAGGCGACGCTGCGCTTTTCGCTTATCTCGTCGTCGCGCGAAGAAGCGGAAGACGAAGAGGGCGCGGACGCTGGGTGGATCGAGTGGGAGTTCACGCCCGAAGCCCGAAAGCTGATCCAGGAATCGGAGACCTATGCGGTCCTGAACCGCCAGGCGGTGCTCGGCTTCCGATCAACCTATGCGCTCAAGCTGTACGAGATCGGGGCGCTGAGGCTGCATAGGCGCCAGTCGCTCTGGAAGGGCGACATGACGGCGCTGCGTGCGCTGCTCGGCATCGCGCCGGACGTCTACAAGGATTTCGCGCAGCTGCGCCGCAAAGTTCTCGAAAAGGCGAAGGCCGAAATCGACCAGCTCGCCCATTTTCGCGTGGAGTGGCGGGAGATCCGCCAGGGCAGAACTGTCACCGAAATCGAATTCCGCTTTGAGCCCAAGGATGCTCCGGCCCAAATCGCGACCGTGGATGAGATCGGTCGGCACTCTGCGGGCAGAAAGGCGCGGCGCGAGGACGAGGTGGAGACCGTTGCCGTCGAGGCTGTCACACAGGCGGCGGTGGCGGCCTTGGTGTCAAAGGATAAGGCTGGGGCAGGGGAGGTCACCTTCCCGAACGGCACGATCCGCTTTGGCTCGGACACGCTCGCGGCCATCGGCCGTTCGGCTGGCGGCGGTTGGGACATCGATCTCATTGCCGATGCCTATCGCGCGCAGATGGGCGAAAGGCTGGCGAAGCTCAAGGGCGCCAAGCTGATCGCATCCTGGACCGGCTTCTGCGAGAGTTTCCTGGCACGACGCGGGCGCCCCTGAGCCGAAATTGCACCGGTGCAATTTCGGGGTGAACTGCCCCCAAGGGGTCAGGTTGCGAGGGGGCGCAAAAGGTCTGCGGCGCAGATTGGGCAAGTTTCGCCCTTCGGGCTGGGCCGACTTGCGAAAATCAGCCTTCGATTGACCTAAAAGTGCAAATTGAGCTATGCCCCCTCTAGTTTCGCAAGGGGGCCTCTCTTGGCTGCATCACTCGACATTGAGGGCACGCAGGACCTGCTGTCCGTCTCGACGCTCGCACAACGGACCAGCTCTGTCCTCGAGCGGCTCCGCGACTCCGCGCGGAGTGCCCGGGCGGACGAGCGGCGCGAGCCGACGTTCCCGATTGGCAAGGCCGCGGAACTGGTCGGCCGAACCGCGGCGGCCATTCGCGAGGCCGAGAAGGACGGCCGCTTGCCGCCGCCTCCGCGAACCGAGAATAATCGGCGTGTCGGCTATACCCTGGCGCAGCTCAACGACATGCGCGGACTGTTCGGCACCCGGCCCTGGCGGGCCGCAACCGATCCCTGCTGCGTTATCGCGGTGCAGAACTTCAAGGGCGGGGTGGGGAAATCGACTCTTTCGGTGCACCTGGCCCAATATCTCGCGATCAAGGGCTACCGGGTGGCTCTCATCGATTGCGACAGCCAAGCGTCGGCAACCACGCTATTCGGCTATGTGCCCGACCTCGACCTGACCGAGGAGGACACGCTCTATCCATTCCTGCGGCACGACGACATGGAGTCGCTCGACTATGCCCTGCGCAAGACCCACTTCGACGGCCTCGAGCTTGTTCCGGCCAATCTGCGGCTGTTCCAGTCGGAATATGAAATCGCAGCGCGCATGGCGCGGGGGCAGGGGAACCTGATCGACCGCATGGCGCAAGGCATCGCGAGCATTGCCGATCGGTTCGATGTGGTGGTTCTCGATCCGCCTCCGGCGCTCGGCGCGATCTCGCTTTCGGTGCTGCGCGCGGCCAATGCGCTGGTGGTGCCGGTTCCGCCGACGGTGATGGACTTCTCGTCGACGGCGGCCTTCCTCGCCATGCTCGATGAGACCATAGAGACGCTGGCCGATCGCGGCTTGGCGCCGTCGCTGCAGTTCCTGCGCTTTGTGGCGTCCAAGGTCGATGAGAACAAGTCGATGCAGAAGGAACTGCTGAACCTGATGCGGACCCTTTTCGGTCACGCGATCGTCCGTACGCCGCTCAAGGATTCGGCCGAAATCGACAATGCAACGGCGCGGCTGATGACCGTCTACGAGCTGGACGGCCCGGTCACCAGTTCGACGGTGCGCAACCGCTGCCTTGCCTATCTTGATGGCGTGAACAGTGAAATCGAGGTCGACATTCGGTCGATGTGGCCG
Source organism: uncultured Novosphingobium sp. (assembly GCA_946886365.1). The sequence continues at coordinate 8,667 of CAMPIM010000024.1, forward strand.
AGCCATTTGACGCGGCTTCGCAAGGAGGGACTCGCCTGATGCGAGCAAAATTGCACCGGTGCAATTCCGGGTAGAAGGGGTGGATGATGAGCAAGAAGAACGCCAACTTCGCGGCTGATCTGGTCGCCGGAATCGACCCGGGGGCGCAAGCCCCAGCGGCGCGGCGCCCTGGCATCGGTGCGAGCGTGCTGGCGGGCCGGGAAAGCCGGCTTGCCGAATTGGCGACGGGCAGCGTCGTCTCGCGCACCCATGAGCTTGTCGATCCCGCGCGCTGCCGAATGTGGGCGGGGCATAACCGCGAATATGCGCTCCTCAATGAGGAGCGGTGCGCCGACCTCATCGAGAGCATCAAGGCGCAGGGCAAGCAAGAAATGCCCGCCATCGTTCGCCGCGTGAAGGACGATCCTGCCTTCGATTTCGAGGTGATTTGCGGCGCGCGCCGGCATTGGACGATCAGTTGGCTGCGCGCCCACAACTATCCGGATTTCCGCTTTCTCGTCGATATCCGTAGCCTTACCGACGAGGAGGCCTTCCGTCTCGCTGACCTCGAGAATCGGGCGCGCGACGATCTCACCGATCTGGAGCGCGCGCGCGACTATCTGCGCGCGCTCGACGCCTATTATGAGGGGCGCCAGAAGGTGATGGCCGAGCGGATCAATGTCACGGAAAGCTGGCTCAGCCGCTATCTCGACCTTGCCCGGCTGCCGGCGGAACTGATGGCGGCCTTCGCCCTTCCGCAGGATCTCAGGATCAAGCATGTCACCGCGATCAAGCCTCTCTTGAAACCGGAGGATCGGCGGCAGCGTGTGTTCGCCGAGGCGGGACGTCTCGCTCAGGTGCAGTCCGATCGCGCAGCACCGATGCCGGTCCCCGATATCATACGCGCGCTCGCTCTGGCCGCCGATCCCCCCAAGAGGTCAGGATCCCCCAAGAAGTCAGGAAAGCCGGAAACGATCGTGTCCGAAGGGGGGAAACCATTGCTGAAAGTGGAGGCGGTGGATCGTAAGGGTCTCAAACTTACCTTGCTCCCGCATGCCGGTGGTACGCGGGCTGAAGCGGAGGCCGCGTTGAAAGCGCTGCTCGATCAGCATTGGAGCTAGGACAATCTTCAGCGGTTCTGAGACGTGAGAGTTTTGTCTTCACATGTTGAATATGGACTGCCCTATGACTGCAGCCTTCCAGGATGACATTCGCGAGAATGAGATCATCTCGCCCCGTCGTCTGGCGGAGCGCCTGCGCTTCTCCATGGCGCATTTGGCTCGCGTTGCTCGCCTGGATCCTAAGGCCATGACTCTGTATCCCTCCGCCCCGACCGTGCAGATTAAACTGGAGGAAATAGCCCGAGTTATAACGCGAGCGGCAGAACTTGCAGGCGAAGAAGGCAAGGCGGTTATCTGGTTCAAGCATCAACCCATTTCTGGAGTTGGGAAAACGGCCGCGGAATTGGTTGCGAATGGCGATATCGATATCGTCATGGAAGATCTCGATCGTATGGCTGCCGGGGTCTATTCCTGACAGGCGTCACTCAAGGCCGAAAGGTTAGCTTGTCCGCAGGACCTTTAGGCGAATGTCTTCTTCTCGTAGACGGTGACAATCGCCCGGCCATCCCAAACGTAGCACAGGTGCCGCTCCTGTCGGCTGTTGGCGAGTAGGCGAGGGCGGAACACCGCGGCGCACTCGCCGTCGGCGTCGCGCACGCTTTGGTACACGATGCCATCCGAACCTTGCTCACGCAGGTGCCGGCCAAGCGCCTGGCCGGCGGCATAGCTGTCCGGGGCGTAGAGAGCAGGGCGTTCATCGCGCAGGCCGCGAATATCGTGGAGCATGGCGTCCAGGTCGACCGCGTAGACGCGCATGTCGAGTTCCTGCGCCGGTTCGTGGGTGTACGCCATGAAGCGGGTTCGGTGATGGCGCGTCTCGGCAACCGCAGTCTCGATGGTGCTGGCAGCGTAGAACAGCCCGAAACTGCCGTCACAGAACCGGCTGCCATCGGGATTTAGGTGGGTGAACGCTGCCATGATCGCCGATGTTCCGGGTCCCGATACGCGGTCCTCCGGTGGGACGAGGGCGAGGTCCCCGACCTCGTCGCGAAGCCGGTCGTTGGTCATCGCCTCGATCGCATAGACCGCTTCCAGGTCGGCCGGATCCGCGACATCCTCAAACAGCGATATGGGCGGGAACCGGCTTGCGACGATCCGGTAGCACGGTTGCCACCGCACTTGCGTCGTCGCAATGGCATCCATCAGCCGCGCTGCGCGTCGATATATTGACGCACCACGTAGAGATCGGCGACATTGCCCGAGGCCATCCGCTCGATCGCCGGGCGTCCGGCGAACAGCGGCGCCTCATTGGGTTTGCGTACCCATTCGTTGGCGGTACGGGGCAGGAGCATCTTCAGCCCCTTGTAGATCCCCATGACATAGGAGATGCGCTCCAGCGCATCCTTGGGAATCGCCGCGACCGCGCCGCGCTTCCAGGTCTGGAAGGTCGAGCGGCTGTCGAGCCCGAGAAGCTTCATCTGCTCGGCTTCCTTGAGGTCCCAGGCGTCGGCAATGCGGAAAAAGGTGCGCAGCGCCGGACCGCTCAGATCCTTGCGGCTGGGCGCTTTGGCGGGGACGCCGGAATGGGCAGTTGTGGCCATTGGCCATCTCCTTCTTTCTCTGTCTATGTATGATATCTGTACATAACGTCAAGAAGAGATCAGTTTTCATACACGCCGAATGCGCGCGATGCCGCGTCAGGGATGGCCAGAACTGCCGGCGAGCAGCCGGTCGATCTCACCCATCGCCGCGTCGAACTCGGCAAGAGCCGCATGGGGGAGGGCGGTAGCCTGGTCCAAAGACGCCGGCTGCCCATCCCTTCCCGGTTCTTCGACGACCAGCAGGGCCTTCCCCTTGACCGTCTCCCGCCGTGCCATGCGCGCCGCCACAAGGGCGTCGCCGATCGCATAGGTGCCGCGCCGACTGATCCCGAACGCCCAGGTGATCTGATCGAGCCCGAGTGGCGCAAAACCAGCGAGCAGGATCCACACCTGCGGTGCCCGCGCGCTCGAGCGCAGGTGCCCCAACTGCTCGCGCATCAGCGCCGCGCGCCGCCGCGCTTGCGCGACCAGCTCGGCAAGCCGGGTCACGCTGCGCTGGAGGCTGCGGGCCGCCAGCATGGCGCGTTCGCCCGGCCAGAGCTGCGGCTGCAGCGTTTGCGCCGTCACCGCGCCGGGGCAGGGGAGGGCGCGGGCCCACGCGCCGGACGCGGTCAGCAGCCGCCCCAGCGCGGCATCGACCGCCCAGAGCGGGGTGCGCGTGGCGGCCTGCTCGATCGCCACCGCGCGGTTCCCAAACGAACGGATTTGCACCGCGCGCTCCAGCGGCGCGAACCGCGGATCGGCGCGCAGCAGCGCGTGCAGGCGGGCCAGACCCGCGAAGGGCAGGGGGGTCTCGTCATCCGCGCCGGCCTGTTTCATTAGCGTGATCGCCCTGCCGATCGCTTCCTCCGCCAGCGCGTCTTCGGCTTGCATCGGGCGGTCGGCCCCGAAGCGAGCGGCCAGAGCGATGGTCTGCGCGGCATCGGCGAGCGGTTCCCACGGATGACGGCTGAGTTCGCCGAGCAGGGCGCGGACCACGGCATAGGCGGAGCAGCCGGTGAGGGGTGTCTCTTGGGGGCCGCGGTCGAGCCCGGCGAACCAGGCGTTGAACCGGTGTTCGGCGTCCGCAAATCCCGCTTGCGCCAGGGATGAAAGCAACACCTCCCGCAGCAGCCCTACGCAGAACAGCCGTTTTTCGATATCGGTGAGGCTGGCGAGGAGCCCGTCGAGCCGGCCGAGCGCCAGCGCGCATTCGCCTTGCGCGAGGGCGAGCTCCTCGGGTGGGACGTCGGTGTCGGCGGCGAGGGGATGGAAGCGCTCCATGCCGGATGTGTAGTGAATGCCAAAACACTGCACAACTACTCAGGTGGTTGGTGAACGAACATGTGATAATTGTAGTTATCATATAAGCGGATTTGACGCCTTTCTATAAGGTGGGTATGTGCATCCCGGCGGAGGGCAGGGCATTTGGACACTGAAAAGACGATATTCTGGTCATGGCAGAGCGATTTTGATGGGCGCGTGACGCGTGAGGCTATCTATGGCGTCGAACCGCACAGCTTCGACCAGATTGTCGCGCTGTCCAGATGAGCCTCCCAGCGCCCATCAGCAGCCGGCGAGGCCGACAGGCCGTCGACCTCGCCTGGGAGGTGACCAAGCTGAACTGCCGATCGCCAATCACGATCAACGCCGAGCTGATCGCCGCCTATCAGGCGGCATCCTCGCCGCATTCCCTGCGCGCGCTTGCCAGCGACATCGAGGCGTTCGACCATTGGTGCCGCCGAAACGGGCGCGTGACCTTGCCGGCGACTCCCGAGACGGTCGCCGACTATCTCGATGCCCGGGCAGGGCAGGGGGCGAAACCCGCCTCGCTCGGTCGCTACAAGGCGTCGATCGCCAAGATCCACCAGCTGCTCGACATCAAGGATCCCACCCAGGCCGAGCTGGTCAAGCTGCGGCTCCGCGCGATCCGCCGGGAGAAGGGCAGCACGCAAGCCCAGGCGCGGCCGCTGCGGTTCAAGGGGCCGGTGCGCAATGTCGAGCGGGACGCACCCCGGGGGCTTAATGTGCGGGGGCTGCTTGAGGCCTGCGCGGATGATTTGCCGGGGCTCAGGGATCGGGCTTTGCTGTCGGTCGCCTACGACACGGGCTTGCGCGCCTCCGAGCTGGTCGCGGTCGAGGTCGAGCACATTGTGGACGCCATCGATCCCGAGGCGCGGCTGCTGACGATTTCGCGCAGCAAGGGCGATCAGGAGGGAAAGGGCGCGACCGCGTTCCTCAGCCCGCGCTCGGTGCGGGCGATCGCCGCCTGGACTGCGGCTGCCGACATCGAGGAGGGACCGCTGTTTCGCCGGGTGCAGGTGCGCCGCTACAAGGCGCGGGCCGCGGTCAAGGGGCGGCGGATCGAGACGATTTCTGGCCGCGAAAGCTGGGATCTGCGCAAGACGTTGCCGAAGTCGGCGGTGCCGGCGCGCACCGAATATGATGTGGGAGAGGGGGCGTTGCACCCGGGTTCAATCGGGCCGATCTGGCGGGCAATGATCCGGCGCGCCTTCGACAAGGGCGCGCTGAGCGACCTCACCGCCGATGATCTGGCGCAGTTGCTCAAGGGCGTGAGCGCGCATTCGACGCGGGTGGGCTTGAACCAGGATCTGTTTGCGAGCGGCGAGGATCTGGCGGGGATCATGGATGCGCTACGCTGGAAGAGTCCCCGGATGCCGCTCGCCTATAATCGCAATCTGGCGGCAGAGCAGGGTGCCGCCGGCCGCTTGATCGCGAAAATCGGGTGATTAGATCTTGAGCTGCGCACAATTAGGTATTTGTGACGGTGTTTGAAAATTCCGAGTGCGCCAGATCACGCGGATTAGCGTTCCAGCGAATGTCCGGCGGAATCGGAAAAGAAAACCCGCCCGTCTTTTGACGGGCGGGCAAGGAAAGGTGTCTACGTCTTACCGAGACTCCTTCGGGTCGCTGGCTGATGCTATGCCTTCGTGTTTCGGATTCAAGGCTAAACTAGCGGGGCTGAGCAGTTTCTCAGGCTGTGTACATCGCCGCGACCGACGACCTGGAAATATGCGCTAGCCTTGCGTTTATGCGCAATCATGATAGATGTATTATATATACATGATTGGAGCGCGAGTCGTGGACGGTGTCTCGAAAATCAGAGAAGAAGAGCTGACTCCTTTGGTGGAGGAATTTTACGCGCGGGTCCGCGCCGACCCCGCGCTTGGGCCGATTTTCAACGATGCGATCGATGACTGGCCGGAGCATCTTGGGAAGCTGACTGCGTTCTGGTCCTCCGTCATGCTCACCAGTGGCCGATACAAGGGGCAACCGGTGCCGGCCCATTTGAAGCATAAGGCCAGGATAACGCCCGCGCTGTTCGAGCGGTGGCTCGCACTCTGGGTTCAAACGACCAATGACAGGATGACGCCCGAAGCGGCAGCGGCGCTACAAGCGAAGGCGCGGCGCATCGCCGAGAGCCTGCAACTGGCGATGTTCTTCCAACTGGAGGAACGGAGTGCTGCATCGGTCGCCAACGCGGAACGTAAGGATGCCATCGAGCGACCAGGGCAAACCCATGGCTGAAATCTTGCCTTACCGTTCCACGCCGGTGTTCAACCAGGACACTCTGCCGGCTGCCTTGCGCGCGCGACATGACACGAAGGCTGGTGTTTGGGGCGTGATCCGGGTTTTCGAGGGCGAACTCCGGCTAACCTACCTCGAGCCACCTTCGGAGATCGTCCTGACGCCTGACCAGCCTGGCTTGATTCTCCCTCAGCAACCGCATTTCGTAACGCCGACAGGGCCGATGAAGATGCAGGTGGATTTTTACGATCACATTCCCAAGCTCTGACATTCCGGGATTTTCAACGCATTCAAAAAGGAGAAGTTGATGACGCAGCCCCTCAGCGATCAGACCATTGCGCTCGTCAAGGCGACCGTCCCCGCGCTCGAAGCGCATGGCCTCGACATCGTGAACGAGATGTATTCCCGGATGTTCCAGAACCCGAACATTCGCGACCTTTTCAACCAATCGCACCATGGTGATGCCGGTTCGCAGCCGCGGGCACTGACCGGCGCCATTCTCGCCTATGCGAGCAACATCGAAAATCTCGGTGCGCTTGCCCCGGCGGTCGAGCGGATCGCGCAGAAGCATGTTGGCCTGCAAATTCTGCCCGAACATTATCCGCACGTTGCCGAGGCGCTCCTGGGGGCGATCAAGGCGGTGCTGGGGGATGCGGCCACCGATGAAATTCTCGCTGCCTGGGGCGAAGCCTACTGGTTCCTGGCCAACATCCTGATCGCCCGCGAGCAGCGAGTCTACTCAGAACAGAAGGATGCGACCGGCGGATGGAATGGCTGGCGCGATTTTCGCGTCGAGGACGTCGTGCGTGAGAGCAGCGTCATCAATTCCTTCGTTCTGCGCCCCGTTGATGGCGGGGCCGTCATGCGGCACAAGCCCGGGCAATATCTGACCTTCTGGCTTGAAATTCCGGGACATCCGCCAGTCAAGCGCAACTATTCGATTTCAGCAGCCCCCAACGGCGAAACCTATCGCATTTCGGTCAAGCGTGAGCCGCTTGGTCTTGCGTCAGGCTGGCTTCATGATGAAGCCAAGCCGGGCACGGTGCTCAAAGTTGCCGCGCCTGCAGGCGAATTCTTCCTGGCAGCGCATGTCGAACGCCCGGTGATCCTCCTGTCGGGCGGCGTGGGGCTGACCCCGATGGTGGCCATGCTCGAAACGCTTGCTGAGGGCGAGGCGGGAGTCCCCGTGCACTATGTCCACGGAACTCATGACCGCGATACCCACGCAATGCGTGATCATGTTCGCGCTGTCGCTGGGCGGGGCAAGTCAATCACCGTCACCGATTTTCATCAGACCCCGCTCGAAGATGAAGTCGCAGGACGGGATTATGACGTCGCCGGCATCATTACCGATGAATGGCTGGTCGCCAACACGCCTGTAGGTGAGGCCGATTACTATATCTGCGGACCACGCCCGTTTCTGCGGCACGCCGTCTCGACCTTGTCGCTGGCTGGCGTCCCATCCGACCGCATTCATTACGAATTCTTCGGTCCGGCGGACGAATTGCTCGCCGCCTGACTGAGCGCGGAGAAGGGCGACATCGCCCTTCTCCGCGTCTACTCAAACCGCCATGTCGGCGTGATCTCGGACTTCTGGACGCACTTGGGCGTCAGCGACAGGTTCCTCGACGAGAATCGCGAACTTGGCACCCTGGTAATAGATGCTGGGCCGATGCCAGGCCCGCGTCACGACGACGACCGTTCCGTCGATCTCGATCTCTTCGCCTGCCTGGGGTGACCGCGCGAAGTGAAAACTGCCCCGGGCTGCTGGGGAACTGCTATCGCCAGCCAAAACGTCAACGAGCATTTACTTCTCCTCCTTATTCAACGGGCGGTCTGTGATGGTGGATAGCGCCACGGCTTGCCCTGGCCGATCGCTGCGTCAAACTGCGTTTCGGCGAAGCTCCAATTTGCGAGCCTGTTCCACCAGGACGTGATCCAGCCCGCGCGATCCTGGCGGTAATCGATGTAGTAGGCATGCTCCCACACATCGCAAGCAAGCAGCGGCGTCACCCCTTCCTCAAGGATTGGGCTACCCGCGTCGTGGGTAGAGATCACCTCGAGCTTGTCGCGCTTCGCGATGAGCCAGACCCAACCCGATCCGAAATGGCCCGTTCCTTCAGCGGAAAAACGCTGTCTGATACCAAGACTCTCTGATCATGACCCATGCGCCCACTGGCGCAAGCCGATGGACATGATGCGCCATGGCTGATCGATAAGGCGGTTCCAGGCGTGGCAGCAGTGGTCCACGACGTTGTCGTACGAGGAGAAGATGCGGTTCGACAGCCAATTGTCGCGCATGAACTGCCACACGTTCTCGACCGGATTGAGTTCAGGACATTTGGGCGGCAGCGGTAGGAGGGTGATGTTCGCCGGGATGTCGAGTTTTCCGGACATGTGCCACCCGGCCTGATCAAGCATGAGCACGGCGTGAGCGCCGGGTGCAATCTGGCTGCTGATTTCGGTGAGATGCATGTCCATGGCCTCGCTGTTGCAACGAGGCATGACCAGCGCGGCGCCTTTGCCTTCTGCGGGACAGATCGCCCCAAAGATCCATGCCGAAGCCCGGCGCAGATCACGGGGCGCGACAGGTCTCGTCCCGCGTTTGGCCCAGCGCCGGGTGATCTGCGTCTTCTGCCCGATCCGGGCCTCATCTTGCCACCACAGCTCTATCGGCGTGCCTTTGGGCAGGCGCCTTCGGATTTGCGCCAGACAGGCGGGGAAGGCTTTTTAAAAGCGGCAATATCTTCAGGACGCTGCCCCTGATGGCGCGGCCGGGCCGAGAGCTTGCGATAGCCCAGGGTCCGAAGTTCATGCCCCGGCGCCTGCTTGCTGATCGAGATTTCGAACTCTTCCCATAGCCATTGGACGAGGTCGATGATCCGCCAGCGAACCACACCATGAACAGCAGGAATAGGGCCCGCTTCGATGGTTTCGGCCAGCGCGCGTCGATGGCAGTCGTCGAGGATGGTATCTGGTCCTGGGGCCTTGCGGGTTTCCAGACCATCTGGGCCATGCGCGTTGAAGCGCAGCACCCAATCCCTGACAATCTGCAGCGTGACCCCGCCGACCTTAGCTGCGTCGTTTCTGCTTCCGCCGTCCAGGATCGTCGCAATCGCCAGAAGACGGCGGACCTGGTCCCCATCCTTGGCGCGGCGAGCAAAGGCCCGAACCTGCGCAGAACTGAAATCACCTCGAAGTCTGACAGGCGCTGCCATCGCAAAACTCCAACCGTTTGCGATGGTGAATCACGTCATGCCCCGGCCGGATACCCTCCGTGAGTCAGATTCCACAGGTTTTGGTATGAGCGTTTCGAGACTCCCGAATTCGTACGAAATGGCGCTGGCGAGCAGCCCGGCAGGTTTAACCGTTTTCGGCGCCATGCTCTCCCAAAAGAAGCTATGGTTCCATGCCTGGGCTGCATTGTTGAAGACGCCCTTCGCGCCGCTGCCGTGCGCGATGCGGATGATTTCCTCGAGCGTGTGGGCCGAGAAATTCTGCTCGGCCAGCAGCCGATTGAGCGTTTCCACGTAGCGTGCGTGATGTTTGCCGTGGTGGATCTCCAGTGTTTCCGCCGAGAGGACAGGCTCGAGATCCTTGGTCCCACAGGGCAGGGGAGGCAATTCGAAGACGAGCCTCTCAAGGTCGGATTGAGCTATTACAGCATTGCGGCTTTGATCAGCCATCGCTTGTCTCCTTGAGCAGAAATAGCGCCGGAAATCGTTTCGGCCGAGGCGTGATGATGCGGCACCATCCGGCGCAGATAAGTCGGTAGGAAGGCCCTGATGATGAGCGCTGCGGGACCATTGCTGATGCAGCCGCACAGGGCGCTGCAATCGTCTTTGGTGAGAACGGTCAATGTGCATAGGACAGCTCCGCCCTTCGCGCATCGAGCGCGGCCATGCACAGGGCGATTGCCTCAACCGGGTGATGGGCTGTCCATTGGCCAAGCTCGCCCACCACGGTGGTTCCCTGGGGGCCGGCTTCGATCCAATAGCCGGATGGCACCAACATAGCGGCAGCGCGGCAAGTCGCCGTGTAGAGCAGTGCCCGAACGTGGTTGCCGTCGTCCTGCAGCCAGACTCCCGGAGCAATAACGGTCAAGCTGCGCAGTGCCGGAAATACGGCCAGCGCAATCCGTGCATCAATGTCGCGATCGGGTTCACTCGCGCCCTTGCAGGCGGAGATGGCGTCGACGAGGCTGTCGTCATGGCCAATCGCCCTCACGCGGCACAGGGCGCGCACGGCGATCATGACGCGCCTGCAATCCGGAGTTTGGGAACTGCCTCATCGGGGTGGCGGCTGACGGGTGAGCAGACCGGTTGGAGAAGGCCGTCTCCAATGGCGTAGACCCAACCGTGAAGCGTTAGCGCAGCGTGCCGCGCCCAGGCCCGAAGAACCAATGGGTTGGCTGCGAGTGCTTTCACCTGGGCGCGGATATTATGTTCGCACAAACGGTCTGCATTGGTATCCGGGGTGCAGCAGACTGTTTGATAGAGCTCACGCACCGGTGCGAGCCAAAGCCCGATCGCGTCGTCCCTGTCCGGTGCCATTGCCGCTTGAATCCCGCCGCACCCGTAATGGCCCACGACGATGATGTGCTCGACCTTCAAAACATCGACCGCGAACTCCAAGGCGGCGGCGAAGTTAGGATCGCTCGGCGTGGCGAGATTGGCGACGTTGCGATGAACAAACATCTCGCCGGGATCGAGATCGACGATTTCGGTGGCCGGCACCCGGCTGTCCGAACAGCCGATCCAGAAGTAGCGTGGCCGCTGCTGGCCTACGAGCCGTTTAAAGAATCCGGGATCGATCAGGGTTTTGGCGTCAGCCCATACGCGGTTGCGGGCCAACAGGTCGGAGAGGCCGCCGTCGTCTGCTCCGTCGGCGGCGGTCTGTCTTTTTCCACTCTCCTCCAATTGCCTCATTGCCCGGGAGCCTGCAGATCGACGACCCGAAGGTAGGGCTTCAGTGTCTTGTAGCCTTGTGGGAACTGCCGGGATGCCTCCTCGTCCGACAGCTTCGGCGATATGACGACCGGCTCGCCAGGTTCCCAGTTGACGGGCGTTGCGATGCTACGGGCATCTGTAAGTTGAAGGCTGTCGATGGCACGGAGAATCTCGGCAAAATTCCGACCGGTCGAAGGCGGGTAGGTCAGGATCAGCCGCACCTTGCGTGACGGATCGATGACGAAGACGGAACGGACAGTGACCGTCGGGTCGCTCTCGGGGTGGATCATGTCGTAGAGCGCCGACACCTTGGTGTTGGCATCCGCGATCATCGGGAAGTCGAGTTTCGTCCCTTGGGTTTCGTGAATGTCGAGCTCCCATTTGTGATGGGCTTCGACCGGATCCACCGAGAGGCCAATGGGTTTGACGTTGCGTTTGTCCCATTCGGACCGGAGCTTGGCAACCTCGCCCAGTTCCGTCGTGCAGACCGGCGTAAAATTCTTGGGATGGCTGAACAGGACACCCCAGCTTCCGCCGAGCCAATCGTGGAAGCTGATGCGACCGTGCGTGCTGTCCTGCTCGAAATCGGGGGCGATCTGCCCGAGCTGAATGGCCATGGGAACTCCTTCATATCGCAGATCTGATGTGGAGATGGACGAATCATCATACAAACGAATGTTATTATTATTTATCAGCAAAGATATTGGATATAAATTAGCGCCGGGTTCCCGGTCCGAGCCCCACGATCACGAGGAGGGCTATCGGCATGGCGAACAGCACTATCCCATTGCCGTCCCCTTCGGCGACGAAGCCGTTTTGGCGGAGCAAATCGACAAAAAGGCGGATCGAGACGAAGGCGATGCTTGCGGCGAAAATCAGATAGAGCCCGGACATGGAGGGCGGGCGCTCTGGTCCACGCGCTTGTCGGTCATCATCGTTGTCAGCCTTCACGGCAGCTTTGTCCGTGACGAGGGAGGCGGTTTGCGGCGGCAGGTTTCCTGAAGATTAGGGGCACCTTCACCCGACGGCTGTCGGTCTTCAGATGACCACAGCGCAATGAAGTCAAACGGAGGGGGCACTTCCTGCCAGGGCTGACGCACTCGGCGATGTGCCGTTTGTTCCCAATCGAGAGAGAGGATCACACCGATACAAACCGCGATCACGAAGACCACCACGGCAACGAAGACATCGTCACTGATCGCACCAGCGTCGTAAAAACTGAAAAGTGCTATGCCTATCCCTAAAACCAGCAACGCCAGCGCTATGCTGACTTTCCAGATTTCGGCCCGCGGCGGCGGCGGTTCGGGCGTGAAGCGGCCTAAAGGTTTCATCTGAAAGTTCGCCCAAACCGTTGGACGCCTTATGGTTGTTGGTGCCTGTCCAGGGTCGATCACACGGGTCTTGCCTTGTGATCCCATCATCGGCCCGCTACCATGAAGCAAGCAAATGAATATTATTGCGCATTGAGCGCAAGGATGATGGCTTATGGATATCAATGTTGCGCGCACATTCTTGGAAGTCGTCAAAACCGGCAGTTTTGTGAACGCTGCGTCGAACCTTCACCTCACGCAGACCGCAGTCAGTGCCCGCATCCGGGTGCTTGAGGACCTGCTCGATCGGCCAGTATTCATCCGCAACAAGGCAGGTGCGAAGCTGACACCGGCGGGCGAGCAGTTTCTGCGCTTTGCAACCACCATGGTGCAGGTCTGGGATCGGGCGCGCCGCGCCGTCGCGCTCCCGCCGGGACGGGAGACCGTGGTAACGGTCGGCGCCGAGCTCAGTCTGTGGAGTCCCTTGCTGCGGCACTGGCTGCTCTGGATGCGTCGGGAATGTCCGGAAATCGCGGTAAGCACCCATATCGACACATCCGAACGCCTGATGGAGCAGGTCCAGGATGGCTCACTCGATATGGCGGTGCTCTATGCCGCGCCGAGCCGTCCGGGGATCATCGCCGAACTCTTGTTCGAGGAAAAGTTGGTCCTGGTGCGGACCACGCCAACCAGCAGCCCTCTCGCACCGGAAGATCATGTTCAGATCGATTGGGGTGAGGAGTTTGCCGGGAGCTATCACGCCGCTTTCCCGGATCAGCCTAACGCCGTCGTTTCGATAAGCTATGGTCCGCTCGCGCTCGATTATATCCTGGCGACAGGGGGTAGCGGCTATTTTCGCAAAGGCTTCATCCGCTCCTATCTCGAGGAAGGCCGCCTCGCTCTCGTCCCCGGAAGTCCTGAATTTTCGTACTCGGCCTATGTCGTCCACAGCACAAAGGCCGACCCGGGCGTGATGGACCGCATTCGTGCCGGCCTCAAGGCGGCCGCGGCGATTACAGCATGACCGTGAACGAACCATCCTCGCCCGTTTGTTACGCCAGCGAAGCCGATGACATTTACATGGGCTTTGCCGGTCGCGAGGAGATCCTCGCGGCGCTCCACGAACTGCTGGAAGCCGAACGGGCCGGCGCCCGCGTCGCGCTCGCCAGCACCAAGTCGGCGAACGATCCCGACTACGCCGAACTGATGCGATCGGTCCGTGCCGACGAAGCACGTTGGTGCGCGATGCTCTCGAGGCAGATCAGGCGATTGGGCGCAGCGCCCTCACGCAAGACCGGCGCCTTTTACAAGAAGGCGTTGGCAATCCCTGATCCGCTTGAAAGGCTCGCCTTTCTCAACCGCGGACAAGCCTGGGTGGTTCGCAAACTGGAATCTCTGACCCCTAGGGTTCGTGACGAGGCATTGCATGCCGATCTTCGCGAGATGCTCGAGAGCCATCGGGTCAACATCGATCGCGCCGCAGCGCATCTTGAAGCGGAGCATTGACCTGCGCGGAAATCCGCAGCTGTATCATTTAGTCCATGCCGACGCCGAGCGGTGATTGGCGGTTAATCAGCCGCTTCATGGCCTCACGATCGGACAGGAGATCGGAAATCCGGTAGGTATCGAATACCGCCATCATCGCCTGCATGCCTTGCGCCAGCACGCCGGTCAGTCCACATGCGGGAGACAGCGCACACCCGGAACAATCTGCGAGTTGGAAGCCTTCCTCGGTGCGGCGGACGACCTCGCCGACGGTGATCTCATCCGCTGGTCGGGCGAGACGCATGCCGCCGGCGCGACCGCGAACGGTTTCGATGAAGCCGTCGTGCGCCAGGGCGTTGACGACCTTCATCAGGTGATTGTGGGAGACATCATAAGCCCGCGCGATTTCGCCGATCGAACACAGGCGCTCTTCGTGAAGGGCCAGGTGAATCAAGACCCGCAGTGAATAATCCGTGTAGCGTGTCAGCCGCACGCAGAACTCCCGAGAACCAATCTGCAACACCATACCTGTATGTCACAGACATGTTAAGGCCGGGATCGCCCTCGAGCCGGCTTGCAACGATCGGCCCATGGTTATTGGCCTGCAGCGACCGGCCTTATCGAGCAATTATTTTGATGGATCGCTGCATTAAAAGTCATTTTGTGCATGAGTGCTCGTGATGCCATCCTGATGTCCCCTTGGGCGTGAGAGGCTGATATGTACAAATACGACGAGTATGATCAGGCCATGGTCGATGCCCGGGTCGAAGAGTTTCGCGACCAGACGCGCCGTCGGATCGAAGGCCATCTCAGCGAAGACCAGTTCAAGCCTCTGCGGCTCAAGAATGGGCTCTACCTGCAACTGCACGCTTATATGCTGCGCGTAGCGGTGCCTTACGGCACGCTCAATTCGCGGCAAATGCGCAAGCTGGCGCATATCGCGCGCAAATATGACCGAGGCTACGGTCATTTCACGACACGACAGAACATCCAATATAACTGGATCAAACTGGCGGATGCGCCCGACATCCTCGCTGAGCTCGCGACGGTGGAAATGCACGCCATCCAGACGAGCGGCGAGAGCATTCGCAACCTGTCGGCGGATCATTATGCTGGAGCTGCTCCCGACGAGATATGCGATCCGCGGCCCTGGGCCGAACTGATCCGCCAGGCCACGACGTTCCATC
Source organism: uncultured Novosphingobium sp. (assembly GCA_946886365.1). Next base: position 23,767 of record CAMPIM010000024.1, read on the forward strand.
CAGAATTCAGCTATCTGCCGCGCAAGTTCAAGATCGCAGTGATCGCCGCGCAGGAAGACCGTGCCGCTCTGCGCTGGCACGACTGTGCGCTACGCATCGTCAAGAACGAGACGGGCGAGAAGGGATTCGAGGTCTATGCTGGCGGCGGTATGGGACGCACGCCCATTATCGCTTTCCTGATCAGGGAGTTCTGTCCGGCAAGCCAGATCTTTTCCTATATCCAGGCGATCCTGCGAGTGTGGAACAGGCACGCGCGGCGGGACAACATCCACAAGCAGCGGATGAAGATCCTTGTCCATGAATTGGGTGAAGATGAGTTCCGCCGTCAGGTCGAGATGGAGTTCGCGCATATCCTGACGCTGGGTCGGGATTTTCCGCAGGCTGAGTATGACAGGATTGCCGCCCATTTCGAACCGCCGCCGTTCGAGACCGGGCTTCCCGAGGAGGTCGACCGCTCCGATCCCGACTTCGCTCTATGGGTCGATCGCCAGGTCGCCGCGCATAAGGCGCCCGGCTATGCCATCGTCAATATCAGTCTCAAGCCCGACGGAGGCATCGCCGGCGACATTTCGGCCGAGCAGATGGATCTCGTAGCTGACCTTGCCGAACGCTATAGCTTCGATGACCTGCGCTCGACGCATGTCCAGAACCTCGTGCTGCCGCATGTGCGCAAGCGGGATCTGCATGCGGTCTGGCAGGCGTTGGACGCGGCGGGACTGGCAAGCGTCAATCTGGGCCTCGTAACTGACATCATCGCCTGCCCGGGCCTCGACTATTGCAGTCTTGCCAATGCGCGTTCGATACCCGTCGCGCAGCAGATCGCCGAGCGCTTTGCCGATCTCAATCGGCAACTCGACCTCGGTGAACTCAAAATCAAGATTTCGGGCTGCATCAACGCCTGCGGCCATCACCATGCGGCCCATATCGGCATTCTTGGCGTCGACCGGAAGGGCACGGAGAATTATCAGTTGCTGCTTGGCGGGTCCGGGACCGAGGATGTCTCGCAGGCCAAGATTACCGGGCCGGGCTTCGACGAGACCGGGATCGTCGATGCCGTCGAACGCACGATCGAACGCTACCGCGAAATCCGCGAACCCGGCGAGCGTTTCCTCGATTGCTATCGCCGGGTAGGCATGGATCCATTCAAGGAGGCGATTTATGGGTGATCCGCTACGCTTTCGCGACGATCCCGCGCCCGATGAGCCAGGGGTCACGCTCGATGCATTCCTCGATCAGAAGAATGCGACTTCGGTTCTGCTCGAGGCCGGCGACGATGTGCGCGCGCTCTTGCCCGAGCTCGGGCGCGTGCGGCTCGTCGAGATCGATTTTCCGCGGTTTCGCGATGGCCGGGGCTTTTCCAGCGCGAGCATATTGCGCGAGGCGGGCTATGAGGGTGAGATCCGCGCGATCGGCGATGTGCTGGTCGATCTCCTATTCTTCATGCGGCGCTGCGGCTTCGACAGCTTCGAGCCCGACGAGCCCTTCGATCCGGGTGCCGTCGATGCGGCGCTGCACCGCTACCCTGACGTCTATCAGTCCGCGACCGATGGACGGGTGCCGATCTGGGCGCTGCGGCATCCTCAATGCGCCACCGGATGACGCAATTTCTTCCTCTGGTTTGAAGTTTCGGGAGCCTTTGCGTTCGTCCTGGCAGGCGAGGTTGAGACGATGATGGGCGCCTTTGTTGCTTTGAAGCGCGTTCGCGCTGCGAGTGGGCGGCCGCGAACACGGCCTTGAAGCCAACGCCTGCTTCAACGCACCGGACGCGCCCCTTGTAAATATATCGCAATACGATATATTAGAATAAGAGAGGCGGAGGGGCGTCAATGGAGGCCGATATGCCGATGTTGAAAATCCTGGTCACTGCTGTCGGCCTGACGCTGGGCAGCTTGCTGGTGGCGGTGTCGCTCTCCTGTCTGGCCTGGTGGGTTGCCACCCGTGTTCATCATCCGCGCTGGGGCGCGCCTCTTCTGCTCATCATAGTCGGTGGTGCCTGGCTGGCTGCGTTGGGGCACAGTGAGTTCGTGAAAATGGCCACCGTATTCGCTTTGGTTGGATCGGGCCTGCTCTATTTTGTAGGTCGGGAAGAACAGGAAGGAGGGCCGTCGCGCGACACGAAACCGGGCCGCTCCGCCATTCCTGGAGGAAGACAGTGATGGCGACGCAGATTTGGATCTATCCCGCCCTCATCGCGGTGCTGGGTCAGAACAGAAGGCCCAGCTTCGCTGAAATGCGCAATTTCGTCAGACGGGCTCGGCGTGAAGCCGCTGCCGGCGGTTCGGACGCTGCATGCCGAGGGAAGGTGCGTCGTCTGGTCGAGGCGACTTTGAGGGCGGAGTCCCATGCCTAACCACGAAGGAATAGGCATTCCTGTCCAACGGCTCGCCATGTGCCCATTCCGTTAATCAAACCTCAGAATTTTTGCGGATAGCCTGCAAAAACATTCGTTTGCGACATCGCGTGCTATCTTTCACCCCTGTTCCATCAGGCCATGAAGATAGCTGGTCGAGAGCGAGCATCAACGGGAGAGGATGCCGCATGGGGAGGCTTATGTCGCGAGACCCTTCTACGCAGGCCGTATTTACTTGGCAGCGGGCGCTATGGACGCTTGTGCTCGCTGGACTCGCCTTCATCCTCTATTGCCTCAGCGAATATCGTCTTCTGAGGGAAGAGCAGATCATGCTGCTCATCTTCCTGGCCGTGCCGATCGCCGCTTTCTTCGTTTCGGGGAAAGGGCAGGACATGTCTGATGCTTCGGATAAGACAGGCCGGGGCATCAATTCGCGCTCATCCCGGAAGAACAATTAACCGCAAGATATTTGCGTTTCTCTATCAATATTTTGATCTACGATTCGACGCACCGGCTCGGTTAAAGGCTCTTCCCGTATCCATGGGAGGTAATGACCACGATCGCTGTCGATCGTGACAATCCCGTTTGTCATGGTTGTCAGTGATGCTTGTTGCGTTCGCCGGCGAAAAGCGCTGGCCGGCCTCTCCGTTGGTGATCGATCCCCAGAAGCTGCTCTTCTCGCTGAGCAGCTTGCTGGCTGCGGCCGCTACGCTGGCCATTGCCTTTTCGGCCAGCCTGCCGCGCCCCTGGTGGGCTTTGTTGACCGTCTACGTCACCGCCCAGCCGATGGCCGGCGCCTTCCGGCCCAAAGTTCTCTATCGCCTGGGCGGGATATTGACGGGCGCGGCCGCCACGATCCTGCTGGTGCCCAATCTGCAGAACTCGCCCGAGCTTCTCGTTCTGTGTCTCGCGGCATGGACGGGCTTCTGCATCTATCTTGCGGTTCTCGATCGCACGCCGCGCGCCTTTCTGTTCCAGATGGCGGCATTCAGCTCAGCGGTGATCAGCTTTCCCTATCTCGATGACCCGGGGAATATTTTCGAGACGACAGCCGCGCGCGTGCAGGAGATGACCGTCGCGATATTATGCGTGACCGCGGTCCATGCGCTGCTCCAGCCCTGGAGCGCGACGCCGGCTATCCGCGCGCGCGTCCAATCATTTCTAGGCCATGCTCGCCGCTGGACGGCGGAAGCGCTTGGCAGTCATAATACACGCCTCGAGGATGCGCATCGGCGCATGTTGGCGGCAGACGTCACCGAACTCGGCATGATCGCGGTCCATTTGCCGTTCGATCAGCGCTGGGCGCCCGCGACCCGGCGGCGAGTTACGGCACTGCAACAGCAGCTCGCCACCATCCTGCCGCTCGCCTCGGCTGCGGCGAACCGGCTCGATCGCCTGCGGGAAGGCGGCGATCTTCCAGCGGATCTCGAGGCTCTGCTTGCCGACGCCACCGATTGGCTGGATGATGAGCAAAGCGAGCTGCATCGGGTGAGATCGCTGGTGCGGCGGTGCGACACGCTGGCGGAGGCCGCCGAAGCGCGGGGCGACTGGAGCGGGCTGCTGACCGCGAGCGCCTGTATCCGCATCGCCGAGTTTCTGACCGCATTGGCGGCAAGCCGAAGGCTGGCGGACAGGATCGGGTCACCGGGACGCCCCAGCGCCAAAATTCTCGCCGCAGAACCCTTTTCCCTTGCCCGCGATCATGGTGTCGCCGCGCTGGCGGGACTGGCGACCGCCACGGCGATCGGGCTCTATTGTGCCGTCTGGATCCTGCTTGCCTGGCCGAACGGATCGGCGACGGCCGCCTTCGCAGCGCTCATCACCTGTTCCTTTGCGGCGCAGGACGATCCCGCACCGGTGATCGGTCGCTATCTCGTGGCGACGCTCAAGACTTTCCCATTGGCGGCCCTCTACCTCTTCGTGATCCTCCCCCGGGTCGATGGTTATGAGATGCTGATCATCACCTTGGCGCCGGCCCTGCTGTGGATGGGCTATATCCAGGCCGATCCCGCGCGCTCGCCGCAGGCCTTACCGATGTTCTCCTGCTTCATTGTCGCCATGGGCTTTCTTGCGCGCTTCCAGGCCGATTTCGCGCTGTTCATCAACACCGGGCTGGCGCAGCTCGGTGGAATTGTCGCCACGCTTGCGGTCACGCGGATGTTCCGATCGGCCAATGTTCTGTGGACCGCGCGGCGCATCCTGCGCGCGAACTGGAGTGAGCTTGCCCTGCTTGCCGACATTCGCCGACCCTTTCGCCCGGACCGCTGGACGGCAAGAGCGGTCGACCGGCTCGGGCAGGTGGCCGCGCGCATGGCTGTGGCAACCGCCGGCGATGCACTCCACGCCGCCGATGGTCTGGCGGACCTCAGGATCGGCCGCAACATCATCCCGATCCGCCGGGCGTTGTCTCATGTCCCGCATGACGTGCGTCACCGCCTGGGTTCGGTGCTGGCCGGGTTGGCGGCATTTTATGGCGAGCGCTGGCGGCATGGCCATGCGGATGCGCCGCCGCCTGGGCTGCTCGATCCGATCGATCGGGCCTTGGAGGCACTTCTCAGCCAGCCACTCGACGCGCATCGTCGGCCTGCCTTGCGGGCGCTTGTCGGGATGCGTTGCAATCTCTTCCCGGCCGCCGGAGCACCCGACATCGCTTCGCCAAGGGCAGGGGGGGGGGCATGATCGAGGAGCTCAATGTGCTCGGCGTCTACATGCCGGCGGCGCTCGCCTGGGGCGTTCTGGCGGCGGTCCTCGTCTATCTTGCACGGGGGTTCCTACAGCGCCTGCCGGTCTATCGGCTGCTCTGGCACCCGAGCCTGCTCGAACTAGCTCTCTTCATTCTGCTGTGGTGGGGCCTGAGCGCTCTCGCCGATAGCCTTCTCTACCGATGGGTCGCTTCCTGACATGCTGCATCGACAAAATCTCCTGCGATCGCTCGCCACGCTCCTCGTCATTTTCGTGATCCTGGCGGGGATATATGCGCTGTGGCTGCGCTATCAGGTCGAGCCGGTCACACGCGATGGCAAGGTGCGTGCGGACATGGTGCCGGTTGCCGCCGATGTCAGCGGGCTCGTCACCGAGGTGAAAGTCGCCGACAACCAGACGGTTCGAAAAGGCGACGTGCTCTTCATCATCGACCGCCCGCGCTACCGGCTCGCGCTGGAACAGGCCGAGGCCAACGTGACAAGCCAACGCACCGCGCTCGCGCAAGCCGTGCGTGAGGATCGGCGCAACCGGGCCATGCCCGAAGTGATCGCAGCCGAAGTGATCGAACAAGGCTCGGCGCGGGTCGAAGGGCTGCGGGCGACGATTGGACAGGCAGTGGCGGCGCGCGACCTCGCCCGCTTCAATCTCGAACGAACGGTCGTGCGCGCGCCGGTGGACGGGACCGTATCCAACATGTCGCTCCAGCCCGGGGTCTATCTGACCGCCGGCAAGGCGGCGCTCGCGTTGGTCTATGATCACTCGCTCCGCGTCGAAGGCTATTTTGAGGAAACCAAATTGCCGGCGATCCGGGTCGGCGACCCTGCGAGCATCTATCTGATGGGGGTTGCCGATGAGATCGAGGGGCATGTCCAGAGCATCGCGGGCGGTGTCGAGGATCGCGAGCGGGCCGGGGCCGACGGACAATTGGCCAATGTGAATCCGTCCTTCACCTGGGTGCGTCTGGCGCAGCGCATTCCGGTGCGTGTGACGATCGACAGGATTCCGCCCAATGTGCGGATGATTCCGGGCCAGACGGCCACGGTTGTCGTTCATCCGCGCGATGACGGGCGCAGTGTGCACCGGAGCCTGCCATGGTAAGGCGTACGCTGGTACTGGCGGCCGCAGCCGCCCTGAGTGGATGCACGGTGGTCGGCCCCGACTATCATGTGCCCGACGCCGCGATGGTGAACGCGCCTATGGCGCAAAGCGCATTTCAATCAGGAAGCGTCGTTACCACACAGGAGCCGCTGCCGGATCACTGGTGGCGGCTCTACGAAGACCCGGTCCTCGACCGGCTGATAGAACAGGCATTCCTCGCCAATACGGATCTGCGCGTGGCCGAGGCCAATCTCGAACGCAGCCTGGCCTTGCTTGACGAGCGAAATGTGGGCCGGGAGATCCAGGGCAGCGTCAACGCCGAAACAAGCTGGGCCCAGCGCTCGGCGGAAGCCGAGTTGAGCCATGTGAAGCCGCCGACGCGGCAAATCTACAATATGGGGATCGGCGCCAGCTATGATCTCGATCTGTTTGGCGGAATAAGGCGTGGGATCGAGGCGGCGAACGCCGATGCCGAAGCGGCCGTCGCAGCGCGCGACCTGGTGCGTGTGACCGTCGCGGCCGAAACGGCGCGCGCCTATGCCGACATCTGCAACGCGGGCTATCAGCGCACTGTGCTCGACCGTGCGATTGCCGTCCTGGAGCAAAGCGTTCGTCTGACCCGGATTATGGTGTCGCATGGACGCGCGGCTCCCTATGAATTGGACCGGCGGCAAGCCTTGCTCGAAACCAGCAAGGCACGGCTGCCACGGTTGGTGGCGCGTCAGCGCAACGCCCTTTTTCGTGTCACGGCGCTGGCTGGTCGCACGCCGGGCGAAGCGGATCCTGGCCTGCTAGCCTGTCACGCACCGCTAGCGCTGAGACGCGTGATCCCCGTTGGCGATGGTGCGGCGCTGCTCAAGCGCCGGCCCGACATCCGTATGGCTGAGCGCCGTCTCGCCGCGACGACAGCGCGGATCGGGGTCGCCACCGCCGATCTCTATCCCGACATCCGTCTGGGAGCATCGGTCGGTTCCACCGGCGCTGCCGCCGATTTCCTGTCGCCGCTCACCAACCGTTTCGGTCTCGGCCCGATGATCAGCTGGACGCTCAACCGGCACGCCGTTCGCGCCCGCATCGCGGCAACAGAAGCCCAAAGCCGCGGCGACCTGGCCGCATTTGATGGCGTGGTGATCAAGGCCCTGCGCGAGGTTGAAACGGCGCTGACCAACTACGCCGCCGGGCTTGAGCAGCAGCAAGGCCTGGATCGCGCCTCCGAGGATGCCGCGCGAGCAGCGATGCGGGTGGGTCAGTTGCGGCGTGGAGGCAAGATCGCCGCGCTGCCAGCACTCGAGGCCGAACGCGACCGCGTCGCGGCGGATCAGGCAGCGGCGGAGGCGCGCGCGGCAATCAATGACGATCAGATTACGCTGTTCCTCGCACTTGGCGGCGGGTGGTCCAACTGAAGCCCGATGTGTTTTCTTCCACCGCCAGAAGCTGGACTGCCACGTCTGCTGCTGGCGCGTGCGCGCAGCCTTCCAGGATTCGCTGACCGACGACCGCGGCACAAATTCGGCGATGCCGAACCCGGTTCCCGCTCATTTCTCCTCGACGGTGCGATCGAGCGTGAGGCTCCCCACCTTGCCATCGTCAAGGCGGACGACCGCCGTCCAGTAGAAATTGGCTCGGTAGTAGTCATGCACCGTCATCCAGTCGGAATAGACGCAGCGAGCGAGGCTGGGATCTTGGCGATCACCCGTGCAATGCGCGCCAGCCTCTTGGAGGATGTCGAGTGCGCTCCAGAAGGACGTGCCTGGCGGAATCTCCCGGGCAAGAGCGGAGCGTGCCTGCTCGATGTCATTGTTCCACTGATAGTCGTCTTCGAGAACGGTGAATTGCAATGACGGCTTTACCTTGTCCTTCGCCTCGAGTTCAGACGGGATCAAAAGCAGCGCGACGAGCGCGAGAAGAGGTTTACACATATTGTGCCTTCTAGCGGGATCGAGCCAACGCAAAACCGCAAGATATTGAAGTTTTCCATCAAGAAATTTGTTGTGACGCAGCCGCGCTTCTTAGCGCTCTCGATCTCGAAAACGCAGGTCGTTTGTAGGAACTGGCGACGAGACGCTCAGGGCGTCGAGGATATAAGAACGGACGAGATCGCCGTCAGCATTTGCGACGTTCCGTATGGCTTGGGAACCATGATACTTTTGGGAACACCATAAAGCGGCCATTCTGCGGCGCTATCTCCCGATGCGTACACCACAGGAATATCCGGTTGCAGTTCTCGGGCGCGCCACGATACCTCCCATCCGTTGGGACCCACCCCAAGCCTCACATCGGTGACCACTCCGGCGATTTCAGGATGGCGGCTATCGAGAATGGTGATGGCATCCACCCCACAGGTCGCGGCGATGACCACATATCCGCCGAATTCTAGCATCTCCTGCAGCGTCCACAGGATAAGCGGCTCGTCCTCGACCAGCAGCAGCACCTTGGCGTCCGACATGCGATGGCCCCCCGTTCCTCCTTTTCCGATGCCGCGGCAGGAGATTGTATCGCAATACGAACGAAAATAGGTGCGGGTTGGTTCCCCGGTCCCGTTCTTGCACGTCGTAACTGACCGATCCTAGACCGTTTTACTGCGTGCGTGGTTGGAGCTTTGTTCCGAGATGGCGTGAGCGACCAAGTTCGGCATGGCGGTTCGCGCTGCGGGTCTTGAGCAGATCCTGGCGCGAAAGGATGCCGAGCACGCGCCTGGTTTCGGGCTCGATGATTGGAATACGACCGATCCCGGATTCGACGATGAGATCAGCGACAACGCCGGTCGGCGTGTCCGGATAGGCAACGGGCTGTGCTGCGTCCGAGATGGCGTCGATGAGCGGCGTTTGATCGTCGTCGCGGTCGCCCTGCCAGCGCAGGGCATCGGTGCGAGAGACGAGACCCAGCAATCTTCCTTGCGGGTCGGTCACCGGATAGCTGCGATGCACGGCTTTGGTTGCGAAGAAGGATACCGCCGCCTCCACGGTCATCGTGCCCGGTAGGGTCGCCGGATCGCGCGTCATGATTTGACCGGCCTGGATGAGGTCGAGCGGATCGACCGTATATTCCTGCAGGATATGCCGTCCGCGCCGCGCGATTTTCTCGGTGAGGATCGATCGCCGCATCAGCAGCACGCTGATGGCATAGGCGCCGCCCGCAGCCGCGATCGTGCATGGGATGGCGCTGAAGTGCCCGGTGAGTTCGACCGCGAAGATCGCGCCGGTCATCGGCGCACGCATGGCGCCGCTCATGATTCCCGCCATTCCGATCATCGCCCAGAATCCCGGATCACCGGGCAGGAATTGCCCAAGCAGGAACCCGGCGGCACCGCCAAGGATGAGGAGCGGGGCGAGAACGCCGCCAGACGTGCCAGATCCCAGCGCGACCAGCCAGACGATGGCCTTCACGACGAGGAGCGCGGCAACGACCCGGAGCGATAGCGAAGCGTTTAGGAGGGCCTCGATGCTTGCATATCCTGCACCCAGCACATGGGCATCAATGAGACCGCCCAGACCGACGACCACCGCGCCGATCGCCGGCCACCACATCCAGTGGAATGGCAGGCGGTGGAAGAGATCCTCGATGCGGTAAAGGGAGGTTGAGAGCAGTGCCGCTTCAAGGCCGACAACGAGGCCGATCCCGCCGGAAGCGAGCAGCGCCCAGCTTGTCTGTGGGACCATGGCTGTCATCGGGAACATCGGTCCCGATCCGAGGAGCAGCGGACGCCAGGCAAAGGAAATGAGGGCTGCGACGAGCACGGGGACGAAGCTGCGCGGTTTCCACTCGAACAAGAGCACTTCGACGGCCAGCAATATCGCGGCGAGCGGCGTACCGAAGATGGCGGTCATGCCGGCTGCCGCACCCGCCACGAGCAGCGTCTTGCGCTCGGCTGCGCTGAGGTGGAAGCACTGGGCGAAGAGCGAGCCTATGGCGCCGCCCGTCATGATGATCGGTCCTTCCGCCCCGAAGGGGCCGCCGCTGCCGATCGAGATCGCCGAGGACAGGGGTTTGAGCAGTGCGACCTTGAGCGACAGCCGGCTCTCGCCGAACAGGATCGTCTCGATCGCCTCGGGAATGCCATGACCGCGGATCTTGTCCGATCCGAAGCGCGCCATCAGACCCACGATAAGGCTGCCGATGATGGGGATCACTATCACCAGCCAGCCCACCGATGCATCGGTAATCACCGAGTGATCGGCGGAGAGACGACCAAACCAGAAGAGATTGGTGGCGATCGCGATCAGCTTGACCAGCACCCATGCGCCAAAGGCGCCGCCCGTTCCGACCACGATGGCCATTGCCGCCAGCATGACCATGCGGCGGTCGACGCTATGGTCGGCAAGTTGATGGCCTTCGACGGCGCGCGGGGGTGTCAGGGACATGAATCGGCATTATCCTGTAAAAATATGTGCGCGCCGACTATATCGTATTGCGATATAGTTCAACAAGTGAGGATCATTTGAGGCAAAAGGATAAATTGCTGGGAGATGCCGACTATGCGGCGCTGGCCTCGTTTCGCCATGCCATCCGCCGCTTCCAGGCGTTCAGCGAGGAGCAGGCCATCGAAGTCGGGTTGACGCCGCAGCAGCATCAGGCGCTGCTCGCGATCCGGGGCTGTGCGCCGGATGAGGCCACCGTTGGTCATGTCGCGGAACGTCTGATATTGAAGCCGCACAGCGCCACGGGCCTGATCAATCGCCTCGAGGCGTTGAAGCTGATTACGCGCGAGGCGGCTGCTGTTGATCGCAGGCGGGCGCTGCTGCGCCTCACCCCCAAGGCCTATACGCTACTCGACTCCCTGTCCGCCGTCCATCGCGAGGAAATCCAGCGTATGCGACCGCTCTTCACCGGCATTTTCGAACAACTGGGTGAGTAAGTGCCATTCAATGCAATTATGATGTTATAAAATATGAATAACATTCATTTGTCTTATGCTAATTTAACCGACACAACCCGATCTGCAGAGTGAAGAGGCTTCACGACAACAGCGCCCGGAGAGGATCCCGCGAAAGCAGGCCGGAGCGCGGGAACGGAGACGGCAGCCGAGGACAAGTGCATGACGCAGAGCGAGCATCCAGGGAATCCCCTGACTCTGGAGCAATGGCGATCGGTTCAGGATCTGACCGCGTCGCCAACAGCGGCGCAGGTGCTTTGGCTCAACGGCTACTTCACCGGGCTAGACGCCGACTCGCGGTCCCCCTGCCGCAGCCGGCGTCTTCCGAAGTTCGGTCAGGCCGGTCACTCACCATTTCATTCGGCACTCAGACCGGCAATTCGGCCGAGCCCGCATCGTGCGCGAAGTAACCGAGGGACGCCACTTCAATGACTAAATCTAAGGATCAGGTGCCTCGCGCCCAGACGATCGCCGCCGCGCACGGCGTCGCCAGCGATGCTGCCTTTGGAGCGGTCGCCCCACCGCTTTATCTTTCGAGCACCTATGAGTTTGCCGGCTACGATCAACCGCGTTCCTACGATTACGGCCGGGCAGGCAATCCGACGCGCGACCTTCTTGCCGAGGCGCTGGCAAGGTTGGAGGGCGGAGCCGGGGCGATCATGACATCGAGCGGTATGGCAGCTCTCGACCTTCTTGTCGGACGATTGGGACCAGGCGATCTCATCCTTGCGCCGCATGATTGCTATGGCGGCACGATGCGCCTCTTGAACGCGCGTGCGAACCGGGGGCATTGCGTCGTCCGGTTCGTTGACCAGGGTAACGAGAGGGCCTTTGCCGCCGCGTTGGAGGAAATTCCGGCGCTGGTTCTCATCGAGACGCCGAGCAATCCCCTGATGCGGGTCGTCGATATCGCGGAGCTTGCCGCGAAATCGCGTGCGGCGGGCGCCGCGGTTGCGGTCGACAACACATTCCTGTCGCCGGCCATCCAGCAGCCGCTCGCGCTGGGCGCCGATTACGTCGTTCATTCCACGACCAAATATCTCAACGGCCATTCCGATGTAATCGGGGGTGCGGTGGTTGCTGCCGATCCGGGGCAGGTCGAAGAGCTGCGCCACTGGGCGAACGTCGTAGGCACCACCGGTGCGCCGTTCGATGCTTGGCTGACCCTGCGCGGTCTTCGCACATTGTTTCCCAGAATGGAGCAGCAACAGCGTAGCGCCATGATCGTCGCCCGATTTCTCGAGCGGCATCCGGCGGTCGCCCGGGTGCATTACCCCGGACTTCCCGCACATCCAGGGCACAGGATCGCCTCGCGTCAACAACGCGGTTTCGGCGCGATGCTGAGTTTCGAGCTCGCCGGAGGAGTGGAAGCGGTTCGGCGGTTTGTCGCTGCGGTCGGCTATTTCACGCTCGCGGAATCGCTGGGTGGGATCGAGAGCCTGGTCGCGCATCCGGCGACCATGACCCATGCCGATATGGGCGAGGAGGCGCGCTCAAGAGCGGGCATCAGCGACAGCCTGCTGCGGCTTTCGATTGGCCTCGAAGCCGAACAAGATCTGATCGCCGGCCTCGATCAGGGATTGGCGGCATGCGCGGGATGAACGCGCGCGGCAATCCTGGAAACTTCAGGAGAGAAATGTGCCCGGTTATGTATGGCTCGTGGATTTTTTCGGACTGCTTCTTGTGTTGCTCGGTTTCAACATGGCGTTCCGGCAGGCCAGCTTCAGGCGAGCTATCGGACGCCCGAAACCGCCCGCAAGCCGGTTGCGAGCGGGAAATGAGGATGAGGATCCGCTTACCTATATTCTGCGGATCGCCGGCGTCATGATGATGGTCTTCGGTATCGCGATTGGCGGTATGCTGACCTTGTTCAATCTGGCGCGATGAGTAGTCGGGATTGAGGCTCGATGTTCTGATCGCTGCGGCCAGGATGGCTTTGGTTTAGGCGAATACGGAGCGGGCCGATGACGCATGAATATGATGATCCAATCAATCCCGAAGCGGTCGCCGCCGCCGCGCGGCGCATCGCCGAACGTCACCGCGTCGAGGATCGACCGCTTGATCTGCTTGTCGAAGAGGTCGTGCTCGAACGCTTCTGCGGCTGCGTGACGTCGGCCAATGACAGTCGCAGCGCTTCGATCCTGGCTGGGCGGGATCGATGTAATGCCACTCGACCTTGTTCTTGCTGGCCCACTGCAGGATCGCGGCTCGTAAATTCAGTGCCATTGTCACTGACGATGCAAGCAGGTTTCCCATGGAGGCGAACCAGCGCATCCAGTTCGCGCGCCACTCGAGCCCCCGAGATGCTGGTGTCCGCTGCCAAGCACAGGTTCTCCCGGCAGCAATCATCGTTGATCGCCAGAATCCTGAACTTGCGCGACGCGCCAAACGTATCGGCGACAAAGTCCATCGACCAGCGGTCACCTGGGCGAAGTGCCCCCGGCACCGGTGTCCGACTGCCCCGGGCGCGCTTGCGGCCGCGACGTCGGCGCACAGACAAGCCTTCCTCCCGATATAGGCCTCACCTCAAGATTTGTTCGCCAGACAACGCTAAGCTGGAAATACTGAGAAC